>NZ_JBQPTH010000001.1:0-441705 GCF_052220245.1 Geobacillus sp. BK01
GGAAAGGAGGGGATGTGATGCCGGAATTGCCGGAGGTGGAAACAATCCGCCGCACGCTCTTGCCGCTTGTCGTCGGGAAAACGATTGCGGATGTTCGTGTTTTTTGGTCGAACATCATCCGTCACCCGCAAGACCCGGAGACGTTTGCCGCCAGGCTCGCCGGGCAGACGGTGCGCGGCATCGAGCGGCGCGGGAAATTTTTGAAGTTTTTGCTTGACCGGGATATGCTCGTCTCCCATTTGCGCATGGAAGGGCGCTATACTGTCGCCAATGCACACGAACCGCTCGATCCGCATACGCATGTCGTGTTTTGTTTTACTGACGGCAACGAACTCCGCTACCGCGATGTGCGCAAGTTTGGGACGATGCATGTGTATCCGAAGGAGGAGGGAGACCGCCAACCGCCGCTTGATCAATTAGGGCCGGAGCCGCTTTCTCCGGCGTTTTCCCCGGCCATATTGGCCGAGCGGGCCGCGAAAACGAAGCGGGCCGTAAAAGCGTTGCTGCTTGACCAAACAGTCGTCGCCGGGTTTGGCAACATTTACGTTGACGAATCGCTGTTTCGCGCCGGCATTCTTCCCGACCGGCCGGCTGCTTCACTGACAAGAGAAGAAATCAAACGGCTGCATGAACAAATGGTCGCGACCATCGGGGAGGCGGTCATGAAAGGGGGAAGCACGGTGCGCACATATGTGAACACACAAGGGGAAGCGGGCACGTTTCAACATAGTTTGTTCGTATACGGCCGCAAAGGGGAGCCGTGTAAACGATGCGGCGCCCCGATTGAAAAAACGGTTGTCGCCGGCCGTGGCACGCACTATTGTCCGCGCTGCCAGCGGTAGGCGGCAGGCAAAAAGGAGAGACGGCAAATGGCAGTAACGATCGGGTTGACCGGTGGGATCGCGAGCGGCAAAAGCACGGTCAGCGCCATGATGCGCGAGCTCGGCCTTCCGGTCATTGACGCGGACGAGGCGGCGCGCGCGGTTGTCGAACCGGGAGAGGAAGCGTACCGGCAAATCGTCGCGGCTTTCGGCCCGGACATGTTACAGGATGACGGCAGCATCAATCGGGCCAAACTCGGGGCGATCGTGTTCAATGATGAACAAGCGCGGAAAACACTCAACGCCATCGTCCATCCGGCCGTGCGCCGGAAAATGCTCGCGGAAAAAGAGGCGCACATCCGCTCGGGGGCAAAAACGATCGTATTAGATATCCCGCTGTTATTTGAAAGCGGGCTGACGGCCTGGGTGGATAAAGTGCTTGTCGTGTATGTCGATGATGACGTGCAGCTCCGCCGGCTCATGGCGCGCAACGGTTTTACGAAAGAGGAAGCGCTCGCCCGCATCCGCGCCCAGTGGCCGATGGCGGAAAAGGTGAAACGGGCCGATGCGGTCATTGACAATAACGGAACCATCGAAGAGACGCGCCGGCAGCTATTGTCGATTTTACAGCAGTGGGACGCCTTGGAAAAATAGGCGTCTTTTTTGTTTGTTTTTTGTTATTTTGTTCTCCACATTTTTGAAAAATATGATATACTATTTATACAGGTTCAGGAAAATAGTATAACATATATGAGGGGAGAACAAGGTGAATGAAGGCGAAAGTGGCGATTAACGGATTCGGACGAATTGGACGGATGGTATTCCGGAGAGCCATCGATTCTCCTGATCTTGAGATTGTGGCGGTCAATGCCAGCTATCCGCCGGAAACGTTAGCCCATCTAGTGAAATACGACTCCAACCACGGCAAATTTGACGGCGATGTCGCCGCTTTGGAAGACGGACTGCTTGTCAACGGCAAAAAAGTGCGGTTATTGAACTCGCGCGACCCGCAGCAACTGCCGTGGAAAGAGCTTGATATCGATATCGTGATTGAAGCGACCGGCAAATTTAACGCCCGCGAAAAAGCAAGCCTCCACTTAGATGCCGGGGCGAAGCGCGTCATTTTAACGGCTCCGGGCAAAAATGAGGATGTGACGATCGTCGTCGGCGTCAACGAACAAATGTTGGATCTCGACCGTCATTTCATCATTTCGAATGCTTCATGCACGACGAACTGTCTCGCCCCGGTCGTGAAAGTGCTTGATGAAGCGTTCGGAATTGAAAACGGATTGATGACGACCGTTCACGCCTATACGAACGATCAAAAAAATATTGACAATCCGCATAAAGATTTGCGCCGCGCCCGCTCATGCGCACAATCCATCATTCCGACGACGACCGGGGCGGCGAAGGCGCTTGGCTTAGTGTTGCCGCATTTGAAAGGAAAGCTTCACGGCATGGCGCTGCGCGTCCCGACGCCGAACGTGTCGCTTGTCGATTTGGTCGTCGACGTCAAACGGGATGTGACGATTGACGAGGTGAACGAGGCGCTGCTTCGCGCAGCGGGCGGTCCGCTGAAAGGCATTTTAGATTTCACGATGGAACCGCTCGTGTCGATCGATTTCAACACGAACCCGCATTCCGCGATCATTGACGGTTTGTCGACGATGGTCATCGACGGGCGGAAAGTGAAAGTGCTTGCTTGGTATGACAACGAGTGGGGCTATTCGTGCCGCGTCGTCGACTTGGCTCGTCTTGTCGCTGCCAAAATGAACGAACAGCTTCATGTTAATGCGTAACCATTCCGCCGGCTTCCGCCGGCGTTATTTTATGATCCCGAATCGGGAAGCCTCCCTTCTGGCGTGGGCGCACAGGAGGGGGCGTTCAATGGCCGGCCGCCTTGGCGCACCGCAAGACCCGTCAAATCCGTTTTCGGAAGCGTTCCGCCCGGCGCCGGCTGGCTTGGACGTTTTTCCTTTTCTTATGTAAAAAAAATTAAAAAAGCATGTTGCAAAAACCCCCTAAACAAAGTATACTATGTCTCGTGAACTTCTTAACGGCAAAGGTAATGTGACTACTTAAAGGGTTAGGACCTCTTAGGACTAACTTTCCCCCGTGGTAGTTATACATGCCATTTTGCAAACGACAATCTGTTTTTTTATTTGAGAAAATTGGTTAAAAGGGGGATTCTTTGCATGGATACGATGGGTCGTCACGTTATCTCGGAACTTTGGGGATGCGACTTTGACAAACTGAATGATATCGATTTTATTGAAAAAACGTTTGTTGACGCCGCATTAAAGTCGGGGGCAGAGATTCGCGAAGTCGCGTTCCATAAATTTGCTCCACAAGGCGTAAGCGGGGTCGTCATTATCTCGGAATCTCATTTAACGATTCACACGTTTCCTGAACATGGCTATGCGAGCATTGATGTGTATACATGCGGCCATTTAGACCCGACGATTGCCGCTGATTACATCGCCGAAAAGCTCGGCGCGCAAACGCGGGAAACGATCGAACTGCCGCGCGGCATGCGTCCAATCGAAGTGAAAAAGGCGCACGCGCTGTAATCCTATAACGACGGAACCAAAAGGAGCGTAAGCAAAACGCTCCTTTTTTTACTCTTTCGGTTTCCGGCGGTACAACGCCGGCGCAAATCATGGTATGATGAAAGAAAAAGAACGACTAGGGAGACGTGGCGATGAGCGTGTGGAAAAAGTTGAAGTATGCGTTGACGAACCATTGCGAGACGAGAGAAGCCCATGAAGATCCGGAGTTGCGGAGCCATTATTACAAAGCGGCCAACCGCGCAGTCATGGATGCGGTCAAAGAGCAGCTCTCGTCGTTGCCCAACGCCGAGCTGCTTTCCGTTTCCGAGGAGCGCGGCGAACTTTGCGCCCAGACGCGGCGGGGAAAGAAGCTGTTTATCGTCGCTACCGTTGTTTCGGTCCGGCCGTTTGAAACGGCAGTCGACTTTTCGGTGACGACCGAGACGAAGCTGTTGCCGTTTGATTTCGGGCGCAGTCGGGCGGTGATCCTTGAACTGTATCGGAAGCTTGATGCCCGCCTGCCATATATCGGCTCCGGGTTAAACAGCTAACTATGGCTTGTCTGCTTCCCGTCATTCCGGTATGATAGAAAAGAAGAAGACAAACGGAGTGAATGTTATGCGATGTCCGTCATGCCATTATCAAGGCACGCGCGTGCTTGACTCGCGCCCGGCCGAGGAAGGCCGTTCGATCCGCCGCCGGCGGGAGTGCGAACAATGCCATTATCGGTTTACAACGTTTGAGCGGATTGAGGAGCCGCCGCTCATCGTGGTGAAAAAAGAAGGAACCCGTGAAGAGTTCAGCCGCGAAAAGATTTTGCGCGGTTTGATTAAAGCGTGCGAAAAGCGTCCGGTGGCGCTCGAAGAACTGGAAAAGGTAACGCAGGAAATCGAGCGCGAACTGCGCAATCAAGGCGTATCAGAAGTGAAAAGCGAAACGATCGGCGAAATGGTCATGGAGCGGCTGTCGCGCATTGACGAAGTGGCTTATGTCCGCTTCGCCTCCGTCTATCGGCAGTTTAAAGACATTAATGTGTTCATTGAAGAACTAAAAGAGTTGATCAAAAAAGGACAGCGGTAAAAAGGGCTTTGGCGTTAGGCGACAAGCCCTTTTTTCAACGGTTTTTCGGGCGGGAAAGGGGAGAGGCGGATTGAAACGAATACGGCGAAACGGAAGGTCGGAACGATGGAACACCATTGGAAGGAATTGATTGCTGTCGACCGGTACACGGTGCAAAGCCGCGGCGTATTGCACGATGTCGATCGAAAAGTGTTGACGATGCTCTATCAGCCGCTCATCGGCCATCGCGCGCTCGCGCTTTATATGACGCTTTGGGGGGAACTTGAGCTGCTCGGCGGCCGGGAAGCGACCCATCACCGACTGATGGCGCTGATGCAATGCGGGCTTCCGGACATTTACAGCGAACGGCTGAAGCTGGAAGGAATCGGGTTGTTGAACACGTACGTCCGCGCTTTGGAAACGGAAGAGCTGAAACAGTTTCTTTACGAGCTGCGTCCACCGCTGGCGCCCGATCAGTTTTTTCGTGATGAAATGCTTGGGGTCTTTTTGTATCGGCAAGTCGGACGCCATTTGTTTGCCCAACTCAATGAGTTTTTCGCCCGCCCCGCGGTCGACGAGACGAAGTTCACCCGGGTGACGCGCTCGTTTTCTGATGTTTTTTCATCCGTCCAAGCCGAACAAATCGTCGCCGGCTTCAGTGAGGAGGCTGGGCACGAACTCGAGCCGCCGGACGGGAGGGTGCACATCGGACGGGACGGGGCATCGTATACACTCGATGACGACGTGTTTGATTTTGAACTGTTTTTTGCTGGACTGTCGAAGCAAATAGTGCCGCGTCGGGCGGTGACGGCGAAAGTGAAAGAAGCGATCAAAAAGCTCGCATTTTTGTACGGCATTCCCCCTCTTGACATGCAAAAAATCGTCCTTGGCGTCATCGATCCGGCGTACCATATCGATATTGACGCGCTGCGCCAGGCGGCGCGCGAATGGTATGAACTTGAGCATGGCAGCGCCGCGCCGCGGCTTGTTGAACGGGTGCAGCCGCTCGCCCACCGGACGATGGAGGGCGTCGAACCGCGCACGAAGGAAGAACAGCTCATGAAGCAGCTCGAGACGATTTCCCCGCGCCAGCTGCTAAAAGAAATTTCAGGCGGCGCTGAGCCGTCGCTAAGTGACTTGCAGCTCGTTGAAGACATTATGTTTCAGCAGCAGCTCCTCCCTGGTGTCGTCAATGTGTTGATTTATTACGTGATGCTGAGGACGAATATGAAACTATCAAAAAAATATGTGGAAAAAATCGCTAGTCATTGGGCGCGCAAAAAGGTGCGCACCGTCAAAGAGGCGATGGAACTGGCAAAAGAGGAAGCGAAGACATATCAAAATTGGGCGAATGAAAAGGAAAAAGGAACGCGGACAGTGCGCAAAGTTGTGCGCACCGAAATCGTTCCCGACTGGCTGAAGATGGACTACAGCCAACCGGATGATGACGATTTTGATGTGGAACAGGCACGCAAAGAGCTTGAGCAACGGCTGAAAAAATACCGTGATGGATCGTAGGTGTAAAAGCGATGGAACGAGTAAACCACTTGTTGCAGCGGCTGCTTGGCAACCAAGGATTTAAGCAGCGTTACGAACAAATGAGGCGCTATATTTTGACGCATCCGGACGTGCAGCCGTTTTTGCGGGCGCACGAGCAGCGGTTGTCCGATGACATGGTGGACCGCGGCTTGATGAAGCTGTATGAATTTATCGAGCAAAGCCGGCATTGTCGCCAATGCCCGGGGCTCGGGCAATGCCCGAACATGCTGCCGGGATATCGTCCGAACTTGGTGATCACCGCCGGGCGGATTGACACCGAGTACGACCGCTGCCCGAAAAAAGTGCAAGAGGACGAGCGGAGACAGCAGGAATCGCTCATTCAAAGCATGTTCGTGCCGCGTGAAATTTTGCACGCTTCGCTGTCTGATCTTGATTTGAGCGATGACGGGCGGATTAAAGCGATCAAGTTCGCCGAGAAGTTTGTAACAGAATACGAGCCGGGGAAAAAAATGAAAGGGTTATATTTGCACGGGTCGTTTGGTGTCGGCAAAACGTATTTGCTCGGGGCGATCGCCAACGAGCTGGCAAAGCGGAAAATCTCATCGCTCATCGTCTATGTGCCGGAGCTGTTTCGCGAGCTGAAACATTCGCTCCAAGACCAGACGATGAACGAAAAGCTCGATTATGTAAAAAAAGTGCCGGTGCTTATGCTCGATGACCTTGGGGCTGAAGCGATGTCGAGCTGGGTCCGCGACGATGTGCTCGGCCCGATTTTGCAATACCGGATGTTTGAAAATTTGCCGACGTTTTTTACGTCCAACTTTGATATGCAGCAGCTTGCCCATCATCTAACGTATTCACAGCGCGGCGAGGAAGAGAAAGTGAAAGCGGCGCGCATTATGGAACGGATTCGTTATTTGGCGTACCCGATTGAACTGACCGGACCAAACCGCCGCGAGCAAGGCGGATCATAAACGCACCGCGTTCCCTTAGCATCTGTCCGCTCTTTGTCAACGGCTCCCGAAAACAGGGTGCCGATTTTTTTGTGCCGCCGTATGTCGGCGAAACGACGCTAAGCTTTGCGCTTTTTTTAGTCTAAACGGCCGGTTGTCCCCATATATATAAACCAAGCATTGATTTCGGGTTAAGGGGGGACAGCGGGTGATCGAAATCCATTTTGATGAGGCAAGCGAGGCGAAGAAGCTGTTTTGGCTGCTGAACGAACGGAAACGGGATGCCGGTCCGCTGTTTCACGCCGTTTGCGACGGAAACAAAACCGTGGCGGTTTACATACATGGCGAGGAGAAGCACGTGCTTGAAGCGCATATCATACCGGTCTTGACGGCGTTTGTGCGGGGAAGTGTAGAAGATCGGCTGCTTTTATCGATCATCTCCGACGTTTTTTATTTCCGCGACCGCGAGGAACAGCAGCAAATTTTAGCGCTCGCCCATTCGTTTTTGGATGGCGAGCGGCGCGATTACCGGAAAGGGGAAGGATTTGCCGCTTCGCGCATGGCGCTGCTGCGCGAGGCATTCGCTTCGTTTTTGCGCGACGGGCTGTCGTTTTCGTTTTCGTCGTTTGCCACGTTCCGGCTCAGGCCATACATAGAGCGCCTTCAACATTATGTCGAACTGGCGATTGATGAATACAAACTCGAGCAAGAGTATCAAAATTTTGTGCAAATGCTGCGCGACTGTGTAGCCGCACGGGAGCCAAAACGTCTCCGTCTATATTTGGTGCATGACCCACCCCGCTTTTTGTTTTACGACAGTCACCGGCGGGAGCTGTCAGCCGAAGAGGTGAAGCAACTGATTGACCGTCATCTTGTCGTCAGCCAGCCGATGTATATCGATTCTTCCGTGTTGGCGCCGCTTGTTTCGCTTGCCCCGGCGGAAATCGAACTATACACCGACCATCCGGATGACGGCATGGTGCAGACGCTGCAAAACGTGTTTCAAGAGCGGCTTTGCCTGCGCCGCCGCGCCGATTTTTCCCGGCCGTTTGCCGCTAACGCCGGAAATTGGGAAGAATCTTGATTTTTCTTTTCGGTTCCGCTATAATGTCGTACATGAATAACCTCATAGACAAGCGATGACGAGGACACGGGCGCATTTTTACGGTTTCCAGAGAGGGAAGGCAGCGGCTGGAACCTTCCTAACACGAAAAATGTGCTTACCCCCTCAGAGCTGCGGCAGCGAACGGAACGCCCAGTAGTTGCCGCCGGCATTACGGCCGTTACAAGTGTTGAGCCATGGCGTTCTGTTGCCATGGGAAGAAGGGTGGAACCGCGACGAAAACTCGTCCCTTTTGAGGGAGGAGTTTTTTTATTTTTCATCATCATGACAAAGGAGTGATTGCCGATGCCAGACATGATCCGCATTACGTTCCCGGACGGGGCGCAAAAGGAGTTTGCGCGCGGGACATCGACTGAAGACATCGCCGCCTCGATCAGTCCGGGGCTGAAAAAGAAAGCCATCGCCGGCAAACTGAACGGCCGGTTTGTTGACTTGCGCACGCCGCTTCATGAGGACGGCGAGCTGGTGATCATCACCCAAGACATGCCGGAGGCGCTTGACATTTTGCGCCATAGCACCGCCCATCTCATGGCGCAGGCGGTTAAGCGGCTGTATGGCAATGTCAAGCTTGGCGTCGGGCCGGTTATTGAAAACGGCTTCTATTACGATATTGATATGGAGCATAAACTGACACCGGACGATTTGCCAAAAATTGAGGCGGAAATGCGCAACATTGTCAAAGAAAACTTGGATATCGTCCGCAAAGAAGTGAGCCGGGAAGAAGCGATCGGCCGGTATGAGGAAATCGGCGATGATCTCAAACTCGAATTGATCCGCGACATCCCGGAAGGCGAGACGATTTCCATTTACGAGCAAGGCGAGTTTTTCGACCTTTGCCGCGGTGTGCACGTGCCGTCGACCGGAAAAATCAAAGAGTTTAAGCTGCTCAGCATCTCGGGCGCCTACTGGCGCGGCGACAGCAACAACAAAATGCTGCAGCGCATTTACGGCACGGCGTTTTTCAAAAAAGAAGAGTTGGACCGTTATTTGCATTTGCTTGAAGAGGCGAAAGAGCGCGACCATCGCAAATTAGGCAAAGAGCTTGATTTGTTTACGACATCGCAAAAAGTCGGACAAGGTTTGCCGCTTTGGCTTCCGAAAGGCGCGACAATCCGCCGCACGATCGAGCGGTATATCGTCGACAAAGAAATCGCCCTCGGTTACGACCATGTATATACGCCGGTGCTTGGCAGTGTTGAGCTGTACAAAACATCGGGTCACTGGGATCACTATAAAGAAAACATGTTCCCGCCGATGGAAATGGATAACGAGCAGCTTGTGCTGCGCCCGATGAACTGCCCGCACCATATGATGATTTACAAAAGCAAGCTGCACAGCTACCGCGAGCTGCCGATCCGCATCGCGGAGCTCGGCACGATGCACCGCTACGAAATGTCCGGGGCGCTCACCGGCCTGCAGCGCGTCCGGGGCATGACGCTCAACGACGCTCACATTTTCGTGCGCCCCGATCAAATCAAAGACGAATTTAAGCGCGTCGTCAATTTGATTTTGGACGTGTATAAAGATTTCGGGCTCGATGAGTATTCGTTCCGCCTGTCGTACCGTGACCCGCATGATAAAGAAAAGTATTATGACGATGATGAGATGTGGGAAAAAGCGCAACGGATGCTGCGCGAGGCGATGGACGAGCTCGGCCTTGACTACTACGAAGCCGAAGGAGAAGCGGCGTTTTACGGGCCGAAGCTCGATGTGCAAGTGCGCACAGCGCTTGGCAAAGACGAAACGCTCTCAACGGTGCAGCTCGACTTCTTGCTGCCGGAGCGGTTTGACCTTACCTACATCGGCGAAGACGGGAAACCGCACCGCCCGGTCGTCATCCACCGCGGCGTCGTCTCGACGATGGAACGGTTTGTCGCCTTCTTAATCGAAGAATACAAAGGCGCGTTTCCGGCGTGGCTCGCTCCGGTGCAAGTTACGGTGATCCCGGTGTCGCCGGAGGCGCACCTCGATTATGCGTATGACGTGCAACGGACGTTAAAAGAAAACGGCTTTCGCGTCGAAGTCGATGAGCGCGACGAAAAAATCGGCTACAAAATCCGGGAAGCGCAAATGCAAAAAATCCCGTACATGCTCGTTGTCGGCGACAAAGAAGCGGCCGAGCGGGCGGTTAACGTCCGCCGCTATGGCGAAAAAGAAAGCCGGACGATGGCGCTTGGCGAGTTTATCGCCATACTGGAAGAAGATGTGCAGCAAAAACAGGCGAAAGGCCGATGAGCCGACAGCGGTCCACAGGCGGCATGCCCGCCTGCCGGACCGCATTTTTTCGAGGCGGACGGCTGCGCTGCCCTAGAAACGGGGAAAGAAGGGTTCGAAAACTTTTTGGCAACAAATCAAAAGTTTTCTCTTGTCAATGAAGCAATGATTCGCTATAATAAAGGACGTTGTGTTTATCAAGAGCCGCTCCTTGACATGCCATCGCCAAGGTGGTATAGTGTATAAAGTGGAATGATTGCTTGTTTGTAACAAAAGCAGAAGCACCCGCTTCTCACCTGACCGACGCCAAGAAGGCTGTTGGCAGGTTGTTACGGTTCGCCGATTTTTTTGTCCGAACGTCGTGCGCGGGTGCTTTATGCATCCGCGCTTTTTCGTTAGGAGCGGGATTCTGTCGGCAAACAAGCCAGTCGGAAAAAACCTTGGAGGTGGCTCATTATTAGCAAAGATTTTATTATCAATGAACAAATCCGTGCCCGGGAAGTGCGCTTAATCGATCAAAACGGCGATCAGCTCGGCATTAAGTCGAAGCAAGAAGCGCTCGAGATCGCGGCAAGACGCAACTTGGACCTCGTGCTTGTCGCCCCGAACGCCAAACCGCCCGTTTGCCGCATTATGGATTACGGCAAATTCCGTTTTGAGCAGCAAAAGAAAGAAAAAGAAGCGCGCAAAAAGCAAAAGGTGATCAACATTAAAGAGGTGCGCCTCAGCCCGACGATCGAGGAGCATGACTTTAACACGAAACTGCGCAACGCGCGCAAGTTTTTGGAAAAAGGTGATAAAGTGAAGGCGACGATCCGCTTTAAAGGGCGGGCGATCACCCATAAAGAAATCGGGCAGCGCGTCCTTGACCGCTTCTCGGAAGCGTGCGCCGACATCGCGGTCGTCGAAACGGCGCCGAGAATGGACGGGCGCAACATGTTTTTAGTGCTGGCACCGAAAAACGACAACAAGTAAGGAGGAACTACGATGCCAAAAATGAAAACTCACCGCGGCTCGGCCAAACGGTTCAAAAAAACGGCGAGCGGCAAATTAAAACGCGGCCATGCGTATACGAGCCACTTGTTTGCCAATAAAACGAAAAAACAAAAACGCCAGCTTCGTAAAGCGGCGCTTGTTTCACCTGGCGACTTCAAACGCATCCGCCAAATGCTTGACAACTTGAAATAATGACCGATTCATAGGAGGGAACGATTATGCCACGCGTAAAAGGTGGACCAGTGACGCGCAGACGTCGCAAAAAAGTATTGAAGCTTGCGAAAGGGTATTTCGGCGCGAAACACGCGTTATATAGAGTTGCGAACCAACAAGTCATGAAATCGCTCATGTACGCGTATCGCGACCGTCGTCAACGGAAGCGCGATTTCCGCAAATTGTGGATCGCCCGCATCAATGCGGCGGCCCGCCAAAACGGCTTGTCGTACAGCCGTTTGATGCACGGTTTGAAACAGGCCGGCGTTGAAGTGAACCGGAAAATGCTCGCCGATTTGGCGGTCAACGACCAAGCGGCATTCGCCCAACTCGCTGACTTGGCGAAAGCGAACTTGAATAAGTAACCGTGATGGCCATCCTGACGAAGGGTGGCCGTTTTTTCTTCGGCAACGAAATGGACCGTGAAAGCCGGTCAGCGCTACGGTTTTTCGTGTCAAGGAAAGGGATGGATATGGTACAATACGGAATAGCGATGAACCTTCTTGCCTTTTTCATGATGGGGCTTGACAAATATAAGGCGAAGCGCCGCCGCTTCCGCATCGCCGAGCGGACGCTTTGGCTGCTGTCGTTTGCGGGCGGGGCCATCGGTGCAGCGGTTGGGATGCATGTATTCCGCCATAAGACGCGCCATCGCGTCTTTCGCTATGGGTTGCCGCTGCTGGCGGCTGCGGAGGTGTTTTTCTATTGGAAGTGGATGCGGTAGAAGGGGGGAAAGAGCATGGACTGGCTTTTGCTTTACGACATGCAGCGCGCCTTGGACGAGCGGATTGAAACAGAGCACGGTCTTGTGCATGAAGCGTTGTTCAATCGAAAATTGCTCGCCTTTCTCGTCGAGCTGGGAGAGCTGGCCAACGAGACGCGCTGTTTTAAATTTTGGAGCGTGAAGCCACCGGCGCCGGCGGAACGGGTGCTCGAGGAGTATGTCGACGGTTTGCATTTTTTGCTGTCGCTCGGATTGGAGTGCGGGCTGTTTTATGAAAGCCGAGAGCTTCCGGCTGTCGAGCGGCCGCTTGTCGAGCAGTTTTTGGCCGTCTTTCGCGCCGCCGAGCGGTTTGGCGCAACGAGGGGGCGCGAGGAGTATGAGGGGCTGTTTGCCGACTATTTGCGCCTTGGGGCGGCGCTTAAGTTTTCACCGGATGAGATTACAGCGGCGTACCGGCGGAAAAATGAAGTGAATCATCAGCGGCAAAACGAACGGTATTAACTTGTTTGTCTTTCGGGAAGCGAATGATTGAATTTTGCCAACCGCCAGTCTTTTCAAGTATAATAAAAAGTGGACAAAAACGGAAAGGGGTACCAAAATGGCGAAGTTGGATGAAACGTTGACGATGCTGAAAGCGCTGACCGATGCAAAAGGCGTCCCCGGCAACGAACGGGAAGCGCGCGATGTGATGAAGACATACATAGCCCCGTATGCGGATGAAGTGACAACCGACGGCCTCGGCAGCTTAATCGCGAAAAAAGAAGGGAAATCAGGCGGGCCGAAAGTGATGATCGCCGGCCATTTGGATGAAGTCGGCTTTATGGTGACGCAAATCGATGACAAAGGGTTCATCCGCTTTCAGACGCTCGGCGGCTGGTGGAGCCAAGTAATGCTCGCCCAGCGCGTCACGATCGTGACGAAAAAAGGAGACATCACCGGCGTCATCGGCTCAAAGCCGCCGCACATTTTGCCGCCGGAGGCGCGCAAAAAACCGGTCGACATCAAAGACATGTTCATCGACATCGGCGCGACAAGCCGCGAGGAAGCGATGGAATGGGGCGTCCGCCCGGGCGATATGATCGTGCCGTATTTCGAATTTACGGTACTGAACAATGAAAAAATGCTCCTAGCGAAAGCATGGGACAACCGGATTGGCTGTGCCATCGCCATCGATGTGCTCAAGCAGTTAAAAGAGGTTGACCATCCGAACACCGTATACGGCGTCGGAACGGTGCAAGAGGAAGTCGGCTTGCGCGGCGCGCGCACGGCCGCCCAGTCCATCGAGCCGGATATCGCGTTTGCTGTTGATGTCGGCATTGCCGGCGACACGCCGGGCGTCTCGGAAAAAGAAGCGATGGGCAAACTCGGTGCCGGCCCGCACATCGTCTTGTACGATGCGACGATGGTGTCGCACCGCGGCTTGCGTGAATTCGTCATCGAAGTGGCGGAGGAGCTGAACATTCCGTATCATTTTGACGCCATGCCAGGCGGAGGCACGGACGCCGGGGCGATTCACTTAACCGGCATTGGCGTTCCGTCGCTGACGATCGCCATCCCGACGCGCTACATCCATTCCCACGCCGCCATTTTGCATCGCGACGACTATGAAAATACGGTCAAGCTGCTTGTCGAAGTCATCAAACGGCTTGACGCCAATAAGGTGAACGAAATTACATTTGAATAAACAGCCGAAAAGACCGACCTAAAAACGAGTTCTTTTGGCCATATAGCCTGCTCTGTCTTAAAAGCCGGTGGATTTCATCACCAACGCGGCCAAGGAAAGCGTTGTTCAAGTAGGAAATTTTGTGAACGCGGCGCTTTAGCGGGGAGAGGAAACCATCGGTTCCTGACCATGACGTGTCGCATTGCGTAAATGCGAAAAAGGTGTCCCGAACATTTCGGGACACTTTCTTGTTGACAGATTAAGCGCCACTTATTGTGCCGGCGTATGCGCGGCTCCTGTTATGAAGTTTCTTGATTGGCCCACATGTTCTGACCGCTCTTCGCTTTGCCAGCGGATGTATTCAAACACGCTTTTGCATGAATGACAGTAAAACTGTCTGACCAATTGTGCTGTGCCAAACGGCGCGATCAGCTGCACATTGGTAGAATGGCAAAAGGAGCAGTGCGGCTTTTCATCGTAATTATTTTGCATCGGTCACCGCCTCTTTCCGCCAAACGTGTCGAAGGCCGTTTTGGAAGCGGGCAAGCAAATCCCGATAGGACAAATACGGGTATAACTCAACCGTTTCCTCCATTTCTTTTAACCATTGCTCGACTTCAGGCACGATGCGATGGAGCGCGTTTTCAAATCGTTTCGGCACCGATCCTTGATCACGAAGCAATTTGATCGCCCAGTTCTCGGAGTAGATGCAATGTTCCTTATGCTCTAAAAACAGCTTGTTGACATGGGATACAACCTCTTTGTGATCCGTATTCACCAACGATTCAAAGATGACATCGATGGCGAGATTAATAACATAAAAGTTGGCGATTAACTCAATCCAGCCGTTCGTCTCTCTAACCGCTTTGAACGATTTCCCGGTTTCGCCTTTAATATCCGGTTTTTTGCCAACATGCCCGTTCAAGTCAAACGTCCACCAATACAATAGCCGCGCATGCCCTAATTCCCCTTGCGCCATTGCGATGGAAGCGAGCATCGATTCCACATCCGGAGCGCTGAATCCCACCTTCGCCAAACGATCGCCTAAAACGAATTTGTTATCGGCAATGCCTTCAATCAACGTGATTAACGCGTTTTTGCTCATATCGCTTCAGCTCCTTTAATACGGGATTCATAATTCATCACACCGTCAGAAAGGGAGACGGGCAAAAAGTTCTCTTTCTTGACGACAAACATTTCAAACCAGTCTTCTTCATCATACGTGAAGTTTGCATAAATTTTGGCCAAGCTGTCCGAGTCGGCATCAACGGAACCGATAAACATCAGGTCATCTCCGCGATTGATCCGGGCAAAAACGTAATACTCGTGTTTTTCGTTGTTCATTTCGCGCTCACACCCCAATATTTCAATTTTTCTTTTGCTTTTTCGCTTAAGCGGTCAACGGTCCAAACCGGATCCCAAACGACGTGGATATTGACGTGGTTAACGAAATCTTCTTGCAGCAGTCGGTCACGGATATCGCTTTCAATCCATTCCATGCACGCGCATGACGATGCGGTGTACGTCATCGTGATGTCAACCGTGCCGTCTTTTTCTTTAATGTCATAGATTAGTCCCATATCCACCACACTGACAGGAAATTCAGGATCCATCACTTCCGTAAGCGCTTCCCAACAGATCGTTTCTTTTGTGTTGGAAACGGATTCCATTGTTATACCACCTCTTTTCGTGCTTGCTCCAGCTCGTAATATCCTTTTTGCACTCTTTCCACAAACTCTTTATTTTGCGGACCGCGGGCTTTAAACCGTTTCACGACGTTTTCCCACGTATCCGGCTGGTCAAACAGCCATTTTTTCTTTTCAGGATCAAACTTGCACGGGAACGGAACATCAAGAACGTATTTTCCTGTTTCCTCGTCGTAATGCGCAGGCACTTTCACCCCGATTTTTTCGCAGAACGGAACGGCAGTCGAGAGCCAAATTTGCCGCAGCTCATCGTTTGTGCTTCCTTTCAGGCTATATTCGAGCTGTGCGGACCGCTTTTTCAAGTGGTCGGCCACACCGAAAAACTCGAGCGCCATCAAGAACATCCAATCGACTGCTTCTTGCACGAGTTTTGCGGTTTCCGGCTGTTTCATGGCGTTTCTCATAATGACCTCGCCGTTGCGCAAATGGAACAACTCTTCTTTGTCCACTTTCACAAGGGCGCGCTTCCATGGACCGTAGGACGTATGGCGGAAGGCATCGCCGAGAAGCGTATAGCCCGCCCGGTCGAAAAACGCGTTAAACACGCCAAATTCAATCCAGTTATCCAATTTAAAGTCGAAGGCATACGGGTTTTTCCATTCATGAGGCTCCCGTTTAAACATCAAGCTTTCAATATCTTCTCCTAAATCTTTCAGCAACCGCCAGGCGATGTGGGCGTGTCCGATTTCGTCTTGCATGACCGCCAAGGCGGTGATTTTTAAGTTTAGGCTCGGAATATCATCGTACACTGTCAACAGCGGCGGAACGCTTAACAGCTCGGTATCCGCCACAATCTTAAGCGTCTGTTTCAGCGCTTCGCGATACTCGTCGTTCATATCCTCCTGATTTTCCAAAATAAACCCGTTTTTAATTTTTTGAATTAATTCTTCCTTCGTCATAATATCCCCTCACCTTTATTTATTATGTTTTTTAAAATATCGTTTCTAAAACATAATATAAAACAATTCAAAAATTCAGTCAATAACATTTTTATATTTTTTATATTTTTTTGTTACTTTCCATGTTTTGATGTGTGATTTCGCTGTTTTCGGGTCATGTATTTTTTATATTTAGATAGTGAAAATAGTAAAAAGTAATACGGATTTTTTACTATAGATAAAAAAACGTAATAATGGATGACGGTTCAGCTTGCCGGGGTGCTCATTTGGCTTGGGTTGTCATGCGTTAGACGGTGGCGAAACCGGATTGGGGAAAAGGGAGAGGCTACATGGCGGGTGGGAATGACTGTAATTAAAAAAACGGGGGAGGAAAATGGAAAAGCCGCCCTCAATCGGGCGGACTGTTCCAGCTGATGTGGGCTGTTGACGCTGTCTGAAAGGCAGGTCATTGAACGGAATGTACAGCCCTCTCATAGAGCTTCGGAAATGGAAGGGATTTGCGTCAGCCGGTTTCTTTCCCGCATGGCACGCGATCAAGGGAAACCGTTGATTTTTTGCCACCCTTCAGGCGGAAAAGATCACCGCGGCGAAAACAGCGCGGTGGCTGTCGGCCTTTTATTGCTTTACTGCTTTACGGCCTGCTCGAGTGTGGTGAGCATCATGTCTTTTTGCTGCTCACTCGCCCGTTTCCAAATGGCTTCGAACAAGACGCCAAGACCGGGCAAATATTTTTCCTCGCCCCGTTGAATGGCGTCTTCGATCGTATTTTCGAGCTGGTCTTTCGAGTTGTTGGCAACATTGTGCATAATCGCATGACGAAGGTTTAAATCCATTGTCATCACCTCGTTTGCCGTTTTGTACACCGTTATCGTTTGCCAATGAGGGCGGATTTATGCATGAGCGGCCCGTGTCATATGGTATAATAGGGAAAAAACGAGAGCGAAATGAGTGATGATGATGGCCGCGAAACCGCCCGGTTCGCGAGGCGTTTCGGGAAGGGCTGATTCAAGGCGGGGAGATATGGCTTCGCATGCTCGAAGACCGCAACCGAACATCCCATACGTATGATGAAGAAACGGCGATGGACATGTATGAACGCATTCCCACACACTATATCCTCCTGTTTGACCGTTTGCTTCACGAAATGAAGCAACGGCTTGACTCATCGACATGAGCGGCCGGCGTGCACCCTGCTTTGGGCGTGAAAGATGACAACGGCTCACATTTTGCTATAATCACAAGGAAGAAACTTGACGCATGAGGTGACGACACAATGGAAAAAGCGACATTCGCCGGCGGCTGCTTCTGGTGCATGGTGACGCCGTTTGAGGAGCTTGACGGCATTTTCGGCATCGTCTCCGGCTATACGGGCGGGCATGTCGAAAACCCGACGTATGAGCAAGTGAAAACAGGCACGACCGGCCACTACGAAGCGGTGCAAATTACGTTTGATCCGGACGTCTTTCCGTATGAGCGGCTTTTGGAGCTGTATTGGTGTCAAATCGACCCGACCGATGACGGCGGCCAGTTTCACGACCGCGGACCGCAATACCGGACGGCGATTTTTTACCATAACGAAACACAGCGCCAGCTCGCCGAGCAGTCGAAGCGGGCGTTAGAAGAAAGCGGCCGCTTTTCAAAGCCGATTGTGACGAAAATTTTGCCGGCGACAACGTTTTACCCGGCCGAAGAGTATCATCAAAACTACCATAAGAAAAATCCGGAGCATTACAAGCAGGACCGCGCTGCGTCCGGACGCGACGAGTTTATCGCCAACCATTGGGGGACGAAGCGGTGAAGCGGATCGAATCGCCGAAAAACGCACGCGTGAAGCAGTGGAAAAAGCTGTTGACGAAAAAAGGGCGCGATGAGACCGGGTGGTTTTGGCTCGAAGGATTCCATCTTGTCGAAGAGGCGGTCAAAAGCAACGCCCCTCTTGTCGAACTGATCGTCGATGAGCAAACAGCCGTCCCGCCCGGCTGGAACGTTGGCGACGTCCCGGTTGCGGTCGTGACCGAAGCGGTGATGAAGGCCGTCAGCAGCACGGAAACGCCGCAAGGCATCGCCGCGGTGTGCCGCCAGTTGCCAGCCGAGCTTGACGGCGTGAAGACCGCCTTGCTCATTGACGCCGTGCAAGACCCAGGCAACCTCGGGACGATGATTCGCACCGCCGACGCCGCCGGGATCGACGCCGTCATCCTTGGCGAAGGGTGCGCCGACTTGTACAATCCGAAGGTCGTGCGAGCGACGCAAGGGTCGCTGTTTCACCTTCCGGTTGTCAAAGGCGACCTGGCGCAATGGATCGCGCGTTTCAAGGAGCGGGGCATTCCGGTGTACGGCACCGCCCTGGAGAACGCCGCCGATTACCGCACTGTTCGTCCATCGTCCTCATTCGCCTTGCTCGTCGGCAATGAAGGAAGCGGCGTCCGGCGCGAGTGGCTTGAGATGACGACGGAAAACATCTATATCCCGATCTACGGCCAAGCCGAATCGCTCAACGTCGCCGTCGCCGCTGGAATTTTGCTTTATTCGCTGCGGGCGATGAGGTAAAATAAAATTATTGAAAATCAAACGGACAAGGGAGCGGGAGACGGATGGATGACGAACTGCGGGCGTTATTGAACGCGGTGCTTGAGCGTCTTGATGTTCAAGGGGCCTACATCGAACAAATGCGCATCGATATCGCCAAACTGCAGGGAAGCGTGACGAAGCTTGAAGACAAAGTCGATCGCATCCAAAGCGACGTTGATGCGATGAAAAAAGATATGGATGCGATGAAAAAAGACATGGACGCCATGAAAAAGGATATGTTAGGGGTCAAAAAAGATGTTGCCGCGCTCAAGGAAGGCCAAGTGCGGCAGGAAAAAATTATGGAGCGCCTCGCGATCCGCTCGATTGAACAGGAAGCAGAAATCGATGAGCTGCGCAAAGAAATTTCGGCCTGACCTTGCCTTTGCCTTTTTCTTTGCGTATAATGAATAGCGACATTTCCCATACCGACAACAACGATGACGGAGAAAAGTAGCTTGCCGCTCGCCATCCAGGGAGAAAACGCCGTAGACTGGGAGCGTTTTTATGGCCGACGCAAGTGAAGTTCACCTCCCGAGTTGGCACCGGGACCATCCCAAAAGGGGATGTAAAGGTGCTCCGGCTTTCGGCCGTTATCGCAATGAAGCGAACAGTGCGCTTGTGCTGTTAACAAGGGTGGTACCGCGAGCAACAACTCGTCCCTTATGGGGGCGGGTTTTTTTATTTGATACGAGGAGGGATTGGTGTGAAAGAACGGCTGCACGAGCTGAAACGCGAGGCGCTTGAACAAATCGGCCAAGCCCGTGACTTAAAAGCGCTCAACGACGTGCGCGTCGCCTATTTGGGCAAAAAAGGGCCGATTACTGAAGTGTTGCGCGGCATGGGGGCGCTGCCGCCCGAGGAGCGCCCGAAACTCGGGGCGCTGGCCAACGAAGTGAGAGAGGCGATCCAACAGGCGCTGGAAGCGAAACAAGCGCAACTCGAAGAGGAGGAAGTCGAGCGCAAATTAGCCGCCGAAGCGATCGATGTGACGCTGCCCGGCCGGCCGGTGCGTCTTGGCAACCCGCATCCGCTCACACGCGTCATTGAAGAAATTGAAGATTTGTTTATCGGCATGGGCTATACGATCGCCGAAGGGCCGGAAGTCGAGACCGACTATTACAACTTTGAGGCGCTCAACTTGCCGAAAGGACACCCGGCCCGCGATATGCAAGATTCGTTTTACATCACCGACGAGATTTTGCTTCGCACCCACACATCGCCGATGCAGGCGCGGACGATGGAGAACCACCGCGGGCGCGGCCCGGTGAAAATCATTTGCCCGGGCAAAGTGTACCGCCGCGACACCGATGATGCGACGCATTCGCACCAGTTTACGCAAATTGAAGGGCTGGTCGTTGACCGGAACATTCGGATGAGCGATTTGAAAGGGACGCTGCGCGAATTCGCCCGCAAGCTGTTTGGCGAAGGGCGCGACATCCGCTTCCGGCCGAGCTTTTTCCCGTTCACCGAGCCGTCGGTCGAAGTCGACGTGTCTTGCTTCCGTTGCGAAGGGCGGGGCTGTGGCGTCTGCAAAGGCACGGGCTGGATTGAAATTTTAGGCGCCGGCATGGTGCACCCGAACGTGCTCGAGATGGCCGGCTTTGATTCGAAAACGTACACCGGCTTTGCGTTCGGCATGGGGCCGGAACGGATCGCGATGCTGAAGTACGGCATTGACGACATCCGCCATTTCTATCAAAACGATCTACGTTTCTTGCGGCAATTTTTGCGTGTGTAACAGAAAAAGGAGGGGTTTTGCATGCTCGTGTCTTACCGTTGGCTGAGCGAGTACGTCGATTTGACGGGCGTCACCGCCAAAGAGCTCGCCGAACGCATCACGAAAAGCGGCATTGAAGTTGAGCGGGTCGAGGCGCTCGACCGCGGGATGAACGGCGTCGTCATCGGCCATGTGCTCGAATGCGAGCCGCATCCGAACGCCGATAAACTGCGGAAATGCCTCGTTGACCTTGGCGAAGGCGAGCCGGTGCAAATCATTTGCGGCGCCCCGAACGTCGCCAAAGGGCAAAAAGTTGCCGTCGCCAAAGTCGGGGCGGTGCTGCCGGGCAACTTTAAAATCAAACGGGCGAAGCTGCGCGGGGAAGAATCGAACGGCATGATTTGTTCGCTGCAAGAGCTTGGCGTCGAGGCGAAAGTCGTGCCGAAAGAGTATGCGGACGGCATTTTCGTCTTCCCGAGCGACGCGCCGGTCGGCGCCGATGCCATCGAGTGGCTCGGCTTGCGCGATGAAGTGCTCGAGCTTTCGTTAACGCCCAACCGCGCCGACTGTTTAAGCATGATCGGCGTCGCCTATGAAGCGGCCGCCATTCTCGGCCGTGAAGTCAAGCTGCCGGAAGCGGCGGTCAAGGAAACGAACGAAAACGTTCACGACTATATTTCGGTGCGCGTTGAGGCGCCGGAAGACAACCCGCTTTATGCCGGGCGGATCGTGAAAAACGTCCAGATCGGCCCGTCGCCGCTTTGGATGCAGGCGCGTTTGATGGCGGCCGGCATTCGCCCGCACAACAACGTCGTTGACATTACGAACTACATTTTGCTTGAGTACGGCCAGCCGCTGCACGCGTTTGACTACGACCGCCTCGGTTCGCAGGAAATTGTCGTCCGGCGGGCGAAGGCAGGCGAAACGATCGTCACGCTCGATGATGTCGAGCGGAAGCTGACCGAGGACCACCTTGTCATCACGAACGGCCGCGAGCCGGTCGCCTTAGCCGGCGTGATGGGCGGGGCGAATTCGGAAGTGCGCGATGATACGAAAACCGTGTTCATTGAAGCGGCGTACTTCACGAGCCCGGTCATCCGCCAAGCCGTGAAAGACCACGGACTGCGCAGCGAAGCGAGCACCCGGTTTGAAAAAGGCATCGATCCGGCGCGGACGAAAGAAGCGCTCGAGCGCGCCGCGGCGTTGATGGCCGAATACGCCGGCGGCGAGGTCGTCGGCGGCGTCGTGGAAGCGAGCGTGTGGCGTGAGGAGCCGGTGGCGGTGGCGGTCACGCTTGAACGGATCAACGGTGTCCTCGGCACGGCGATTACGAAAGAGGAAGTGGCCGCGATTTTGTCGAACTTGCAATTTCCGTTTACAGAAGACAACGGAACGTTCACCGTTCATGTCCCATCGCGCCGCCGCGATATTGCGATCGAAGAAGATATCATCGAGGAAGTCGCCCGCCTGTACGGCTACGACCATTTGCCGGCGACGTTGCCGGTGGCCGAGGCAAAACCGGGCGAGCTGACGCCATACCAAGCGAAACGCCGCCGCGTCCGCCGCTATTTGGAAGGCGCCGGCTTGTTCCAGGCGATCACGTATTCATTGACGAGCCCGGACAAAGCGACGCGGTTTGCTTTGGAGACCGCCGAACCGATCCGCTTGGCGCTGCCGATGAGCGAGGAGCGGAGCGTTCTCCGGCAAAGTTTAGTGCCGCATTTGCTTGAAGCGGCGAGCTACAACCGCGCCCGCCAAGTCGAGAACGTCGCCTTGTATGAAATCGGCTCCGTCTATTTGTCTCGCGGGGAAAACGTCCAACCGGCGGAAAAAGAGCGGCTCGCCGGCGTTCTCACCGGCTTATGGCACGCCCATTTATGGCAAGGCGAGAAAAAGGCGGCTGACTTTTATGTCGCCAAAGGCATTTTGGACGGCTTGTTCGACTTGCTTGGACTCGCCGCCCGCATCGAATACAAGCCGGCCAAGCGCGCCGATTTGCATCCCGGGCGGACGGCGGACATCGTGCTTGACGGAACGGTCATCGGCTTTGTCGGCCAGCTCCATCCGGCGGTGCAAAAAGAGTGGGACTTAAAGGAAACGTACGTCTTTGAACTCGCCTTGGCCGAGCTGTTGAATGCCGAAAGTGAAGCGATCCGCTACGAGCCGATTCCGCGCTTCCCGTCGGTCGTGCGCGACATCGCGTTGGTCGTCGATGAAACCATCGAAGCTGACGCCTTGAAGCGGGCGATCGCCGAAGCCGGAAAGCCGCTCGTCAAAGACGTCTCCCTCTTTGACGTCTACCAAGGCGACCGCCTGCCGGACGGGAAAAAATCGCTCGCCTTCTCGCTCCGCTTCTACGATCCGGAGCGGACGCTCACGGACGAAGAGGTGGCCGCCGTCTACGAGCGGGTGCTCGCCGCGGTCGAGAAGCAGTTTGGCGCGGTGCTGCGCGGGTGAAACAAAACGCTGTCCCGACCCGGGGCGGCGTTTTTTCCTCGCTTGCTGAGTGCGGGTTTCAAACCATTTAGTCATCTATTTGTGTTGCCAGAAGGCGGGAAAAAGATCGCCATCACCGCTTGTTCTTGGTTAAATGAATGGCAGCCACCATGACGGGAAGGAGAGACGCGATGCGCAACCTTGCTTGGCTTCTCGCTTTCTGGTTGCTTGGCAGCTTATATGGATGTACAGCGGGAGAAAACGGGCGGGCGGGGGAAGGAACTGACAAAGTGGAGCTCACCGTCTCCGCCGCCGCCAGTTTGCGGGAAGCGTTGGAAGAAGCGAAAACAGCGTTTGAACGAAAGAACCCGAACATCCGCATCCAGTACAATTTCGGTGCGTCGGGTGCCTTGCAAAGGCAAATTTCCGAAGGGGCGCCGGTCGATCTCTTTTTCTCCGCGGCACCTGAGCCGTTTGAGAAGTTGAAAACGGAAGGGTTGATCGACCCCGAGCACGAAAAAACGGTGCTCGCCAACGAACTCGTGCTCATCGTTCCGAAACAAGGGGACGGAGCGGTTCAGTCGCTTGATGACATCACCCGCGCCAAACGAGTGGCGATCGGCCTCCCCGAGTCGGTGCCGGCCGGCATGTACGCCAAACAAACGCTTGAGAAGGCCGGGCTGTGGAAGCAAGTGAAGCCGAAGCTCGTTTACGCGAAAGACGTCCGCCAAGTGTTGACGTATGTGGAAACCGGCAACGTCGATGCCGGGTTTGTGTACCGGACGGATGCGCTTGTGTCGAACAACGTCAAGATCGCCGCCGCGGTGCCAAGCGGCATGCACGACCCGATCGTCTATCCGCTCGGTGTGGTCAAAACGAGCAAACATCTCAAGGAGGCGCGGGTGTTTTACGCGTATTTGACGAGTGAACAGGCGCTGCAAACGTTCGAACAACAAGGCTTCCGCCGCGCCCGCTAGGTCCGCCTTCACAGCGGAAGGATGCATATGGTAAAATAAAACAAAGCCAACCTTCATAGGCGATGGAGTTCGCCATAACCGCCGGCTTCCGGCTGATGACTCCTGCTGCAAATGAAAGCGGCGGGAGTCTGTTTGTTTTGGCAAGGAGGGGTTTACATTGGTCTATCTCGCTGTCGGCATCGCCGGCATGATCGGCGCGCTTGTCCGCTATGGACTCGGTTTGGTTGTTCCCGCCGCCCACGGTTTTCCGTTCGCGACGCTTGTCATCAACTGGACCGGTTCGTTTTCGCTCAGCTGGCTTACGGTGGTGTTCACCCGCCGCCCCGCGTGGCCGCCATGGCTCAAAACGGCGGTGACGACTGGCTTTGTCGGCTCGTATACGACGTTTTCGACGCTCAGCGTCGAATGCGTGGAATTGCTGGAACATAGACAATGGGGTGCGGCGGCCGTTTATATCGCCGCCAGCCTGTTTGGCGGCCTGTTCGCCGCATGGGCGGGATGCGCCGCCGCTCATCTAAAGCGAAAGGAGGAAATGGCGTAATGACCACACCGCTCTTGGTGGCGCTCGGCGGGTTTTTCGGCGCCGTGGCCCGCTATGCCGTCAGCCGCTGGGCGGCCCGGCGTTCGCCGCGGTTTCCCCTCGGGACGCTGATTGTCAATTTGCTTGGGTCTTTTTTGCTCGGCTGGCTGGCCGGAAGCGGCGCCGCCGATGCGACGAAGCTGCTTGTCGGCACCGGTTTTATGGGCGCGTTCACGACGTTTTCGACGTTGAAATGGGAAAGCGTGCAAATGATGCAGCAGCGCCAATGGACGAAGGCGATCGCTTATTTGGCGGCGACGTACTTGTTGGGCGGTTGTCTCGCCTGGATCGGTTATCATGTGGGGCGATGATCAGCGGCAATGAAAAACGGGTTTGATTTCTTATCATCGGGGAGAAAAAGAGATTGTGGTTCTTTGAGCGAAGCGTATCCCGATGGCGCTTGGCGTACTGTTTCGCCACGGCGACCGCTTGGCTCAAGCGAAAATCATTGACTTTTTCATTTTCAGTTGGTATCGTTACTAATAGTTCAATAGTTGAACCAAATGGACAAAGCGGCCGTGCGCGGGGCGCTTTTGGCCGATTGTTCAATCCGTGAACAAATGGAGGTGAACAAATGCCGGGACGAACCATCGACGAATGGATTGACCGTTATTTGTCCGTGTCGTTTCTTGTGATGAAACGGGGGGCGGCGCTTGTCAAAGACAGCCTTTGCGAAGAGATGACGCACGACCAATATTATTTGCTTCGCTACATCCGCCGGCGGGGGACGTGCACGTCAACGGAGCTCGCGGCGATGTTCGGCGTCAACAAAAGCGCGGTGACGGCGATGACGAACCGCCTCGTCGACAAAGGCTGGCTGCGCCGCGACCGTGACGAAAACGACCGGCGCGTCATCGTCTTATCGCTGACGGAACAAGGGGAAGCGTGGATCACAGAGATGGACCGCAGCGTCTATCGGCTCGTCGAAGAGGTGATCGCCCGCTTTCCGGAAGAGGAAATTGAAACGTTCATCCGCACGTATGAACGGTTGGCCCGCGTGCTGCAGGAGGTGGAGGAAGCGAAATGAGGGCGATCATTAAAGGAAGATGGTTCGTGTTTGCGGCGTGGATCATCATCGCCGCGGTGCTCATGATGACCGCTCCGAACATGGGCGAGCTCGTCCGTGAAAAAGGGCAGCTGAGTGTGCCGGACGGCTACTCATCGTCATTGGCGGCCAAGCTGATCAAAGAAGCGAACAGCCAGGAAAACAAGCAAAACGAACGCTCGGCGGTGCTCGTCTTTTACCAAAAAGATGGGCTGACGGCGGGCGACAAACAAGAGATTGAACGGGCGGTCAAGGCGCTCGAAGAAAAGAAAAACGATCTTCATATCACGAACATCGTCTCGCCGTTTGCCAACCCGGAGCTGGAACAAGAGCTCGTCTCGAAAGATGGGACGACGATGCTCGTTTCCGTCAGCATCGACCCCGCCGGCCGGACGGCGAAACAGCTGACGGACCAGTTGTATGAAGCGGTCGAAGACGTCAAGGTTGAGCATTATTTCACCGGCGGATGGATGGTGGATGAAGATGTCGTCACGAGTTCGCTTGAAGGCGTGAAAAAGACGGAAGGCATTACGCTCGTCTTTATTTTGATCGTGTTGCTTGCTGTGTTCCGCTCGCCGGTGGCGCCGCTGATTCCGCTTGTGGCGGTCGGGGCGACGTACGTCGTCTCGCAGTCGGTCGTCGCCTTTTTGGTCGATCAGGTGAATTTTCCGCTGTCGACGTTTACGCAAATCTTTTTAGTCGCGGTTTTGTTTGGCATCGGGACCGACTATTGCATTTTGCTGCTGAGCCGGTTTAAGGAAGAGCTGGCGAAAGGCGGCGACCGGGCGGAGGCGATCGTCGCCACGTACCGGACGGCGGGGAAAACGGTGGCGGCGAGCGGGCTTGCCGTCATGATCGGCTTTGCGGCGATCGGCTTGTCGACATTTAAGCTGTACCAGTCAGCGGCGGCTGTCGCCGTCGGGGTCGCGGTATTGCTTGTCGCCTTAACGACGCTCGTGCCGTTTTTCATGGCCGTGCTTGGCGAAAAGCTGTTTTGGCCGGTGCGCGGAAAGCTGGAGCACGGGCAAAGCCGCCTTTGGCTTGCGGCCGGCCGGTTTGCGTTCGCCCGCCCGCTGTTGGCGCTGGCGATCGTCGCCGTCGCAACCGTGCCGGTGCTCGTGACGTACGATGGCAAACTGTCGTTTGATTCGATGGAAGAGATCGGCGACCATTACCGCTCGGTCAAAGCGTTTGACATCATTGCCGCTCATTTCAATCCGGGCGATGCGATGCCGACGCAAGTCGTATTGAAAGGCAAAGAACCGCTTGACTCCGAAGAGGGGCTGGCGTTGATTGAGAAAATCAGCCGCGAGGTGGAAACGGTGGATGGGGTGGCGAGCGTCCGCTCAGCGACGCGGCCGACAGGGGAGCCGATCGAAGAGCTGTATGTCACCGAGCAGGCGAAACAGCTGAAAGACGGCCTTGGCGCCGGAAAAGACGGGATTGAGAAAATCAGCTCTGGCCTTGAGACGGCAAGCGAAAAGCTGTCCTCGTCCGCGCCGCAGTTGAAGGAGGCGTCATCCGGCATCGGCGAGCTCGTCACGGGAACGGAGCGGCTTGCGAACGGCTTGCGCCAGCTGCAAAGCGGCTTGAGCCAAATTGAACAAGGGGTGCGCCGCGGGGCGGTGGGCGCCGGCGAGTTGAAACAAGGCTTGGCGACGCTTCGCGATCATGCGAAAAAGCTGCAGGAAGGCGCCAATCAGCTGCTTGGCGGCTACAAGCAGGCGGAACAAGGATTGTCGGCTCTAGGCGGCCAATACCGGCAAATCGAAGCGGGGCTGAAGGCGGTCGCCAGTCAGCTCGCCGCTGTGCAGACGATGCTCGAGCAAGTCGAGCAGTCACATCCAGAGCTGAGCCAAGACGCCCAATACCAACGGGCGAAAATGACGGTCGCCGCTCTGTCCGGCCAGACGAACCAAATGGCGGACGGTCTCACGCAGCTGAACGGAGCGCTTGAGCAGGCGCGCGCGGGCTTGGCGAAAGCGAACGAGTCGTTCGCTCAACTCGCGGCCGGCCAAGCGGCGGTCAACGGCGGTTTGGATCAAGTGATCGCCGGGCTCGGTGAGCTCGAAGCCGGCTTGACGAAAGCGGCCGACGGCCAGAAACAGGCGGTTGAAAAACTGCCGCAATTCTCGCAAGGGCTTGAACAAGTGAACGGCGGCCAGCGCCAACTGCTTGACCATTTCTCCGCCCTTGGCGGCCAGCTCGGCCAGCTCATAAACGGCCTGGACCAAAGCGCGTCCGGCCTGCAAAAAGTGGCGGGCGGCCTCGGTGCGGCGGAAACGTACTTAGCTGATTTGTCATCGGCAAAAGAGAAAGAAATGGCCGGCTGGCACATGCCGAAAGAGGCGCGCGAAAGCCAAGACTTTGCGCAGGCGAAAGACGCGTATATGTCAAAAGACCGCCGCATCGTGACGTTCGATGTCATTTTGAAAGACAATCCGTATTCGACATCGGCGCTCGGCCGGGTCGATGACATTCGCCATGCCGTCGAACGGGCAGTCAAAGGGACGAAATGGGAAGACGCGACGATCGCCGTCGGCGGCGTCACAAGCACGTACGCCGATTTGCAGGCGATCTCAAACGCCGACTATAAACGGACGGCCGTGCTGATGTTGATCGGCATCGCCATCGTGCTCGCAGCGCTCCTTCGTTCGCTTATCATGCCGCTCTATTTGATCTTGTCGCTTGTGTTGACGTATTACACATCGATGGCCGTCACCGAACTCATTTTCGTCAACGGCCTCGGCTATGCCGGCTTGAACTGGGCGGTGTCGTTTTTCGCCTTTGTGCTGCTGTTGGCGCTCGGCATCGACTACAGCATCTTTCTCATGGACCGGTTCAACGAATACCGCGGCCGGCCGGTGAAAGAAGCGATGCTGTCGGCGATGGGCCATATGGGGACGGTCATCATCTCCGCCGCCGTCATTTTAGGCGGAACGTTTGCCGCGATGTATCCGTCCGGCGTCTTGTCGCTTTTGCAAATCGCCACGATTGTGCTGACGGGGCTTCTCCTTTACGCCCTCGTCGTCCTGCCGCTCTTTGTGCCGGTCATGGTCCGCACGTTCGGCCGTGCCAACTGGTGGCCGTTTTGGCAGCTGATGGGCGAAGCGGATGGGCTGGAACAACAAAAAATCAGTTAAGAACGCGAGAGAGGGTGTCCTAACAGATCGGGACGCCCTTTTTCTTATTCCTGTACGCAGGCATCAAAACAATCATTTGGAGATCCGTTTTTCTTTGCCTTTGAGAACAACTAAGTAGTGTTAAAGATGAACGAAAAGGATTTGCTCGGGATTTATAAACCTGAGGAGGTAAAGGCGTTCAAAGCGAAAGTGAAAGAAGCGGCGGGGGAATGACGTTGTCGTTTCCTCCCCTGATTTTGATCAAGAGCGATTCGATTTCACAAGCATATTTTTTCCGTTTTTGCCCAACGTAAAGTATGATGAGTGACAGAGAACACACCAGAATCGAAAGGAGGAATGCGGGCATGACGAAACGAGTGCTCATGGTGGTGACGAACCATACGACGATCACCGACGACCATAAAACCGGGCTTTGGCTTGAAGAATTTGCCGTGCCGTACTTGGTGTTTAAAGAAAAAGGGTATGACGTGAAAGTGGCGAGCATTCAAGGCGGCGATGTGCCGCTGGACCCGCGCAGCATCAATGAAAAAGACCCGTCTTGGGCCGAGGCGGAAGCGGCGCTGAAAAACACAGCGCGCTTAAGCAAGGACGATGCACACGGGTTTGACGCCATTTTCCTTCCCGGTGGACACGGGACGATGTTCGATTTTCCGGACAACGAAACGCTGCAATATGTCTTGCAGCAGTTTGCTGAAGACGGGCGCATCATCGCCGCTGTCTGCCACGGTCCATCGGGATTGGTGAATGCGACGTACAAAGACGGCACGCCGATTGTGAAAGGAAAAACGGTCACCTCGTTTACCGATGAAGAAGAGCGCGAAGTCGAGCTCGATGTGCATATGCCGTTTTTGCTTGAGTCGACCTTGCGCCTGCGCGGGGCGAATTTCGTCCGCGGTGAGAAATGGACCGATTTCTCGGTGCGCGACGGCAACTTGATCACCGGACAAAACCCGCAATCGAGCCGGAGCACGGCGGAGAAAGTTGTCGCCGCGCTGGAAGAGCGGGCGTGAGTGACAGCGGCTCGACTCGTCACAGTCCGAATTGCAGATCAAACAACATCCCGTGATGAACATGGAAACGAATTAACCGCTGACGATTTTACGGAAGAAGCAACGGTGAGGGTGATTCTTGCCGCTCCCAAGAGGATTAGCCAAAGTAAAGAAAGCAGGGACGTCGAGGCTCGGGAGATCATATTGCTTAACCGATAGATGCCCCCTCCCGGCCGAGCCGCGGGCTGGGGGAAGGGGCTTTTCGTCACGACATGTTCTCGGAAAGACGCTAAAAACAGCGGTTTCCGGATCGTGTGAAAAAACCGGTGTTCCAATGTTTCTTCAGTTGGGAAACGCCTGCCGTGAAGCTGCCTATTGTGCCCAATCCCCAGCTGTTTCGTCCAAAATTTTAGATGGTGCGTTCCGCTATGGACAACCATCACTGTTCATCGATTCGGCCCGTTCATTTTTGGCGCTTGGCGATGTCAAGCGCCTTTTTCGTATTGGCAAAATGAAGCTTGGCGCACCCAGCGAGCGCCTCTTCCCCTCTCTCGCGGATGATGCGGGCTGCGGCTTCGTCAACGATGGCGCCGGCGCCTTTTGGAAGCGGGAAGCCGATAGCGCGGGATAATCGCTCCATCTCCTCTAAAAACACGCAGCGGGCGATGATCGAGGCGGCGGCGACCGCCACGTGCACGCTTTCCGCTTTCGGCAGGCAGTAAACCCGCTCGCGGATAATGCGATCTTCATCGGAAAGGTAACGGAAATACGAATCCCGTTTTAAAAATTCGTCGATGATGATTGCTTCTGGTTCGGCGGGCGCGATGGCGTCAACGAGTTTCACGAGCGTCCGGTTGTGAAGGAGCGCTTTCATTTTCGTCTGCGGCATGCCGCTTCGCTGCCAGCGGTTGTATTCGGCATTGTCCAACACGGTGACGGCATACGGCGCCGTTTCCATGATGGCCGGCGCGATCCGCTTGATCGCCTCGTCGGTCAATTGTTTCGAATCTTTCACGCCAAGCGCCGCGACTCGGTCGAGATGGGCGCGGTCGACGTAGGCGGCGGCGACGACGATCGGGCCGAAATAATCGCCGGTGCCGACTTCATCCGAACCGATGGCAGAAAGCGTCCCGAGTTCGTGTTTTGTTGGAGCGAAGGCGGCTTCCCGCTCCTTTTGTTTGCCGGAGGGCTTTGCTGTTTTCCCCATCCATTTCCCCGCTTCTTGCTCCGCCGCTTTTCCTTGAAACAGCACTTTGCCTGAGCGGTAGGCGGTGATCGCGACATCCGGGCGCTTGACGGCAAACAACGCTCCAGCCGGAAGCCGATCGGACAAGGCGTCTTTGTAGTGGGCGCGCAAGGCGTCAAGCAGCTGTCGGTCGGCTTGAATCACATAGTTTGACAACGTTCGCTCTCTCCTTTGCTTGTCTTCTTTGCCTCCTCGTGTGCGTCTTTCCATTATACCAGCATTCATGATATGATAAACAGTAGGATTTTGCGGAATGGGGGAAGCAGGTTGACAGGGGAATCCAAAACGCGGGTGAGCGTCCGCATCTATGGACAAGACTACACGATCGTCGGCACGGAAAGCCCGGCCCACATCCGGCTCGTGGCGGCGTTCGTTGATGATAAAATGCATGAGTTCAGCGAGCGGAATCCGCTGCTTGATGTGCCCAAGCTGGCTGTGTTGACAGCCGTCAATATCGCCAATGAGTATTTAAAACTGAAAGAAGAATATCAACGGCTTGCGGAAAAGCTGAAACAGAAAAAGGACGGGGAAGACGATGATTGATGTCGTGCTGCTGTTTGTCCTATTGCTGGGGGCGATGATCGGGCTGAAGCGCGGCTTTATTCTTCAATTCATCCATATGGCCGGGTTTCTCATCGCCTTTTTCGTCGCCTATCGGTATTATGAACGGTTTGTGCCGACGCTGCGCCTTTGGATTCCGTATCCGACGTTCGGTGATCCCGAGACGGTGAAGCTGCTGTTTCAGAGCACCCATTTAGATGACGCCTATTACCGGGCGGTTTCGTTTGCGCTTTTATTTTTTGCCGTGAAAATTGTGCTTCAGATCATCGGCTCGATGCTCGATTTCGTCGCTCAGCTGCCGCTGTTGCGCAGCGTCAACCGCTTGGCGGGGGCGGCGCTCGGGTTTGCGGAAGTGTATTTGCTTGTCTTTTTGTTGTTGTATATCGGGGCGCTCGTGCCGATTGACAGCGTGCAGGAGCAGCTGCAGCGCTCGTTCATGGCGACGGCCATTGTGAAACATACGCCGCTGTTGTCGGACATGCTCAATCATTGGTGGATTCATGGCCGCGTCTGACCGATCGCGGCCGCGGTTTTGCGGGAAAGGGAGGAACGGGGATGAACGTCCATAAAAAAGAAGTCATCCGCCTGCTCGAGACGATCGCACTGTATATGGAGATCAAAGGAGAAAATCCGTTTAAGGTAAACGCCTTCCGCAAAGCGGCGAACGCCTTGGAAACGGATGAACGAAGCTTGGCGGAAATCAGCGACTTTACCGCCATTTCCGGCATCGGCAAAAGCACGGCGGCGATCATCACCGAGTTTGTCGAAACCGGTTCATCATCGGTGCTTGAGGAATTAAAACGCGACATTCCGGAAACGCTTCTTTCCTTGCTTAAGATCCCGGGGCTTGGCGGCAAAAAAATCGCCAAGCTGCATCAGGAGCTTGGCATTGTCGACATGGACGGGTTGAAGGAAGCGTGCTTGGCCGGAAAAGTGCGGGCGCTTCCCGGTTTTGGCGCGAAAACGGAAGAAAAGCTGCTGGCGGCGATCGAAGAAGCGGACAAACGCCCCGAGCGGCTGCCGCTCGCCCGGGTGCTCGCGATCGCGGCGGACATTGAACGCCAGCTCGCTTGTTTGGATGGCGTGATTCGCTTCTCGCGAGCCGGCAGCTTGCGGCGCTTAAAAGAAACGGTGAAAGATTTGGATTATGTCATCGCCACCGACCGTCCGGCCGCGGTGCGCGGCGGGTTGCTCGGCTTTGAGCGCATCCGCGAGGTGCTCGCCGCTGGGGAGACGAAAGTGTCGCTTCTGCTTGGCTATGACGATGATGTGGCCGTTGATTTTCGGCTGATCAGCGAGGCGCAGTTTGCGACCGCGCTTCATCATTTCACCGGGTCGAAGGAGCATAACGTGCGCATGCGCCAGCTCGCCAAAGAACGCGGGGAGAAAATCAGCGAATACGGCGTGGAAGACGAAGCGACAGGCAAGGTGAAAACGTTCCCGGATGAAGCGGCGTTTTACGCCCATTTCGGGCTGCCGCACATTCCCCCGGAGCTGCGTGAAGATGGCACGGAAATCGAGCGGTTTTCCGCTGATCGGCCGCTTGTGCGCCTTGAAGACATTCAAGGGGATTTGCATATGCATTCGGCGTGGAGCGACGGGTCGTGTTCGCTTGCGGAGCTCGCTGAGGCGTGCCGCCGCCGCGGCTACCGATATATCGCCATCACCGACCATTCGCGCTATTTGAAAGTCGCCAACGGCTTGACGCCGGAACGGCTGCGGCGCCAACGCGAGGAAATTGAGCAGCTGAACGCGCGCTATTCGGATTTTACGATTTTGGCTGGCGTCGAGATGGACATTTTGCCGGACGGGACGCTCGATTACGATGATGACGTGCTCAAGGAGCTTGATTTTGTCATCGCCGCCATTCACTCTGCGTTCAAACAGCCGCGTGAGACGATCATGAAACGGTTGGAGGCGGCGCTTCGCCATCCGTATGTGGATGTCATTGCCCACCCGACCGGCCGGCTCATCGGCCAGCGCGACGGCTATGATGTCGATGTTGAGCGGTTGATTGAACTCGCGGCCGAGACGAACACGGTGCTTGAGTTAAACGCCAACCCAAACCGGCTCGACTTGTCAGCGGCCTACGTGAAAAAAGCCGAGGAAGCGGGGGCGTATATTGCCATTAACACGGACGCCCACCATTTGGACATGCTTGACGATATGGCGATCGGCGTAGCGACGGCACGGAAAGGCTGGATCAAGAACGAAACGGTCATCAACACATGGCCGCTTGAGAAGCTGCAACAGTTTTTGCGCGATAAACGAAGCAAAACATGATGAGGCATGGAGGGTGAATACGTGCAACAAAAAATGCTTCGCATCTTAGAGTTTGACAAAGTGAAAGAGCAGCTGGCCGAGCATGCGTCGTCGCCGCTTGGCTTGGAAAAAATCGAGGCGCTCATACCGTCTTCCGACTTGGGGGAAGTCGAAGCCTGGCTCGAGGAAACGGATGAAGCGGCCGCCGTTTTGCGGCTCGCCGGCTATGCGCCGCTTGACGGGTTGTTCGTGATCCGTCCGCATTTGAAACGGGCGGCGATCGGCGGCGTGCTCAGCCCGGTTGAACTCGTCGAGGTGGCGGCGACAGCGGCGGCAAGCCGGCAGATGAAACGGCTCATTGCCGGTTTGCGGGAGGAGCATGGCGGATTGGACCGTCTTTCCGCTTATGCCGATGAGCTCGTCGAGGTGCCGGCGCTTGAGCATGACATTCGCCGCTCGATCGACGATCATGGCGAAGTGTTGGATGCCGCAAGCGACCGCCTTCGCGCCCTGCGCGGGCAGATTCGGGCGGCGGAAGCGCGCATCCGCGAGAAACTCGAGAGCATCATCCGCTCGCCGGCGGCGCAAAAGCGGCTGTCGGACGCCATTATTACGATCCGCAACGACCGGTACGTCATCCCGGTGAAACAAGAGTATCGGGGCGCCTATGGCGGCATCGTCCACGACCAATCGGCGTCCGGCGCGACGCTGTTTATCGAGCCGCAGGCGGTCGTCGAGTTGAACAATGCGCTGCGCGAGGCGCGGGCGAAAGAAAAACAGGAAATTGAGCGCATTTTGCGCGAGCTCTCGGCGAAAGTGGCCGAGCAGGCCGAGCCGCTTGCACGGGCGGCCGAGGCGCTCGCCCATTTCGACTTCGTCTTTGCCAAAGCAAAATACGCCCGCCGGATTCAGGGGACAAAACCGGCTGTCAACCATCGCGGCTACCTCCGCTTTGTGCAGGCCCGCCATCCGCTGCTCGATCCGGCGAAGGCGGTCCCGAATGACATTGAACTCGGCGGCGATTACACGACGATCGTCATCACCGGACCGAACACCGGCGGGAAAACGGTGACGTTGAAAACGGTCGGGTTGTTGACGCTCATGGCGCAAGCCGGGCTGTTTATCCCGGCTTCCGACGGGTCGGAAGCGGCGGTGTTCCGCTCCGTGTTCGCCGATATTGGCGACGAGCAGTCGATTGAACAAAGCTTGAGCACGTTCTCGTCCCATATGGTCAATATTGTGGACATTTTGCGCCATGTCGACAGCGAAAGCCTCGTCCTCTTTGATGAGCTTGGCGCCGGCACCGACCCGCAGGAAGGGGCGGCGCTGGCGATCGCCATTTTGGATGAAGTGCACGGGCGCGGGGCGCGGACGGTGGCGACGACGCATTACCCGGAGCTGAAAGCGTACGGCTACAACCGCTCCGGGGTGGTGAACGCCAGCGTTGAATTTGACACCGAAACGCTCCGTCCGACGTATAAACTGTTGATCGGCATCCCCGGCCGCAGCAACGCCTTTGATATTTCACGCCGCTTAGGGCTGGATGAACGGATGATCGAGCGGGCGAAAGCGCAGGTGAGCGCGGAAAGCCATAACGTCGAAAACATGATCGCGTCGCTCGAACGAAGCAAAAAACAAGCCGAGGAAGACGAAGCGCGGGCGCGGGCGGCGCTTGAGGAAGCCGAGCGGCTGCGCGCCGAGTGGGAACAAAAGCTCGAAGCGCTGGAAGAGGAAAAAGAAGAGCGGCTTGCCGAAGCAGCGAAGCAGGCAACGGACATCATTCGCGCGGCCGAGCGCGAAGCCGAGCGGGTGATCCACGAGCTGCGCCGCCTGCAAAAAGAAAAGCAGGCGGAAGTGAAAGACCACGAGCTTCTTGAGGCAAAACAGCGGCTCGCCGCCGCCGTGCCGAAAGTCGAGAAACGGAAAAAAGCGAAAAAACAGGCGCCGCGCCATGTGTTCCAGCCGGGCGATGAAGTGAAGGTGACAAGCCTCAACCAAAAAGGCTACTTGATCGAGAAGGTGTCGGATGACGAATGGCAAGTGCAGCTCGGCATTTTAAAAATGAAAATCCGCGAGCGCGATTTGGAATACATCGGCAGCGCGCCGGCGAAAGACGCGACGCCGATTGCGACCGTGAAAGGCAAGGACGCCCATGTGAGCCTCGAGCTCGATTTGCGCGGCGAACGGTACGAAGACGCCCTCATCCGGCTCGAAAAATATATTGACGATGCCGTGCTCGCCGGCTACCCGCGCGTCTCCATCATCCACGGCAAAGGGACAGGCGCGCTCCGACAAGGGGTGCAGCAGTTTTTAAAGCAGCACCGGGCGGTCAAAAGCTTCCGGTTTGGCGCGGCGAATGAGGGCGGCACCGGGGTGACGGTCGTGGAACTGAAATGATGGGGGCGATGGCAATGGCGTCGTTTTGGGAACAAGACATGGTGAAAACGGCGGCCAATTTCAGCGTCGCCGTGCTGTGCATCGTGGTGTTTTTGGCTGTGTTTGAACTTGTCACGAAGTATAAAAACTGGAAAGAAATTCAAAAAGGCAATATGGCGGTGGCGATGGCGACGGGCGGAAAGATTTTTGGCATCGCCAACATTTTCCGCTACGCACTCGACCGCCATGAGTCGCTGTTGTCGATGATTGGCTGGGGCGTGTACGGGTTTTTGCTTCTGCTCGCAGCGTATTTTATTTACGAATTTTTGACACCGAAATTTAACATCGATGATGAAATCGCCAACGACAACCGGGCGGTCGGCTTTATTTCCATGGTCATTTCCGTCGGTTTGTCGTTTGTGATCGGTGAAGGGATTCAGTAAAGGGGAACAAAACAATGAACGCGGTAAAAGGATTGTTGATCGCCGTTGGGCTGCTTTTGATCGCCGGCATCGCGTATATGGCGGTGCGCAACCGCTCGGTCGATGTGTTGGCCAAAATCTTGTTTGTCATTTGCGGCCTTTTTCTTGCCGTCGGGCTGCTTTATGTGTGGCTGTAGCGCCAGGCGTTTGCTTGGCGCTCTTTTTGGGTAAAACAATTCAGAATAATAAAATAAAATAAAGAGTAAGGAGGGATGAAAATGGAGAAACCATGGTTGGCCCACTATCCGCCGGAGATTCCGCATACGCTTGACTATCCAAAGAAAACGCTTCCTGATTATTTGCGGGAGACGGCGGAGCAATTCGGAGACCATGAGGCGATCGACTTTTTGGGCAAGACGATGACGTTTCGCGAGCTGTACGGGCAAGCATTGACATTTGCGCATTATTTGCGGACGATCGGATTGAAAAAAGGGGATCGGGTGGCGATGATGCTGCCCAACTGCCCGCAGGCGGTGATCAGCTACTACGGAACGCTTTTGGCCGGCGGCATCGTCGTGCAGACGAATCCACTTTATACCGAACACGAACTCGAGTACCAGTTGGCTGACAGCGGCGCTTCGGTGCTCGTGACAATGGACATTTTGTACCCAAAGGCGGAAAAGGTGAAAGGGAGAACACCGGTCAACCATTGGATCGTCACGAGAATGCAAGACTATTTGCCCACGGTGAAGAAATGGCTGTACCCCCTTGTGCAGCGGAAGCAAAACATGCCGGTCGTCCGCCTTAAGGAAAGCGAAACCGTCCATTTGTTCCGCACGATTGTCGGCCGGAAGGAAACAGCCCCGCTTTCTGTTGAAATCGATCCGGCGGACGATGTGGCGCTGCTTCAATATACGGGCGGCACGACGGGGCATCCAAAGGCAGCCATGCTGACGCACCGCAACTTGATCGCCAATACGCTCATGTGCGCCCATTGGGTGTACAAATGTGAAAAAGGAAAAGAAACGGTGCTCGGCATACTTCCGTTTTTTCACGTATATGGCATGACGACGGTGATGAATTTGGCCATCATGCAGGCGAGCAAAATGGTGCTGCTTCCGCGCTTTGACGTGAAACAGACGCTCAAAACGATCGAGCGCACGCGTCCGACAATGTTTCCAGGCGCGCCGACGATGTATATCGCTTTATTAAATGACCGTGATTTGCCGAAATACGACTTATCTTCGATCAATGTGTGCATCAGCGGTTCGGCTCCGCTGCCGGTCGAAGTGCAGGAACGGTTCGAGCGGGCGACGGGCGGAAAATTAATTGAGGGATACGGCTTGACGGAGGCGTCGCCTGTCACCCATAGCAATTTCCTCTGGGACGGCGAGCGGGTGAAAGGAAGCATCGGTGTGCCCTGGCCGGATACCGAGGCGAAAATCGTTTCATTGGAAACGGGAGAGGAGGCAAAGCCGGGCGAGCGTGGGGAACTTGTCGTCCGCGGCCCGCAAGTGATGAAAGGGTATTGGAACCGGCCGGAAGAGACCGAGCAAGTGTTGCGCGACGGATGGCTGTACACCGGCGACATCGGCTATATGGATGAGCGCGGTTATTTTTACATCGTCGATCGCAAGAAAGATGTCATTATCGCCGGCGGGTATAACATTTACCCTCGTGAAGTTGAGGAAGTGTTGTATGAACATCCGAGCGTGCAGGAAGCGGCTGTCATCGGTGTTCCCGATCCGTACCGCGGTGAGACGGTGAAAGCGTTCGTTGTCTTAAGGCCGGGCAAGGAGTGCAGTGAACAAGAGCTTGATGCCTTTATGCGCGAGCGGCTCGCCGCTTATAAAGTGCCGCGCCTGTACGAATTTCGCTCCGAGCTGCCGAAAACAGCGGTCGGCAAAATTTTGCGGCGTGTTCTTGTGGAGCAAGAAAAAATAAGGCTTGACAAATCGTCGGAACAGTCCGTAAAATAGGGATGTGAATGACGATTCATTCATTTGATGACAGGTGATAGGAAGAAAAGGAGAATGACGATTGCGCAGAGAAAAGCCAAAGTTCAAGCAAATTATTGATGCGGCCGTCGTCGTCATCGCCGAGCATGGCTACCACCAGGCACAAGTGGCGAAAATCGCCAAACAAGCCGGTGTCGCCGACGGCACGATCTATCTTTATTTTAAAAACAAAGAAGACATTTTAATCTCGCTTTTCCAAGAAAAAATGGGGGCGTTTATCGAGAAAATCGAACAAGAGATAGAAGGAATTTCGAGCCCTGCAGAGAAATTATATGTATTAGTGAAAACTCATTTTTCCGCCCTGGCTGACGATCCGCATATGGCGATCGTGACGCAGCTTGAGCTGCGCCAGTCAAATAAAGAGCTGCGCCAGCGCATTAATGAAGTGCTGAAAGGATATTTGCGGCTCATTGACAGCATCATCATCGAGGGGATGGAAAAAGGGGAATTCCGCCATGATCTAGACGTCCGGCTCACTCGGCAAATGATTTTCGGCACGATCGACGAGACGGTGACGACATGGGTCATGAACGAGCAAAAATATGACCTGGCCGCGCTCGCCAAACCGGTGTACGAGCTGCTCGTCAAAGGGTGCGCCGCCGGGCGTTGACGGAAGGCAGAAGGGGGAGAGGCTTCATGCAGTATTTTCGCTTGGCGAAAGAGGAATCCGTCGCTGTCGTGACGTTTTCGCGACCGCCGGCGAACGCTCTTTCGTCCGTTGTTTTGAAAGAGCTTTCAAACGTCTTGGATGAGCTTGAAACCGACCCGGACGTGCGCGTCGTGCTGCTGCATGGTGAAGGCCGATTTTTCTCGGCCGGTGCGGATATTAAAGAGTTTCTGTCCGTCGCTACTGCGGAGGAAGCGTCCGCCTTGTCGCGCAACGGCCAGCTTGTTGCTGAGCGGATTGAACGGTTTTCGAAGCCGGTCATCGCCGCCATTCACGGTGCGGCGCTTGGCGGAGGACTCGAGTTGGCGATGAGCTGCCACATTCGTGTGGTGGCGGAGACCGCGAAGCTCGGCCTGCCGGAGCTGCAGCTCGGCATCATTCCGGGGTTTGCCGGCACGCAGCGGCTTTTGCGCTACGTGGGTTTCAGCAAAGCGGCGGAAATGATGTGGACAGGCGAGCCGATCACCGGCGTGGAGGCAGTGCAGTGGGGGCTGGCCAACAAGGCGGTGCCGGAAGGGCAGCTTCTTGACGAGGCGAAGGCGCTGGCGAAAAAGATCGCCGCCAAAAGCCCGCTTGCCGTTCGCGCCACGATCGAGCTGCTCAACGCGGCGAAAGAAAAATCGTTCGCCGAGGCGGTGCGCGATGAGGCGGAATGGTTTGGCCGTGTATTTGTTTCCGAAGATGGAAGAGAAGGCGTGCAGGCGTTTTTGGAAAAACGGCCGCCCGTCTTTCGAGGGAAATAACCTCATAAATGTCTGAATGTTGGCAACCGAATGAACGCTGGACCAAACTGAGGAGGGGAATGACATGAATATTTTTGTTTTGATGAAGCGCACGTTTGACACTGAGGAAAAAATTTCGATCAAGAATAACAAAATCAGTGAAGACGGTGCTGAATTCATCATCAATCCGTATGATGAATACGCCATCGAAGAGGCGATCCAAGTGCGCGACCAACATGGCGGCGAAGTGACGGTCGTCACGGTCGGCAGCGAGGAAGCGGAAAAAGAGTTGCGCACGGCGTTAGCGATGGGGTGCGACAAAGCGGCGCTCATCAACATCGATGATGATGTCGAAGAGCAAGATCAATATACGACAGCGAAAGTGCTCGCTGAGTACTTAAAAGACAAAAGCCCGGATTTGATTTTAGCCGGCAACGTCGCCATTGACGGCGGCTCGGGGCAAGTCGGCCCACGCGTCGCGGAACTGCTCGGCATCCCGTATGTGACGACGATTACGAAACTTGACATTGCCGACGGCGGCAAAGTGACCGTTGTGCGCGATGTCGAGGGGGACGAGGAAGTAATCGAAACGTCATTGCCGCTTCTTGTCACGGCCCAACAAGGGCTGAATGAGCCGCGCTATCCGTCACTCCCAGGCATTATGAAAGCGAAAAAGAAACCGCTTGACGAGCTCGAGCTCGATGACCTGGATCTTGACGAGGACGATGTCGAGGCGAAAACGAAAACGATTGAAGTATTTTTGCCGCCGAAGCGGGAAGCGGGGAAAATCTTGCAAGGTGAGATTGCCGATCAAGTCAAAGAGCTTGTCGGGCTGCTCCGTTCCGAAGCGAAAGTCGTGTAAAGCGAGACGGCGCGGTTGTCGGCGCTCTCTAACTGGCGGAAACTACGAACAATAAGGGTAGGGGGACTGAAACATGGCACGCAAAGTATTGACATTGGCAGAAGTGCGCGACGGATCGCTGCGGAACGTTTCGTTTGAAGCGATTGCGGCCGCCAAAACGATCGCGGAAGGCGGGGAAGTCGTGGCGGCGCTCGTCGGCGATCAGGTGCAGGCGCAGGCGGATGAACTTATTTTCCGCGGAGCGGATCGCGTTGTTGTCGTTGAGCATCCGAACTTGAAATTTTATACGTCTGATGGCTATTCACAAGCGTTAAAAGCGGTGATCGACAAAGAACAGCCGGAAGCCATCGTCTTTGGCCATACAGCGCTCGGCAAAGACTTGTCGCCGAAGCTCGCCACCAAATTGGACGCCGGCCTTGTATCCGACGTGGTGGCGGTCGAAGAAGCGGGCGGCAATATTGTGTTCACACGCCCGATTTACTCCGGCAAAGCGTTTGAAAAGAAAATTGTCACCGACGGCATCATCTTTGCGACGGTTCGCCCGAACAACATTGCGGCGCTTGAGCGCGACGAATCGCGCTCCGGCAGCATCGAACCGCTCACCGTTGAGATTAAAGATTTGCGCGCGATTGTGAAAGAAGTCGTCCGCAAAACAGCCGAAGGGGTCGACTTGACGGAAGCGAAAGTGATCGTCGCCGGCGGCCGCGGTGTGAAAAGCGCCGAAGGCTTCAAGCCGCTTCAAGAGCTGGCGGAAGTGTTAGGCGGTGCGGTCGGCGCCTCGCGCGGGGCGTGCGATGCGGGGTATTGCGACTACTCGCTGCAAATCGGGCAAACGGGGAAAGTCGTCACGCCGGACCTTTACATCGCCTGCGGCATCTCGGGCGCCATCCAGCACTTGGCGGGCATGTCGAACTCGAAAGTGATCGTCGCCATTAACAAAGATCCGGAAGCGAACATCTTTAAAGTGGCGGACTACGGCATTGTCGGCGATTTGTTTGAGGTCGTCCCGCTCCTGACGGAAGAATTCAAAAAGCTGAAAGTCCATTCGTAATCGGCCAAAACGGGTTGCGCGGCACGCGCTGCCCGTTTTTTCTGCGGATAAAATCCACTGCGAAGCGAATATTAGAAACGAGGCAAAATATTCGCGTCGTTTCAAATTTCCATGGTATACTTTGCTTGCAGCATTCTAGAATATGGGAGGGAATTCGCATGGCCATTATTAATGCGACAGACCAAACGTTCGCCGCGGAAACGAAGGACGGCGTCACACTCGTTGATTTTTGGGCGCCGTGGTGCGGTCCGTGCCGCATGATCGCCCCAGTGCTTGAGGAGCTTGATCAAGAAATGGGCGACAAAGTGAAAATCGTCAAAGTGAACGTTGACGAAAACCAAGAAACGGCCTCGAAGTTCGGCGTCATGAGCATCCCGACGCTGCTCGTGTTTAAAAACGGTGAACTCGTCGATAAAGCGATCGGCTATCAGCCGAAAGAAGCGCTCGCCCAGCTTGTTGGCAAACATGTGTAACCCGGCAGAAGATCCACGGTTCGATGAACGTGGATCTTTTTTATTGACACGGTGCTCTTTTCATCATGCTGCAGGATATGAAACACGTTTCCATTTTGGCAAATGCTTGTTGACAGTGAAAATCACTATCTATTATAATAAACTCTGTTAATGAAAATCATTATCAAAAACAAGGGGGATACATAATGTTGTTGAAGTGGAAGTGGATGGCTGTGTTCGCCGCCGTGGCGTTGGCGCTTGGAGCGTGCGGCCAAAGCGAACAGACGGCGGGGACAGAAAAAGAAAACAGCAGTCAAACGGCCGCAGAGAAACAAGAAGAGCCGAAAACGGAGACGAAAGCGGAAGGGGAAAGCGAGGAAGCGGAAGTCGATTACGCCGCCGCTTTCAGCGAGGCGCTTGCCGAACTTGATAAAGCGAAACAAGGAGGAACGGTCGACTTCGGCAAGGTGGAAAGTTTGTACAACGAAAAGCTGCAGCCGCTTGTACAAAAACGCGACGCGGAATTTGAAGATACGCTTGACCAGCATATTACAACTGCCTTGGCGGCCGGCAAAGACGGGTCGCTTGAGCCGCTGGTCGTCAAACAAATTTTCGATAAGCTGATGCAAAAAGTGTTTTACACAACGATCAAACATGAGTTTACTGAGGCGGAAGAACATTGGGCGAATAAGGAAGAAGTAAAAGAAGAGATCGAAGAAGCCAAAACGTTTTACGCGATTTTACAGCCAACGGTGGAAAAGCGCGATGCAGCGTATGGCACAAAACTCGTAGACGCCATTAACGGCGCGTTTGCCCAAATGGAGCAAGCGGTTCAAAGCGATGATGCCCTCTCATTTGCTCTTGGAAAACAAGTCGTTGATAAAACGTTGATGAAAACGTTCTACCTGGCGAGCGGGGCGCTGCCGCATGGCTACGCGGCGAAGGCGGCGGCTGCAGCGAAAGAAAACGCGGAAGAGGCGAAAGTGGAACAGGCGGAAGGCTGGGCGTTTTATCAATCCGTCTATCCGTATATGAAACGGCATGCCGCGGAAGAAGCAGACTACATTTTGAAGCAGTTTGACTTGCAAACCGATGTTAAAACGCTCGACCCGAAAGCGGTGAACAACGCGTTCGTGCGCGGATGGGCGAAAGTGGCGCTTCACGAGTATGAAGAAAGCAAAGAAAATTGGGGCCAAGACAAATCGGTGATTACCGCCTTAGAGGGGGCGCTCTTTATTAACATGATCGAAAATGACTTAAAAGCGCTGCTCGGCGATAAGGCGTACGCCAGCTTGAACGACCAGGCGACACGCTACTTAGAAGCGGCAAAGACGAAAAACAAAGCCGAAGGCGACAAAGTGCTGCCGCAAATCGAAGCGACGTTGCAGCAAGTGATCGAAAAAGCGAACTAACAATGGAAAAGGGTGTCCGCAGGGCGCCCTTCGCCTTTTGGGACAACGGGGCAAGAAGGGGAGTCCCTTGCCGGCCTGTAGGGCGGCGCGTCCTGAATGGAAACGATCCATTTTTCCCTATATGCCGCGACTTTCACCGCCAGCTATGGTAAGATGCTAATGGATATTAATCTCAGTAATGGGGTGGAGCTGTTGAAGATTGTCGTTACGGGAGGGGCCGGCTTTATCGGCAGCCATCTGGCTGCCTGTTTAAGCGAGCAAGGGCATGAAGTTGTTGCGTTGGATTGTTTCCATCCGTACTATTCACCCGAGCGGAAAGAGCGGCAGTTCCGGGCGCTCACCGGCGGCCGGGTGCCGCTTGTCCGCCTTGATTTGCTTGACGGGGAAAAAACGAAAAGTTCGTTGGCGCAGTTGTGCCCAGATGTGGTGTACCATTTGGCGGCGCTCCCTGGAGTGCCGCATTCGCTTGAACAGCCGCTCGCCTATATTGATTATGACATTAAAGCGACGGTGAACGTGTTGGCAGCGGCGGGGGAAGCGGGAGTCAGCCATGTGCTGTTTGCTTCGTCATCATCCGTGTATGGCGACCGTGGCAATGTGCCGCTCAAAGAAGAAATGGCCGATGGCCGTGTCGTGTCGCCGTATGCGGCCGCCAAGTACGGGGCGGAGTCGTTTTGCCATGCATACGCCCACTTGTACGGTTATCAAATGACGATGTTTCGCTATTTTACTGTTTATGGGCCGTGGGGGCGCCCGGATATGGCGATCGGTACGTTTATCCGCCGGTTGATGAACGGCGAGGAGATCGTCGTCTATGGCTCCGGGACGGCGCGCGATTATACGTACATCGATGATATTGTCGCCGGCATGGTGGCGGCGCTCCATCGCGGCGGTAGCCAAAGCGAGGTATTTAACTTAGGCGCGGGGGCGCCGGTGGCCATGGAGCAGTTGCTTGTCGAGCTGCGAAAGCATTTCCCGGATATGAAGATCACGCGCGCGCCGGAGCGAAAAGGGGACGTGAAGGCAACATGGGCGGACATCGCGAAGGCGGAGCAGGCGTTTGGCTACCGGCCGAAGGTGCCGTTTGCTGAAGGGCTTGCCCGGACGGTGGCGTGGGCGCGCGAACATGAGCGGTAAGCGGGCGGCCCAAGCGGCGTTGCGGGTGGCTGGAGTGGCGCTGTTGTTCATTTTTGCCTGGCTGACGTATCGTTATTTTGACAGCCGGTTGCTGCTCAGGCAGCTCGCTGAACTCGTTCGCCATCCCGCTGATCTCGCCGGGGCAGCGTTTGTATATGGTGTGTCGTTTTGGCTTCGGGCATGGGCGTGGAAGCAGTATGTCGGGAAACCGATCGCTTTTTCTGTCTATTGGCGCGCGGTGCTGCTAAGTTTGTTTATCAATCATCTTGTGCCGGTAAAAATTGGTGATGCGGCCCGCGTCGCTGTCCTTGCCCGCCAGCCCGGCGTTTCGGTCGGCGAAGCGGTCGAGTCGGTCGCAGTCATGCGGCTGCTCGATATGGCCGTGTTAGGCGGCTTCGCCGCTTTCGGGATGTATATGTACATGCACCAAATTCCCGGGATTCCGCTGTTAGCAGCGCTCGCTGCGGCCGGCTTTGTACTCGTTCTCATCGTGTTCCGCCGCCCGCTTCGTATCGATCGCTTATGGCGGCGATGGCGGACCGTGTTTCACAGCTGGCGAGGTATGTTGATTGTCGCGGCGGTGGCGGCAAGCTGGCTGTGTGAGGCGTCGGTCATTGGCGCGATCGCCCGAACGGTCGGTATGCCGCTTTCTTTTTGGCAGGCGGTATGGGTTAATAGCGCAACCGTATCCGGCCAGATCGCCCAAGTGGCCCCGGGTGGAGTAGGAACGTATGAGGCGGTGATGGCGTTCGCGTTGACTGTACTGGGCGTACCGTGGGGCATGGCGTATGCGGCGGCAGTGCTTACCCACGCGTTTAAATTTCTATTTTCATACGCTGCTGGAGCCGTTGTGCTCGCGCTTTGGCAGTCTGACTGGCAGGCGGTGCGGGGCGTATGGAAAAAAGAAAGGGAGAGGCGATGAAAGAAGCATCACGGTTTGAAAAAATGGCGGCGCGCTGTTGGAATTTGTTGAACGAAGGGAAACCATTCACACCGATTTTTGTCGCGGGAACGATGACGATCTACCATGCCGCTGATCTTCTCGGCGGCCATGCATCGGCGTGGCTGCTCGGCTTGGTGGCGGTGCTGCCGTTGTTTTTCATCTACTATGTATACGATTATCCGCTGTTTTTGCGCAATTATTTATGGATTCCATACGTGGTATTTCTCATCATTTGGTCGTTTGCCGATGCCGTCTTGCTGTTTTTGGCGGCTGCGCTCTATTTTTTCTTTACCGTCTTTTTTTGGGGAACGCTGTATTATCATTTGCGCATCGGCACATCGTGGTGGAATTTCACCCGCTTTTGGAAGCTTGTATTGAAAAACAGCGATTCAACAAGCGGCAACGCCCAAGAGCAGCTGCCGAAATGTTTTCTTCTTTTGTCCGTATGGGAGTACGCTTATGTACAAGCAGGGCAAGGGGCTCCCTTAGTGCCGCTGTACGGTTCGTTGGTGCTGTTTGCTGCCGGGGTATGGCTGTTTTCCTGGGTGTTGCACCGCTACTTATTCGACTGGAAGCCGGACGTTATTCCGACGTATACCGACAACGTGCCCGTTCCGGCCGTGCCGGTCAATGACAAAGTGTATGTCATCGTTATTGATGGCATGCGCAAAGACCGGTTTGAGGCGGCGAACGCTCCATTTTTAAAACGGCTGCGCGCGCACGGAACCGAATTTGCGCAAATGGAGACCGTGTACCCGGCGCGCACGGTCGTCTGCTTTACTTCGATGTTCACTGGCACATATCCGTTTGAGCACGGCATTCGGTCGAATATGGTGTGGAAGCTTGGGGCGAAAGTCGAGACGATTTTCGACTCGCTCCGCAAAATCGGAAAAACAGGCCGCTTGCTCGGCATCGCCCATTTGGTTGATTCGTTTGGTGATGATGTGGAAACGGTGACGGCCGTTATGCCGAATGACCTCGCCGACCGTTATATTATCGAGCGGGCAAAACGCATTGTCGAGGAACAAACCCCGGACTTGCTCGTCGTACAGCTGATTGCCACCGATCAAACCGGCCATAGCCGCGGCGTGCTGTATGACGAATATATCGAAAAAATTGAAGAAGCGGACGCGTTGATTGCGGAGTTTGTCGGTTGGCTTGAGGAACGCGGCGAGCTCGACCGCGCAACATTGATCATCTGTGCTGACCATGGCCAGGCGGATGGCATCGGCGGCCATGGCCATTTGGATGAAGGGGAGCGGTATGTGCCATTTTTTATGTGCGGCCCGGCCATCGAACCGGGAAAACGGGTCGACGAGAAAACGAGCCTTGTCTCGCTCGCACCGACAATCGCTTATTTACTTGGCGCGCCATATCCGAATCATAGCCGCGGTCCGGTTTTAGTCGAAGCAATGCGAAAGGAGAAGAGCAATGATGAAACGGAAGCGGGTCATCGTTTTTTTGCCGGCGCATAATGAGGAAGAAGCTATCGGGGACGTTATTCGTCGCATTCCGCGCCGCTTTCACCCTGATGTCGAAGTAAGTGTTCTTGTCATTGACGATGGATCGATGGATCGGACGGTCGAGGTGGCAGAAGAAGCGGGGGCCGATTACATTTGTCGCCTGCCGGAAAACCGCGGTCTTGGGGCGGCGGTGCGCCGCGGGCTTGAGGAATGCGTGCGTCTCGGTGCAGATATCGGGGTCATGATCGACGCCGACAACGAATACCCACCAGAGCAAATTCCCGACATTTTGGCTCCCATTTTTGCAGGAGAAGCCGACTATACGATCGGCTCACGCTTTCTCGGCACGATTCGCGGCATGAAATGGCATCGCCGTCTCGGCAACTATGTGTTCACCTGCCTGCAGTCGCTCCTTCTTGGCCAGCGCCTTTACGACGGGCAGTCGGGCATGCGCGCCTTTTCCCGCCAGGCGATGGAACAGGCGGAAATTATCCACGATTACAATTATGCCCAGGTGCTGACGCTCAATTTAGTGCGCAAAGGATTTCGCCTGAAGGAAGTGCCGATCCGCTACCAGGTGCGGACGACCGGTCGTTCCTTCATCAAATTCACCGCCTACATGACTTCCGTTATTCCGGCGATATGGAAAGAAATGAGCCGCCCGGTCGACAAAGTTGCCATCGATCGCGATGCGCATGTGCTTTCCCAAGAGTGGACGCGGCATTGTTCGTAAGGCGGCTCCCGCTTAGCCGCCGTCATGTTTTTGCCGGCCATATTGACAAAGATGTTGATAATCATTATCATTAATGTTGACAGGAGGGGGAGGAAAAAATGGGAATGTTCCGCTTCTTTTTTTACATAGCAATGATCGTTACGATCAATCTCATCCCGCTTAAAGTGTTTGCCTATTCGTATGGAAATCCGAATGAGGAAGCGGTCGCCGAAGCTTACAAGCAAATGAAAGAAAAGTTGAACGAACAGCCGCCGAACTTTGCCGCGGCGAAAGACATTTTCGGCACCGTCAAAGAGGAAATTGATATGCATATGGGGACGGAACCGTCGACGGCGGTGCTTAGGGCGCTCGAAGAGAAAGATCGCCAGGCGGTGACTAGCAATATGGAAACAATTTTAGTGCTCAATATCGCTCGCCGTTTAGAAAATATCGAAAAAAACTTTGATCAGTACGACACGAGCAAGCGGCTGCTGGCGAAGGCGTTTGCGACGTATGAGGCGCTGTCGCCGATCATTCAAGGGAAGGACCAAGCGCTTGATAAACAGCTGCGTGCGGAATTTGACAACGCTCTTCAATCGCTTGGCAATCCAGGGCTGTTCGGCGTTGGCGAGAAAAAATCGGATATCAATGTGTTTAAGAAAAGCAAAGAAACGATTTTAACGGCGCTGCAAAAGCAATTTGGTCTGAAAAGTTTAAAAGTTGGCCATTTTTCTGAAAGTGCTACGGAAAAACCAGATGAAGTACAGAAAAAAGAATGGACGGATTTGTCCAAAGTTAAAAACTGGATTCCACTCATTGTCATCGCTGCTATCATTATTGGCGCTGCCCTTATTTATGTACGAAGCCGGAAGCGGGCTTAATCCAAATGTAAAGGGGAGGCGGGGGCATGGAAGTTCAGGCGCTGCTCATTACGTTTCGCGAAGCACTCGAGGCATTGCTGATTGTTGGGATTATTACGTCCTATTTGAAACGGGTGAATCATCGCGAGTATACGAAATATGTATGGCTCGGCGCCGCCTTGGCGGTGGCCGCGAGCGTCGGTGTCGCCATTTTGTTTCAAGTCGTGTTCACCGGCTTCGCTGCGATGGGAAGTGAAATCTACTTGAAAATCGGCATTATGATCGTCTCGGCGCTCTTGTTGACGCAAATGGTGTTTTGGATGGCTGAGCATAGCCGGGACATGAAAAAAAGTGTTGAAGGGAAAATGGATCAGTTCATCACAGCCGGCAACGTGGTTGGGATGGTCATTCACTCGTTTTTGGTCGTGTTGCGCGAAGGGGTGGAAACGGTCTTTTTCTTTGCCGCCATTACACATGGGAACATCGGTGCGGCCATACAAGGATGGGGGGCGGCGACCGGAATTGCCATCGCTGTCTTGGTCAGTTACTTCTTCTTTAAGGGGACGATGCGCATTCCGCTGAAGACGTTCTTTAAAGTGACCGGTGCTTTTATCGTCTTGATTGCTGCCGGGCTGCTCGTACAAGCCATTTCAATGATGCAAGATATTAACTTGATCGGCAGCGTCATGCCCCATGTATACGACTTGACATGGCTGCTCCCGGAACATCCGATCGATTATGAGCATTATGTGCGCGACCACGGTGTCGCCCCTGTCTTTTCCGGTGAAGTCGGTGTCTTTTTAAAAGCGCTGTTCGGCTACTCATCGATGCCGTCGCTTGAAGAAATGATCGCCTATATCGGCTACTTTGTCGTGATTTACTTGCTCGTGACGAGCCGTCAAGGCCAAAAGAACAGCAAAGGGAAAGAGCGACCGGCGTCGGCCGCGGCGTTTGATGAACAGACGAAAAGCATTATGTAAAAGTACAAGGCACTGCGCCTTGTACTTTTTCTTTGGAGGGAACTTGATGAAACAACTGTTGCAGAACCGACTTTGGCTTTGTTTCAGCATCGGGATGGCCGCTGTTTTAGTCGGTGCCGGGCTGTATTGGGCGAGCCCGTATGCGGCCGCATGGGATGAAGTGGATTTTACGCTGGCGCTCGAGCGCTACGACTTGTTGGCCATGCAACCGCATTTCCCGGGTTACCCGTATTTTATTTTAGGCGGCATGGCCGTTCATGCTGTGGTCGCCAATCCGGCTAAGGCGCTTTCCGTGTTGAACGTTCTTGTTTTAGGTTCCGCTGTTTTCCCGCTCGTTTGGCTGTTGCGACGGCACGTTCCGCTCCCGGCGGCGCTGTTGGCAGCCTTGGCGGTGTTCTCTTCGAGCTACGTGTTCCTTGCCGCCGCCCGACCGATGTCAGACGGTGCGGCGCTCGGGGTGCTCTGGTGGTATATCTGGGCGGTGGAGCGGACGCATCGACAGAAGACATGGAGGGCGCAGCTTTTGCCGGCAGCTTTATTTAGTGTGCTTATGGGCATCCGCTTGTCGTATGCTCCGTTTGCCGTCGCCTTATTGTTCCTTTGGTATGAAGACTGGAAAACGCATCGCCGCTTTAGCCGTGTGGCGGCATCGGCGCTGGCAGCGGCTGGTTTTCAATTGATTTGGGTGGCGGCGGTGGCACGAACAGAGGGAGGGCTTTGGCCGTTTTTCAAGCTTGGCTGGGCCTTTGTCCACGGCCATTTCAGCGATTGGGGCGGAACGGCCGCGGCGAGCCCGCTGCCGTTTTCGGAGCGGGTGTGCCGGTTTTTGATCAACAACTTTCTTTGGACCGGCATCGCCAGCCAAAACGCCTGGCTGCTGGCCGCCTATGCCGTAATGGGCGCCATCGCCTGGCGCGCGGGGCGGTTTCAGCTGCCGCGCTCGCTCGTTGTTTCGGCTTTGCTGTATGCCGTGTGGGCGCTATTGGCGCAGAACATTGAAAAGCCGCGCCATCTTCTTCCGTTGATCCATTTTGCACTGTTTTATGTGTGGGGTCGCTTCTTTACTGCGCTGCGGCCATGGCGGTTGGCGCTGGCGGCGGCGGTTGTGCTCCTGCAAGCTGGAGTTGGTGCGGGACAGCTGCGCGAACAGGTGGAAACGCCCCCGGCTGTGTACCAGTTGGCCGCCGATTTGCGTGACAAGCCGCGTCCGTTTGTGGTATATACGTGGGAGGAGACGCGCGTGTTCGACTATTTGCACGTGCCGTTTCCGCATAAAGAGGTGTTTCATTTTTCCTTCTTTTTGCAAGACAAAGAAAACTACCGCCATGCTGCCATTTATATGACAAATCATGTTGTTGACGGGTTTCGCGCCCAAGGAGCCGACTTGTCGGGCCGTGTGCGGAAAGTGAAAACGTATCGCTCAAGTTCACTCGCTGATCCCGTGTATGGAACGATTACGCTGTACGAATGGATCGAGGAATAGAATGGAGTGATGGCCATGAACAACCGGCTGAAAGAAAAGTTGTCCGTGCTGCCGGAGCAGCCGGGCTGCTACTTAATGAAAGACAAACATGGAACGGTCATTTACGTCGGCAAAGCGAAGTCGCTGAAGGCGCGCGTCCGCTCGTATTTCACCGGGACGCACGACGGCAAGACACAGCGGCTCGTCGAGGAAATCGCCGATTTTGAATATATTGTCACCTCGTCAAATGCCGAGGCGCTCATTTTGGAGATGAATTTGATCAAAAAGCATGACCCGAAATACAACGTTATGCTCAAAGACGATAAAAGTTATCCGTTTATTAAAATTACCGCGGAACAACATCCGCGCCTGCTCATCACCCGCAAGGTGAAAAAAGACGGCGGCAAATATTTCGGTCCGTACCCGAATGTGCAGGCGGCGAACGAAACGAAAAAGCTGCTTGATCGTTTGTATCCGCTTCGCAAATGCTCGACAATGCCTTCGCGCGTCTGTTTGTATTACCATATGGGCCAATGCCTCGCCCCGTGCGTTTACCCGGTGCGGGACGAACAAAACAAGGCGATGGTCGAGCAAATCGCCCGCTTTTTAAACGGCGGCTATGAAGACGTAAAGCGGGAGCTGACGGAAAAAATGCATCAGGCGGCCGAAGCGCTCGAGTTTGAGCGGGCGAAAGAATACCGCGACCAAATCGCGGCGATTGAGATGACGATGGAAAAGCAAAAAATGATGTTCCACGATTTCATCGACCGTGATGTGTTCGGTTATGCGTATGACAAAGGCTGGATGTGCGTACAAGTGTTTTTCCTCCGCCAAGGGAAGCTCATTGAGCGCGATGTGTCCATTTTTCCGCTTTACCAAGACCCAGATGAGGAAATGCTCACATTTTTAGGCCAGTTTTACACGAAGGCGCATCATTTCAAGCCGAAGGAAATTGTCCTGCCGGCCGATGTTGATGGAGAATTGGCCCATGAGTTGCTTGGTGTTTCCATCGTTCAACCGAAAAAAGGGAAGAAAAAAGAACTCGTTGAGCTGGCAAGCAAAAACGCCGCCATTGCGCTGAAGGAGAAATTTTATTTCATTGAACGCGACGAGGAACGGACGATCAAGGCGGTTGAGCGGCTCGGGGAGCGGCTTGGCATTCCAGCGCCGCGCCGCATCGAGGCGTTTGACAACTCGAACCTTTACGGAGCCGATCCGGTCTCAGCGCTCGTTGTCTTCCTTGACGGCAAACCGGCGAAAAAAGAGTACCGGAAATACAAAGTGAAAACAGTTGACGGGCCGAACGATTACGGGTCGATGCGCGAAGTTGTGCGCCGCCGCTACACGCGCGTGCTGAAAGAAGGGCTTCCGCTTCCCGATTTGATCATCATCGACGGCGGCAAAGGACATTTGTCGGCGGTGCGCGATGTATTGGAAAACGAGCTCGGTCTTGACGTGCCGCTTGCCGGGCTGGCGAAAGATGAAAAGCACCGCACTTCCGAGCTTTTGGCCGGCGATCCGCCAGCGGTTGTGCCGCTTGACCGGCAAAGCCAGGAGTTTTATTTATTGCAGCGCATTCAAGACGAAGTGCACCGGTTTGCCGTCACATTCCACCGCCAGACGCGGCAAAAGACGATGCTCCACTCCGTGCTCGACGACATTCCCGGCGTCGGGGAGAAGCGGAAAAAGGCGCTGTTACACTATTTCGGATCAGTCAAAAAGATGAAAGAGGCGACCGTTGAGGAGCTGCAGCGGGCGAACATCCCGCGGGCGGTGGCGGAGAAAATTTACGAAAAGCTGCATCGGCATAACGGCTAAAAGGGCGCTCCCACTCCTAGGGACGCCCTTTGGTGCCTTTATCATCCTGCGCCGAGGCGTGGTTAACAGCCGGCCGTGGGGCGGTTGTTTCCAAAAATTTCCTCATCGAAGCGCTCGCGTAGGTGGGAGAGCGCTCAATCTCCTTACCCGAGAAGCTTTTGCTTTCACCGCAGAAAACTTGAGGAGATCAGTCGATGGTTTGTTTCCGATCCCACTTCACTAAAATGCGCGCCTTGCCGGTCTGCTTTGGCGGCAATTCGATCGCTTCAGTCACGAACCGTTTTTGCTGCTCAATTTGCTGGGCGAGAAACCCGGCTTCGAGCTGAAAGGTGCAGCTGTCGTATAGGGAAAGGCGTGCGGAGATAATCGGGCCGGACAACTCGATGTGCAGTTCATCTTTCCGCTCTTCGCCGGCCGACAGCGTCCCCCAACCGGCCCGCTCAAAAAAGGCGGTGATGGCTTCTAGGTCAGGAAGCGGATAGCGGCGTGCCAGCTGTTTGCCGGCCCAGTATAAAAGGGCGGCGGCATCCTTGCCGAGCAGCTCGGGAAGAAGAGAATGGCGGAGCAGCTCAGCGCTGAATGCAGAAAGTGTAATCGATTCAAATGTTTGATACTGTTTCTCTAACGGTGGCTGTTTCATCGTCTTCCCCTCTTTCTATCCATTTCCTCATTATAGCTGAACTGCCGACGGCGTGCACTCTCTTTCTTCGGGAGAGGTAAATATGAGAATGTTTGAACATTTTGTGTCGATGTTTTCTTGACGCTTGTACGATGTGGGAGTACAATGAATGTGACAAAGCGAATATGGAAATGGAAGGCGTTTCTATTTCCGTTCTGTAACGAGGAGCACACATTTTATTACTAGTCAAAGGGGGTTTACATATGGCAGGGAATCGCGAGTTTTACTACCGCCGGCTCCATTCGCTGCTCGGGGTTATTCCCGTTGGCATTTTTTTAGTGCAGCACTTGATCGTCAACCATTTTGCGACGCGTGGGCCGGAAGCGTTTAACCGGGCGGCTTCGTTTATGGAGCAATTGCCGTTTCGCATTCTCTTGGAAATTTTTATTATTTTTCTTCCATTGTTGTTCCACGCTGTATACGGCATTTATATTGCGTTTACAGCCAAATTCAACACCGGCCAGTACGGCTATTTCCGCAACTGGATGTTTATGCTTCAGCGGATCACAGGCATTATTACGTTGATTTTTGTCGTCTGGCACGTGTATGAAACACGGGTTCAAGCCGCATTTGGCGCTGAAGTGAACTACGATATGATGGCGAATATCGTCGATAACCCGTTTATGCTTTGGTTTTATATTGTCGGAATTTTGTCAACCGTATTTCACTTCGCCAACGGCTTATGGTCGTTCTTCGTCAGCTGGGGGTTAACCGTGTCTCCTCGTTCGCAGCAAGTGTTTACGTACATTACGATGATCATTTTTGTCGCGCTTTCGATTGTCGGTATTCGCGCTATTTTAGCTTTTGCGTAGGACAAGCCTTTCATTCAGGACGTTTCGAACATGAACCGCTGCGTTGGCTGGTGACGGATCGCGCTGCAGCCGTTCGCCGAACGATCGCTTGGTCGATGGGGCGAGCCGGCGGGGCAAACCGTGGACATTGAAGCAAAAGCAGCAATTTTCTAGGGAGTGAGTAGCCATGAAAAAAGGAAAAATCATCGTTGTAGGCGGCGGATTGGCCGGCTTGATGGCCACGATTAAAATCGCCGAAGCAGGAGTGCCTGTCGAGTTGTTTTCGCTCGTTCCGGTAAAGCGTTCTCACTCCGTCTGTGCCCAAGGCGGCATTAACGGAGCGGTCAATACGAAAGGGGAAGGCGACTCGCCGTGGGAACATTTTGACGATACCGTCTACGGCGGCGACTTTTTGGCCAACCAGCCTCCGGTCAAAGCGATGTGTGAGGCGGCGCCGGGGATCATTTACATGCTCGACCGGATGGGCGTCATGTTCAACCGCACGCCGGAAGGGTTGCTCGATTTCCGCCGTTTCGGGGGGACGCAGCATCACCGCACGGCTTACGCCGGGGCGACGACCGGCCAGCAAATTTTGTATGCGCTTGATGAACAAGTGCGCCGCCATGAAGTGGCCGGACTGGTGACGAAATATGAACATTGGGAATTTTTAGGCGTTGTTTTAGATGATGAGCAAATTTGCCGCGGCATCGTCGCGCAAGATTTGCGGTCTATGGAGATTAAAGCGTTTCCTGCCGATGCCGTCATTTTGGCGACCGGCGGGCCGGGGATCATTTTCGGAAAATCGACGAACTCGGTCATCAATACCGGTTCAGCGGCATCGATCGCTTATCAACAAGGCGTCTATTACGCAAACGGTGAGTTTATCCAAATCCATCCGACAGCGATCCCGGGTGATGACAAACTCCGGTTGATGAGCGAATCGGCCCGCGGGGAAGGCGGCCGTGTCTGGACGTACAAAGACGGAAAACCGTGGTACTTCCTTGAAGAAAAATATCCGGCTTACGGAAACTTAGTGCCGCGCGACATCGCCGCCCGGGAAATTTTCCATGTGTGCGTCGATTTGAAGCTCGGCATTAACGGTGAAAATATGGTGTATTTGGATCTTTCCCATAAAGATCCGAAAGAGTTGGACATCAAGCTTGGCGGCATTATTGAAATTTACGAGAAATTTATGGGTGAAGACCCTCGCAAAGTGCCGATGAAAGTGTTCCCGGCTGTCCACTACTCGATGGGCGGTTTATGGGTTGACTTCGATCAAATGACGAATATTCAAGGCCTGTTTGCCGCCGGTGAGTGCGATTATTCCATTCACGGCGCCAACCGTCTTGGGGCGAACTCGCTCTTGTCGGCGATTTACGGCGGGATGGTCGCCGGGCCGAATGCCGTCCGTTACATCCGCGGCCTCGAAAAATCGGCTGATGCGCTCCCGTCAACGTTGTTCGATCGCTACGTCAAACAGGAGCAAGAAAAATGGGACAACATTTTGGCGATGGACGGTACGGAAAATGCGTATGTGCTGCATAAAGAGCTCGGTGAATGGATGACGGCCAACGTGACGATCGTTCGCTACAACGACCGGTTGCGGAAGACAGATGAAAAAATTCAAGAGCTGATGGAACGGTATAACAACATTAGCGTCACGGATACGGCGAAATGGAGCAACCAGGGGGCAACATTTATCCGTCAGCTGTATAACATGTTGCAGCTCGCTCGTGTTATCACGCTTGGCGCTTACCATCGCAACGAGAGCCGCGGTGCGCACTACAAACCGGAGTTTCCGGAGCGCAATGACGAAGAGTGGCTGAAAACGACGATGGCCCGTTATACGCCAGACGGTCCGGCGTTCCATTACGAAGAGGTCGATGTCTCGTTGATTAAGCCGCGTAAACGCGACTACAGCAAAAAGAAAGAGGAAGTGAAGTAAGATGAGCGAGAACAAAACGGTTCGATTCATCATTACGCGCCAAGATCGTCCGGATTCTGCGCCATATGAAGAGGAGTTTGTCATCCCGTACCGCCCGAATATGAACGTCATTTCAGCGCTCATGGAAATTCGCCGCAATCCGGTCAATGCCAAAGGAGAAAAAACGACACCGGTTGTTTGGGAAATGAACTGTTTGGAAGAAGTGTGCGGGGCGTGTTCGATGGTTATTAACGGCAAGCCGCGCCAAGCGTGTGCGGCCTTGATCGACCAGCTTGAACAGCCGATCCGCCTCGAGCCCATGCGCACGTTCCCGGTCATCCGCGACTTGGCGATCGACCGAAGCCGGATGTTTGACGCCTTAAAACGAGTAAAAGCGTGGATCCCGATCGACGGAACGTACGATTTAGGTCCGGGGCCGCGCATGCCGGAGCGGAAACGGCAATGGGCATACGAGTTGTCAAAATGCATGACGTGCGGCGTTTGCCTTGAGGCGTGCCCAAACGTTAACAGCAAGTCGAACTTTATCGGCCCGGCGCCGCTGTCGCAAGTCCGGCTGTTTAACGCCCATCCGACTGGGGCGATGCATAAAGCGGAACGGCTGCGGGCCATTATGGGCGACGGGGGATTGGCGAACTGTGGCAATTCGCAAAACTGCGTGCAATCATGTCCGAAAGGCATTCCGCTGACGACGTCAATCGCTGCATTAAACCGCGACACGACGATTCAAATGTTCCGCGATTTCTTCGGCAGCGACGAAGCATAACGATACTATATCGATCCCCTTCATGGACGGCCATGAAGGGGATTTATGTTCACCAAGACACCGGGCGACAACCGGCTGCCAGGCAGATGCCGCCTGTCGGCTGTTGTCCCGGCGGACGGGAAGTGTGAAGAAAGAAGACCCATTTTTCTATTAGATAAACAAATTTTCGTCACCGTCACCCTTGCTCTCACATACGATATGGTGAGGAAATACCCATCCGGCAGTTCGGGCCCATTGAGAGCAAGGAGGGTTACAACCGTTGAAGGATCAATCGTTTCAATCGAAGCCGCTGTTGACAAAAAGAGAAAAAGAAGTCTTCGAATTGCTCGTCCAAGACAAAACAACGAAAGAGATCGCCAAAGAGCTGTTCATCAGCGAGAAAACCGTTCGCAACCATATTTCGAATGCGATGCAAAAGCTTGGGGTTAAGGGGCGCTCGCAAGCTGTCATCGAATTGCTTCGAATGGGCGAACTTGAACTATAAACGATGCCGGCTTTCCCTTTTCGGATGGCCGGCTGTTATGTTCCCTTGCGGCCGGACGAGGCTTGATTGCCCGCCCGGCTTTCGTCTGTAGTGGAAGTGGCATTTTTGTATTGATTATGTCCCCGGGTGTTGTAAAATGAAAAATAGAATAAGTATTGGCACGAGCCGCCGCTTTAGGGCTAAGCCGCGAAAACGATCAAGGGGAGATTGTATGCCGTCTGCGATGAATGAAAAAACAGTTGCTGAGTTGGAAAAATTGCTTCGTTATATCGCCGCTAACTTAAAACAGCGCGGCCGCGAAATTTTAACGAATTACCCGATTACCCCCCCGCAATTTGTCGCCTTGCAATGGCTGCTTGAAGAAGGGGACTTGACGGTTGGCGAGTTATCGAACAAAATGTATTTGGCGTGCAGCACGACGACCGATTTGACTGACCGCATGGAACGGAACGGCCTTGTCAGCAGAATCCGCGACGAGCATGACCGCCGCGTCGTCCGAATCCATCTGTTGGAAAAAGGAGAACGCATCATCGAGGAGGTCATTGAAAAACGCCGGCGCGATTTGGCGAGAGTGCTAGAGAACTTTTCGGACGAGGAAATCGTCTTCTTGGAACGTTGTTTACGAAAATTGCATCAAGAAATGAACAAAGAATGAGGCGATCATTTGGAAAGAGCAATTGGTGTCATAGACTCAGGGGTTGGCGGCTTAACCGTCGCCAAAGAAATTATGCGGCAGCTGCCGAAGGAACGGATCATTTATCTCGGCGACACCGCCCGCTGCCCATATGGACCGCGTCCAGTGGAAGAAATCCGTCAGTTTACATGGCAAATGATTCAGTACTTGCAGCAATACCCGCTGAAAATGCTCGTTATCGCCTGCAACACGGCGACCGCTGTCGTGCTTGATGAGGTGCGGGCGATGCTTGACATTCCGGTGCTTGGTGTCGTCCATCCTGGCGCTCGCGCCGCTCTGAAGGCGACGAAAAGCGGGCATATCGGTGTGATCGGCACGGTCGGAACGGTCAGAAGCAAAGCGTATGAAAAAGCGCTCCAATCGATCAACCCGCACGTTCGTGTCGAAAGTTTAGCCTGTCCGAAATTCGTCCCGCTTGTCGAAAGCGGTGATTTTGAAGGGGAGAAGGCGGTGGCGATTGTCGCCGAATCGCTTGCTCCGCTGCGTCCGCGGCCGATCGATGTGCTCATTTTAGGATGCACACATTACCCGCTGTTGGCCCCGCTCATTCGGGCGTATATGGGGAAACAGGTGAAACTCATTTGCTCCGGCGATGAAACGGCCCGCGAAGTAAGCACGATTTTGCATCATAGCCACCTCCTTTACACGGGCAGACGCGAACCGGAGCACTTGTTTTTCACGACCGGATCAAAAGAACTGTTTGAAAAGATCTCAGGAAAATGGTTTGGCAAATCGATCGGCAAAGTGGAGACGATTCGCTTATGACCGAAAAAATCCTTTAGCGCTTGGACGCTAAAGGATTTTTTTATTCTATTTTGGCAACCGGCTCGTATACATAGTAGTACAAACTACGAGTAGGAGGGAACGTCAATGGGCAAACGGACGGCTCATAGATGGATGGCGCCGGTGCTCGCTTCGCTTTTGCTGCTTGGCGGCTGCGGTTTGTTTGGCAATGATGAGGCGGTGAAGGAGATCGACCCGCCGCAAGAAACGAGCTATGTCAAAGACGGCCAAGCGCTCCAGGAGGCAACGGGAGACAAACAGGGAGAAAAAGAGGAAGCGAAGGCTGCTGAGACGGTGAAGAGAGAATTATACTTAATTGACAAACACGGCTTCGTCGTGCCGCAAACGGTCGAGTTGCCAAAAACACAGGCGGTTGCCAAACAAGTGCTCGAATATTTGGTTGAGGACGGTCCGGTGTCAGAAATTTTGCCAAATGGCTTCCGCGCTGTCATTCCGGCAGGGACGACTGTGCTCGGGACGAAATTGGAGAAAGATGGGACGCTGATCGCCGATTTTTCGCCGGAATTTAAGCAATACAAACCGGAAGATGAAAAGCGGATTTTGCAAGCCATTACGTGGACATTGACTCAATTTGATAACATTAAGCGCGTCAAAATCCGGATTAATGGCTATGACCAAGAAGTGATGCCGGTCAATAAAACACCGATTCAGGGTGGAGTCAGCCGTGCGGACGGCATCAATATCGAGGCAAGCGGCGTACCGGACATTACGAATACACACCCGGTCACCGTCTATTTTGTCGCCCAACAGGGGGATCACACATATTACGTGCCGGTGACAAGACGCGTCCCCAATAAAGAGAAGGACGATATCGCAGCGGCGATCCATGAACTCATTCAAGGGCCGGATCATGGCAGTGGACTTGTCGGCGTCTTTCAGCCGGATGCCAAACTTGTCGATGCCCCGAAATATGAAGACGGCAAAGTGACGCTCAACTTTAACGAAGGTATTTATGGCAGCAACAAGAAAAACGTCATTTCCGATGTTGTGCTAAATTCGCTTGTGTTGTCGCTCACCGAACAAAACGGGGTGGAAAGTGTGGCGATCACCGTCAACGGCAAAGCGGATCTCGTTACCGAAGACGGTAAGCCGCTCACGAAACCGGTCACTCGGCCGCAAAACGTCAATACCGGGACATTTTAGCCGTTTGGCGCCGGCAGCTGGAAACGAAGAAACGGTTATGGTATAACAAAGAGGTGGAAACGTCTTCCGCCTCTTTGTTTTTGATTAAAAACCGTAGGACGCACGGAGATGGCTTGGCGGACAGCGTGCCGTGGGGCGGAGGTTCCTGCGAATCTCCCACCTCTAAGCGCACGTGTAGGTGGGAGGGCGTTCAATAAAGCGGTGGGAAGCTTGCGATAGACGCAGGAAAGAAATGTTCTACACCGCCTGGATTCGCTAAAAAAGGGCCGACCGACACCGGACGGCCAGGCGGGAGCCACCTAAGGAGGAAAAAGGAGGATTGCCGATGAGAACGGACGGACGAAAGAACCGCGAGCTGCGCCCTGTACATATACAACCGCATTACATGAAACATGCCGAAGGGTCGGTGCTGATTGAAATCGGCGACACGAAAGTGATTTGCACGGCGACGGTCGAAGAGAAAGTGCCGCCGTTTATGCGCGGCGGCGGGAAAGGATGGATTACGGCTGAATATGGGATGCTGCCGCGGGCGACAGAACAGCGGAATGCGAGGGAAGCGAGCAAAGGGAAAGTGTCAGGGAGGACGATGGAAATTCAGCGCCTGATCGGCCGGTCGCTCCGTTCGGTCGTTGAGCTGGAACAGTTGGGTGAGCGGACCGTCTGGCTTGACTGTGACGTCATTCAGGCGGACGGAGGGACGCGGACAGCGTCGATTACCGGCGCGTATGTAGCGCTAGTGCTGGCGCTCTCGAAGCTCGTTGAGGAAGGGAAGCTTCAGTCGCTTCCGGTTCGCGATTTTCTCGCTGCTACGTCAGTCGGCATCGATCCCGAACACGGGATCATCCTTGATTTGAATTACAGCGAGGACACGCGGGCCAAAGTTGACATGAACGTCGTCATGACCGGGGCCGGCCAGTTTGTCGAAATTCAAGGCACCGGGGAAGAGGCGACTTTTTCCCGCGCCGAGCTGGACGAGTTGCTCGGGGCGGCGCAAACCGGCATTGAACAGCTCATCGCCATTCAGCGCCGCGTATTAGGCGAGAAGGCGGCCCACATCGGGGCGAAGTGGGAAACAGAACGGGAGGGGAAGGCAGAGTGAAGGAAATCGTCATTGCCACAAAAAATGCCGGCAAAGTGCGCGAGTTTGCCGCCTTGTTTGCGAAGCGGGGCATCGACGTGAAATCGTTGCTTGATTTTCCGGACATTCCGGATGTTGAAGAAACAGGGAGCACATTTGCCGAAAACGCCAAACTAAAGGCGGAAGCGGTGTCTGACCGCTTGCAGCGGCCGGTCATCGCCGACGATTCCGGGTTGGCGGTCGATGCGCTCGGCGGCCGGCCGGGTGTCTATTCAGCCCGCTATGCCGGCGAAGACAAAAACGACGCGCGCAACATCGAAAAACTGCTTTGTGAGTTGGAAGGTGTGCCGATGGAAAAACGCACCGCCCGCTTTCATTGCGCGTTGGCGGTCGCCATTCCCGGGCGGCCGACCGCCGTTGTCGAAGCGACGTGCGACGGCTATATCGCTGAAGAGCCGCGCGGGGAGGGCGGTTTCGGATATGATCCCGTCTTTTATCTTCCGGAGAAGGGGAAGACGATGGCTGAACTCACTCCGGAAGAGAAAAATGCCATCAGCCACCGGGCGAAGGCGTTGGCGCGGTTGAATGAGCAATGGGACGAGATCATGGGCGAAACGAGGCGGGCGGAATGAAAGCGGTCATTGTGAGTGACAGCCATGGGCTTACGGATGAACTGGCGCAAATTGTCATGCGCCATCGCCATGAAGTGAACTTGTTCATTCATTGCGGCGATTCCGAACTGCCGGCTGAGGCGGATGCGATCGCCCCATTTGCGGTCGTGCGCGGCAATTGCGATTGGACAGCGGCGTTTCCCGATGAGCGGATCGAGGAGGCGGACGGCGTCCGCCTCTTTGTCACCCACGGCCACTTATACGGGGTGAAGACGTCGCTTTTACGGTTATACTATCGGGCGAAAGAAGCGGGGGCCAATATCGTTTGCTTCGGCCACTCCCACTTGGCTGGCGCCGAGCAAATCGATGATGTGTTGTTCATTAATCCCGGCAGCATCGCCCTGCCGCGCGGAAGAAAAGAAAAAACATATGCGGTGTTAGAAATGGACAGAGGGCGGACCTTCATCCAATTTTGCGATATCGGGGGGCGCCCTATTCCCGGTCTTGAAAAAACGTTTTCTATCTAAAGCGGACGCCTGTCCGCTTTTTTCATTATCCGGGCGTCTTCACCTTGAAGGATTGAAACTATTTGAACCGTTTCTCGCCTCTCCCCTTCTGTTGTTGGCGGGAAAGAAAAAATTTTTTCATAATCGACAAATCCTTGATTCTATCACATTGTAAGCGTATACAAATAGTTGGACCAATCGAAATTTTCAAAAAACGTTATTGACGGCGGGGAGGTTTAGGATTATTATAATTTTCAAACAAGAGAAACGACTCAAACACATCATCGAGCCGTTCGAAGCAACTGTTGACTGATCAAGGAAGAGGGGAACCGAAGTGGGCGAACAATGGATCTTTTTAAACGGAGAACTTGTGACGAAGGAAAACGCAAAAATATCAGTTTATGATCACGGATTTTTGTATGGGGACGGCGTGTTTGAAGGGATTCGCGTTTACAGCGGCAATGTTTTTCGTCTCGAAGAGCATATAGATCGGCTGTACAATTCAGCTAAATCTATTTTGTTGGACATTCCGTATACGAAGGACGAAATGATCGGCTACTTGCTCGAAACTGTCCGCCGCAACGGCTATCAAGATGCGTACATTCGCCTTGTCGTTTCGCGTGGGGTTGGCGATTTGGGGCTCGACCCGTATAAATGCAAAACGCCGCAAATCGTCATTATCGTTGAGCCGTTGGCACTCTTCCCGAAACATTTATATGAAACGGGCATTGAAGTGGTGACAGTAGCAACGCGCCGCAACCGCTCCGATGTGTTGAGTCCGAAAGTCAAATCGCTCAACTATTTAAACAACATTCTTGTAAAAATTGAAGCCCATCTGGCCAACGTGAGCGAAGCGCTCATTTTGAATGACCAAGGATATGTGGCCGAAGGCTCTGGAGATAACGTCTTTATCGTGAAGGATGACGTCATTTACACGCCGCCGGGGTATGTCGGGGCGCTTGAAGGCATTACGCGCCAGGCGATTATAGAAATTGCGACTGAACTCGGCTATACGGTGAAGGAGGAGCCGTTTACCCGCCATGATGTATATGTTGCGGACGAGGTGTTTTTAACCGGGACGGCAGCCGAAGTCATTTCCGTCATTAAAGTTGACGGCCGGACGATCGGCGACGGAACCCCTGGTCCGCATACGAAGCGGCTTCTGGAAGAATTCCGCCGCCGCGTTGTAGCGGAAGGCGTGAAAGTATATCCGACCAACGCCAATGTCGGTTGAGCTGCAACGATAATTGCATAGGGAAAAAGCGTTGACGAGGATAAGTAGTCAGCGGGGCCAACATCCACAGAGAGCCGGGAGAGCTGGGAACCGGTGATGTTGCCGCTTGATGAACTCACCTCCGAGCGCCAGCCTGAACGCCAAACGGCTAGTAGGGTTGGACGGGTGGAGATGCGCGCTTCACCCGTTACGAAAACGAGCGGCTGGCTTTGGCTGGTTGCTCCTAAGGCGGCCGTGATGGCCGTGAAGAAGGGTGGTACCGCGGAAAGGAAACCTTTTCGCCCCTTTGGCTGGAAGGACCAGTCATTGTGGGTGGAAAGGTTTTTTATATGGATCACAACCAACGGGGAGGATCGACGATGGCAAAGATGAAAGTGGAGGAACAAGCGAAGACGAAGGCGAGAATGAGCGGGTCGCTGATGCTGATTGAAGCGCTCAAGGCGGAGCAGGTCGAAGTCATTTTCGGCTATCCGGGCGGGGCGGTGCTGCCGCTTTACGACGAGCTGTATAAAGCCGGTGTGTTTCACGTGTTAACGCGTCATGAGCAAGGAGCCATCCATGCGGCGGAAGGGTACGCGCGCATTTCCGGGAAACCCGGGGTTGTCATCGCCACCTCCGGCCCGGGAGCAACAAACATCGTTACCGGGTTGACGGACGCCATGATGGATTCGCTGCCGCTCGTCGTCTTTACCGGGCAAGTGGCGACGAGCGTCATCGGTTCGGACGCGTTCCAAGAGGCGGACGTCGTCGGGATCACGATGCCGATCACGAAGCATAACTACCAAGTGCGCGACATCAGTGAGCTGCCGAAAATTATTAAAGAAGCGTTTCATATTGCGACGACCGGGCGGCCAGGTCCGGTATTGATCGACATTCCAAAAGATGTCACGACGGCCGAAGGGGAATTCGATTACGACCAAGATGTCCACCTGCCCGGCTACCAGCCGACGACACAGCCGAATCATTGGCAAATCCGCCGGCTCGTCGAGGCGGTCAGCCAGTCGAAGCGGCCGGTCATTTTAGCCGGCGCCGGCATCTTGCACGCCAATGCGGCCAGTGAATTGCGGCAATACGCCGAGCAGCAAAACATTCCGGTCGTCCATACGCTCCTTGGCCTTGGTGGGTTCCCGGCCGACCACCCGCTTTTCCTCGGCATGGCCGGCATGCACGGCACGTACACGGCGAATATGGCGCTGTATGAGTGCGACTTGCTGATTAACATCGGCGCCCGCTTTGATGACCGGGTCACCGGCAACTTGAAATATTTTGCGCCAAAGGCGACGGTCGCCCATATTGATATCGATCCGGCGGAAATTGGAAAAAATGTACCGACGAAAATCCCGATCGTCAGCGATGCGAAGGCGGCCTTGCAAGAACTGATCGACCAGCAAGGCAAACCGGCCGACAACGCGGCATGGCTCGCGCAGCTTGATGAGTGGAAGCGGCGCTTCCCGCTTCATTACGAACCGGAAGCCGGCACCATCAAACCGCAAAAGTTGGTCGAAATGATTTACGAATTAACGAATGGTGAGGCGATCGTCACGACCGATGTCGGCCAACATCAAATGTGGGCGGCGCAATATTACAAGTTTAACCGACCGAATCGCTGGGTCACCTCCGGAGGGCTTGGCACGATGGGATTCGGACTGCCGGCAGCGATCGGCGCTCAGCTGGCGGATCGGAGCGCGACTGTCGTTTCGATCGTCGGTGACGGCGGCTTCCAAATGACATTCCAAGAGCTGTCGGTCATCCAAGAGTTAGGTCTGCCGATCAAAGTCGTTATCGTCAACAACCAGGCGCTTGGCATGGTGCGGCAATGGCAGGAACTGTTTTATGACAAACGATACTCCCACTCGCTCATTCCGAACCAACCGGATTTCGTGAAATTAGCGGAAGCGTACGGCATGCCAGGGCTGCGGGCGACAACGGAAGCGGAAGCTGCTGAAGTATTAAAACAAGCGTTTGCCATCGATGGTCCGGTGCTGCTTGACTTCCATGTCCGCGCCGACGAAAACGTCTATCCGATGGTGGCGCCCGGAAAAGGGCTTCATGAAATGGTGGGGGTGAAAGCATGCGAAGAATTATCACAATGACCGTCAACAACCGTCCAGGCGTGTTAAATCGCATCACCGGACTGTTTACGAAGCGGCATTACAACATTGAAAGTATAACTGTCGGCCATACGGAAATCGACGGGGTATCGCGGATGACGTTCGTCGTCAATGTTGATGATGAACGGATCGCCGAACAAATTATTAAGCAGTTGAACAAGCAAATCGATGTGCTGAAGGTCAATGATATTACCGATCAGGCCATCGTCGCCCGCGAGCTGGCGCTCGTGAAAGTGGCGGCAGCTCCGGCGGTTCGTCAAGAAATTTATACGCTCATCGAACCGTTCCGCGCCTCGATCGTCGACGTGAGCAAAGACAGCCTTGTCATTCAAGTCACCGGCGAGCCGGAAAAAGTCGAAGCATTGATTGAGCTGCTGCGCCCGTACGGCATTAAAGAAGTAGCGCGCACCGGAACGACCGCGTTTACCCGCGGGGCGCAAAAGGCGGCAGCCAGCCAGAAGACGGCGTTTATCATTTAACAATACTTACACTACGTGACAAAGGAGAGGGTAATCATGGCAAAAGTATACTATAACGGAGATGCAAACGAACAATATTTGCAAGGAAAAACGGTCGCGATCATCGGTTACGGTTCACAAGGCCATGCCCATGCGCAAAACTTGCGCGACAGCGGCGTCCGTGTCATCGTCGGATTGCGGAAGGGGAAATCGTGGGAACAGGCGGAACAAGACGGCTTTGACGTCTACCCGGTTCGCGAAGCGGCGAAACAGGCGGATATTGTGATGGTGCTGCTGCCGGATGAAAAGCAGCCGGCGGTTTACAAAGAAGAAATCGAACCGGAACTCGAGCCGGGCAATGCGCTTGTATTTGCCCACGGATTTAACATTCATTTCAGCCAAATTGTTCCGCCGGAGCATGTGGATGTCTTTTTAGTTGCCCCAAAAGGACCGGGCCATCTTGTGCGGCGCACGTACGCGGAAGGAGCCGGAGTACCCGCGCTCATCGCTGTCTACCAAGATGTGACCGGGCACGCGAAAGAAACAGCGCTCGCCTACGCGAAAGCGATTGGCTCCGCGCGGGCAGGGGTGCTTGAGACGACGTTCAAGGAAGAAACGGAAACCGACTTGTTTGGCGAACAGGCGGTGCTTTGCGGCGGGCTGACAGCGCTCATTAAAGCCGGGTTTGAAACGCTCGTCGAAGCCGGGTATCAGCCGGAAGTCGCGTATTTTGAATGTTTGCATGAAATGAAGCTGATCGTCGATCTCCTTTACGAAGGCGGCTTGTCGTGGATGCGCTACTCGATTTCCGATACGGCGCAATGGGGCGACTTTATTTCCGGCCCGCGCGTCGTTAACGACGCTGTGAAAGCGGAAATGAAAAACATTTTGCATGACATTCAGACTGGGAAGTTTGCAAAAGGCTGGATTTTGGAAAACCAAGCGAACCGTCCAGAATTTAACGCCATTAACCGGCGTGAGAACGAACATTTGATTGAAGTCGTCGGACGCGAATTGCGGAGCATGATGCCGTTTGTGAAGGCAAAACAAAACGAGGCGGTGGTGCCAGGTGCGAAAAATTAAGTTTTTTGACACAACGTTACGTGACGGGGAACAGTCGGCTGGTGTGAACCTGAACTTGCAAGAAAAGTTGGAGATCGCCCGCCAGCTCGAGCGGCTGCAAGTCGACATTATCGAGGCGGGCTTCCCCGCCTCGTCAAAGGGCGACTTTGAAGCGGTCAAACAAATCGCCGAAACGATAAGAACATGTTCGGTCACCGGGCTGTCACGCTCGGTGAAGGGGGATATTGATGCTGCATGGGAGGCGTTAAAAGGCGGCGCTGAACCCCGGCTCCATTTGTTTATCGCTACATCGCCGATCCATATGGTGCATAAGCTGCGGATGACGCCGGAGCAGGTGATTGAAGCGGCGACCGAAGCGGTGAAATACGCGAAACGTTTCTTCCCGATCGTCCAATGGTCCGCGGAAGATGCTTGCCGGAGCGAGCTGCCGTTTTTGGCGAAAATCGTCACTGAAGTGATCAAAGCTGGCGCTTCAGTGATCAACATTCCAGATACGGTCGGCTATATTACACCAAAAGAGTATGGCGACATTTTCCTCTATTTACGCAACAATGTTCCGAATATTGAAAATGTTTCCCTTTCCGCCCATTGCCATGACGACTTAGGCATGGCGGTCGTCAACTCGCTGTCAGCCATTGAGCACGGGGCAACACAAGTCGAATGCACAATCAACGGCATCGGCGAGCGAGCCGGCAATGCGGCGCTCGAGGAAATCGCTGTCGCCCTTCATATCCGCAAAGACTACTATCAAGTGGAAACGCGTCTGAATCTGCAAGAAATTAAGCGCACGAGCAGTCTAGTCAGCAAGCTGACCGGCATGGTCGTTCCGCCGAATAAAGCGGTCGTCGGCAAAAACGCCTTTGCCCATGAATCAGGCATTCACCAAGATGGTGTTTTAAAAGAAAAAACGACGTACGAAATCATTTCGCCAGAGCTCGTCGGTGTGGCGTCGAACTCGATGGTGCTCGGCAAACATTCCGGGCGCCACGCGCTTCGCAATCGGGTTGAAGAGCTTGGCTACGCGCTTTCGGAAGAGGAAATCAACCAACTGTTCATCCGCTTTAAAGAGTTGGCGGATAAGAAAAAAGATGTTACGGATGATGATTTGATCGCCTTAATTTTCGAGGAGAAGTTCGATCACTTTAAAGATTTTTACCAATTGTCGTCGATCCAAGTGCAATACGGGACAAATCAAATCCCGACAGCGGTCGTCGTTTTAAAAGACGGAAAAGGACGCGACATTCAAGAGGCGGCGACCGGAGCCGGCAGTGTCGAGGCGCTGTACAATACGCTTGAGCGCTGTTTCCAAACAGCGGTGACGCTGCTCGATTACCGGATCGAATCGGTAGGGGGCGGCCGCGATGCGTTAGCACAAGTGTTTGTGAAAGTGCGCGTGCGCGATGTGGAAACAAGCGGGCGCGGCACGGCGCAAGATGTGTTGGAAGCATCGGCGAAAGCGTACATTAATGCGATGAACCGCATGTTTATGATCGAAGCGATGCGTGCCGAAAACGAAAAAGTGGCAACACCATAAAACGGAGGGATTCAATATGGGAAACTATCGGATTGCCGTCTTGCCAGGGGATGGCATCGGTAAAGAAGTGACGTCCGGAGCGGTGGAAGTATTAAAAGCGGTCGGAACCCGGTTTGGCCACGAGTTTACATTCCAATACGGGTTGATTGGCGGAGCGGCGATCGATGAAGCAGGGACGCCGCTCCCTGATGAAACGCTTCGTCTTTGCGAACAAAGCGACGCCGTCTTGCTCGGGGCGGTCGGCGGTCCGAAGTGGGATCAAAATCCTCCGCACTTGCGCCCGGAGAAAGGGCTGCTTGCCATCCGCCAACAGCTTAAGTTGTACGCAAACTTGCGGCCGGTCGTTTGCCATGACAGCTTGGCCGTGTCCTCGCCGCTTAAGCCGGATGTCATCCGCGGCGTCGATTTCATCATTGTCCGCGAGTTGACGGGCGGCATTTACTTTGGTCAACCGAGCGGCCGCGTCGTCGAAAACGGGGAAGAAAAAGCGATTGACACACTCTTATATAAAAAGGAAGAGATCGAACGGATCGTGCGCATGGCGTTTATGCTCGCGCGCGGGCGGAAGAAAAAGGTGACATCGGTTGACAAGGCGAACGTGCTCTCCTCAAGCCGTTTATGGCGGGAAGTGGCCGAAGAGGTCGCCAAACAATTCCCGGACGTAGAGCTCGAGCATATGCTTGTCGACAATGCGGCGATGCAGCTCATCCGCGCGCCGAAACAGTTTGATGTCGTTGTGACGGAAAACATGTTTGGCGATATTTTGAGCGATGAGGCGTCAATGCTGTCCGGTTCGCTCGGGATGCTGCCGTCGGCGAGCTTATCCGCCTCGGGGCCGAGCTTGTATGAGCCGGTGCACGGTTCGGCGCCTGATATCGCCGGCATGCGCAAGGCGAATCCGATTGCCGCGATTTTGTCAGCCGCTATGATGCTTCGCCTGTCGTTCGGGCTCACCGCTGAGGCGGAAGTGATCGAGCATGCGGTGCAGCAGGCGCTCACCGCGGGCTTGCGCACAGCTGATCTAGCGCAAGGCAGCGGGCGCATTGTCTCGACAGATGAAATGGTCGAGGAAATCAAAAACGCAGTGCTGGACTATACCGAGATCGCGCAAATTATGACCGTTTATGCATGAGACGTGCGAGGTGAAGGCCATGAAACCAAAAACGATTATCGAGAAAATATGGGAAAATCATGTCGTCTACCGCGAGGAAGGCAAACCGGATTTGCTGTACATCGATTTGCACTTAGTGCATGAAGTCACTTCCCCGCAGGCGTTTGAGGGGCTGCGCCAAAACGGTCGCAAAGTGCGACGCCCGGACTTGACGTTTGCAACGATGGACCATAACGTGCCGACCGTCAACCGGTTTGTCATCACCGATGAGGTGGCGCGCAACCAAATTGCGGCGCTAGAGCGCAACTGTCGCGAGTTTGGCGTCCCGCTCGCCGATTTGCATAGTGAAGAGCAGGGGATTGTGCACGTGATCGGCCCGGAGCTCGGTTTAACCCAGCCGGGCAAAACGATCGTCTGTGGCGACAGCCATACATCGACACACGGAGCATTTGGCGCCTTGGCATTCGGCATCGGCACCAGCGAAGTCGAGCACGTGTTGGCGACCCAAACGCTTTGGCAGCATAAGCCGAAAACGCTGCAAATCCGCATTAACGGCCAACTTGGCGACGGAGTGACGGCAAAAGACGTTATTTTGGCCATCATCGGCCGTTACGGTGTCGGCGTCGGCACCGGCTATATTATCGAGTTTACCGGCGAGGCGATCCGCCGTATGTCGATGGAAGAGCGGATGACGATTTGCAACATGTCGATTGAAGCCGGAGCGCGCGCCGGTCTCATCAGTCCTGATGAAACGACATTTGCCTATTTGCGCGGCCGCAAATATGCGCCAAAAGGGGAGGAATTCGAGCAGGCGGTCGAACGGTGGCGGGCGCTCGCCAGCGATGAGGGAGCCGAGTATGACAAAACGATCGAAATCGACGCCTCGACCATTGCCCCGATGGTAACGTGGGGCACGAACCCGGCGATGAGCACATCGGTTGACGGGACGGTGCCCGGCCCGGAACAATTTGCAAGCGAAACAGAGCGAAACGCGGTGCGCCGAGCTTTGGAATACATGGGGCTCGAGCCAGGCACACCGATTACGGAAATTCCGGTGCAGCACGTGTTTATCGGCTCTTGTACGAACTCACGCATCAGCGATTTGCGCCAGGCGGCGAACATTATCAAAGGAAAAAAAGTGGCTCCCGGCGTGCGTGCGCTCGTTGTGCCCGGGTCGCAGCAAGTGAAAAAGCAAGCGGAGGAAGAGGGGCTCGCGCAAATTTTCATCGATGCCGGCTTTGAGTGGCGCGATGCCGGCTGCAGCGCCTGTTTAGGCATGAATCCGGACATCATTCCGGAAGGGGAGCATTGCGCTTCCACGTCGAACCGCAACTTTGAAGGGCGGCAAGGAAAAGGGGCGCGCACGCATCTCGTCAGCCCGGCGATGGCCGCCGCTGCCGCCATTTACGGCCGCTTTGTCGACGTGCGGCAGCTTGAGGCTGAGCCGGCCCGATGACGGACGGTTCTGGAAGTGGCTGCATCACGTTTTGAGGATATCCGCTTTTGGAACGGTGACTCATACATCTGACGGAAGGGGAGAGACGATGAAGCCGTTTACGATTCACCGCGGGAAAACCGCCGGCATCGACCGAGCGAATATCGATACCGACCAAATCATCCCAAAACAGTTTCTAAAACGGATCGAGCGCACCGGATTCGGCCAGTTTCTATTTTATGATTGGCGGTATTTGAGCGACGGTACGCCGAACCCGGAGTTTGAGCTGAACCGTCCGGAAAATGAAGGGGCAACAATTCTTGTCGCCGGCGAAAATTTTGGCTGCGGCTCGTCGCGCGAGCACGCGCCGTGGGCGCTTCAAGATTACGGATTTCGCGCGATCATCGCCCCGTCATTTGCCGATATTTTTTACAATAACTGCTTAAAGAATGGGCTGCTGCCGATCCGGCTTGATCAGGAAGATGTCCGCTATCTATTGCGCCAAAGCGAGCGCGCCGACTATGAGCTGACTGTGTCGCTTGAAGAGCAGCGCGTGTTTGATGACGAAGGGTTTTCGCGCCCGTTTGACATTGACCCGTACCGAAAACAGCTGCTCTTAAAAGGATGGGACGAGATTGATTTAACGTTTGTATACGAACCACATATTGCCGCCTATGAGCAAAAACATTGTCCGCGGCCGTAAGCGCTCTGCGTTTGGCGCGTCAATGCAACGCGAATGGAGGGTGTCCCAAAAGCGACGGGACACCCTTTTTTATCATCCTGAACCGGGAAGCGTCCGCTTCCATGTGTGAGCGTCAGTGGGGAATATCGCTCCGTACATGCGCTACTCGCTTTCGTCCGGCTATATCTTGTCCCTTTCTTAGAGGCAGACGACTTTTTGGACCAGTTCTGGTTCTTTCCTTGGCTGTGAGAGCATGGGCGTGCCGTCATCATTTTGTCCCGGTGTGCAACAACGCACAGCTTGTTTCACTGGAGAAAACTTGCTACACTTGTGGTAAATGCAAATGGGAGCAGGCGAAGATGGGAAACGGAAAAAAAGGAAAAATCATTATGTTTCCGCAAACGAAAGAACGGTTGATCGAAGAGGCGTTCGCGGCGCTCGAAGCAAAGCAGTACAAGGAAGCGCTCCGTTTTTTGCGCGCCGCCGAACAGCTTGGCGAGGGCAGTTTTCCGATCCGGCTCGGGCTTGCGGTTTGCTGCTACGAACTCGGGGAATACGATGAGGCACAATGGCGTCTGGCCGCGTTGCTTAACGAACAGCCGAACAACAGCGAACTGCTGCAAATGTACGTTGCCCTGCTGTTGCAAACAAACCGATACCGCGAAGCGGAAACATTGATCCGCTCCGCCTTGCGCCGCCAGACGTTGCCGGTTTCGCTGCGCGAACAGCTTCGCCAGCTGCTCCGGTTCAGCGAAAAAATGAATGCCCGCCCATTGCCGCCCGCCGAACGGAAGCGGGTGAAACGATTGCTTGAATCGGAGGATATCGCCGAGCACATGCAGCTTATTAAACAGTTGGAAAAGGAAGACATCGCCCCGGTACTGTCGTTGCTTAAGCAATATTTAAGTGAACCGAAAAAAAGCCCGATGGCGAAAACGATGCTGCTTCGGCTTTTGACGGTAAAACAGATCGACGAGGCGGTGACGGTCGAGAAGTTTGGCCGTCTCATCGATGTCGTCCCCTCCGCCTTGAACGAACAGGCGGAAACGGAATTCGCTTCAACGCTGCTCCGCCTGCTTGAACAGCGGCTCACTGCTGAAAGCCCAAGCTTATATGAAACCGCGTCGGAAATTTGGCTTCGTTATGCGTACATCTTGTATCCGTTCCCGCCGGAACCGGCCGATGCTGACCTATGGCTTGCCGCCCTCCATTGGATGGCGAGCCGCTTTCAAGGGATGGATGCTGATATGGACACATTGGCCGCCCGCTACGGCGTAGCGGCGGCGGAGATGGCGAAGCTTTGCAAAAAGCTGCACGAAATAGAGAAACTTTCCTACCTCTAATGGATGGTTCTGTATTGAAACATGGCTTTTGTATGTTATAATATAATGGCTGTGCTATGTATCTGTTTTCGCATACTTGGCTACATAATATGGACATAATAACAGGATAATGGACAAGCAGACTGCGCCATGATCCGAGCAATGATTTTAGGTGGAGGGAACAGTATGTCAGTCAAATGGGAAAAGCTTGAAGGAAACGAAGGGGTATTGACCGTTGAGGTCGATGCAGAACAGGTGAACAAAGGCTTGGACGCCGCGTTCAAAAAAGTGGTGAAAAACGTCACGCTTCCGGGCTTCCGTAAAGGGAAAGTGCCGCGTGTCTTGTTTGAAAAACGGTTTGGCGTTGAAGCGCTCTACCAAGACGCGCTCGATATTTTGCTGCCGGAAGCGTATGCGAAAGCGGTTGAAGAAGCAGGCATTGAGCCGGTATCGATGCCGGAAATCGACATTGAGCAAATGGAAAAAGGGAAAAGCTTAATTTTTAAAGCGAAAGTGACCGTGAAACCGGAAGTAAAGCTCGGCCAATACAAAGGGCTTGAAGTCGAAAAAATGGATGCGACGGTGACGGACGAAGATGTCGAAAATGAGCTGAAGCGCCTGCAAGAAAACTATGCCGAACTGGTCGTCAAAGAAGACGGGACAGTAGAAAACGGCGATACGGCTGTCATTGACTTTGAAGGGTTTGTCGACGGCGAACCGTTTGAAGGCGGCAAAGCGGAAAACTATTCGCTCGAAATCGGTTCCGGGACGTTCATTCCTGGATTTGAAGAGCAGCTTGTCGGCATGAAAGCGGGCGAAGAAAAAGAAATTGAAGTCACCTTCCCGGAAGAGTACCATGCGGAACAACTCGCTGGCAAACCGGCGGTGTTCAAGGTGAAAGTGCACGAAGTGAAAGCGAAACAACTGCCGGCGCTTGACGATGAATTTGCGAAAGACGTCGATGAAGAGGTCGAAACGCTTGACGAATTGAAGGCGAAAATTCGCGCCCGCCTGGAAGAAGCGAAAAAGAACGAGGCGGAAGCGGCGGTGCGCAACGCGGTCGTCGAGAAAGCAGCGGCCAACGCGGAAATTGACATTCCGGCTGTCATGGTACAAAACGAGACCGACCGGATGCTTCGCGAATTTGACCAGCGCCTGCAAATGCAAGGGCTGAACTTGCAGCTGTATTACCAGTTTTCCGGCCAAGACGAAGCGGCGCTGCGCGAGCAAATGAAAGAAGACGCCGAAAAACGGGTTCGCGCGGCTCTGACGCTTGAAGCGATCGCCGAAGCGGAAAACATCGACGTGACGGACGAAGAAGTGAACGAAGAGCTCGAAAAAATGGCGGCAGCCTACAACTTGAGCGTTGACAAGTTAAAAGAGCTGCTCGGCAGCTTGGACGGCGTCAAAGAAGATGTAAAATGGCGGAAAACGGTCGATTTTCTTGTAGAGCATAGCACGGTTGCGGCATAATAATAAAGTGAAAGAACAAGGCGCGAGACGTTCGTGCCTTGTTCTTTATCTCAATCATGGCGTTTGAAGAGTGACTTTTCAAACTTTTCTAACACATCATGGATTTTTCATTCGCCTTTTTAGGAACATTTATGGTAAAATAGCGAATACATAAGTTTTGGGCAACAAAGGATGGCGAGGCACGATACATAACGCAGGCGTGATTCCGTTAGCAAGGGGTGAATAACATGTTTAAATTTAATGATGAAAAAGGGCAATTGAAGTGTTCGTTTTGCGGCAAAACGCAAGATCAAGTGCGCAAGCTCGTTGCCGGGCCGGGGGTTTACATTTGCGATGAGTGCATCGAGCTATGCACGGAGATCGTGGAAGAAGAGCTGGGCAATGAAGAAGAATTTGAATTTAAAGATGTGCCAAAGCCGGTGGAAATCCGGGAAATTTTGGACGAATATGTCATTGGCCAAGATGAAGCGAAGAAATCGCTTGCTGTCGCCGTTTACAACCATTATAAACGGATTAACTCCGGCAGCAAAATTGACGATGTCGAGTTGTCGAAAAGCAACATTTTGATGATCGGGCCGACCGGAAGTGGGAAAACGCTCTTGGCCCAAACATTGGCGCGCATTTTAAACGTGCCGTTTGCCATCGCCGATGCAACATCGCTCACAGAAGCCGGTTATGTCGGCGAGGATGTTGAAAACATTTTGCTGAAGCTCATCCAAGCGGCTGATTACGACGTTGAACGGGCAGAAAAAGGCATTATTTACATCGACGAAATCGATAAAATCGCCCGCAAGTCGGAAAACCCTTCCATTACCCGCGATGTTTCAGGTGAAGGGGTGCAACAGGCGCTGCTGAAAATTTTGGAAGGAACGATCGCCAGCGTTCCACCGCAGGGCGGCCGCAAACATCCGCACCAAGAGTTTATCCAAATCGACACGACGAACATTTTGTTCATTTGCGGCGGAGCGTTTGACGGCATTGAGCCGATTATTAAGCGCCGCCTCGGCAAAAAAGTGATCGGATTTGGGGCTGAAATGAACCAGGCAGACATGGATGAGAAAAACTTGCTGTCGAAAGACTTGCTTAAATTTGGGCTCATTCCGGAGTTCATCGGCCGGCTGCCGGTCATTACCACGCTTGAACCGCTCGATGAGCAGGCACTCATTGAAATTTTGACGAAACCGAAAAATGCAATTGTAAAGCAGTACAAAAAAATGCTCGAGCTTGACGGCGTTGAGCTTGAGTTTGAAGAAGCGGCGCTTCATGAAATCGCGAAAAAAGCGATCGAACGGAAAACCGGTGCGCGCGGCCTTCGGTCGATCATCGAAGGGATTATGCTTGATGTTATGTTTGAGCTCCCGTCGCGCGAAGATGTGCAAAAGTGCGTCATTACCCTCGACACCGTGCGCGGCACAAAGCCGCCGAAACTCATTCGCCACGACGGTACGGTGGTCGAGCATGAACGGAAAACGTCCGCTTAATGAGAAAACCGCCTTTTACGGCGGTTTCTTTTTTTGTGCCATGCCCCGGGCGTCGGCAGCCGCTTTTTTTGTTTATTCCCACCAGTTCGCGGAGATACTATCATACTACATACTACTTGAAGGCAGGAGGATATCGGGGCATGGATTGGACAAATATCGTGCTTGTCATTCAGTTGTTTTTCGGGGTCATCATTGGCCTTTATTTTTGGAATTTGTTAAAAGGGCAGCGTGTGCAAAAAGTATCCATCGATAAAGAATCGCGCAAAGAGATGGAGCAGCTCCGCAAGCTGCGTTCGATTTCGCTCACCGAGCCGCTGGCGGAAAAAGTGCGACCGAAAAGTTTTGACGATATTGTCGGCCAGGAAGACGGCATCAAGGCGCTAAAAGCGGCGCTGTGCGGTCCGAACCCGCAACATGTCATCATTTATGGACCGCCTGGCGTCGGTAAGACGGCCGCGGCCCGGCTCGTGCTGGAAGAAGCAAAAAAAAATCCGCTCTCCCCGTTTAAGAAAAACGCCGTATTCGTTGAACTGGATGCAACGACAGCGCGCTTTGACGAGCGGGGCATCGCCGACCCGCTCATCGGCTCGGTGCACGATCCGATCTACCAAGGAGCCGGGGCGATGGGACAAGCTGGCATTCCTCAGCCGAAGCAAGGGGCGGTGACGAACGCCCATGGCGGCGTTTTGTTTATTGATGAAATTGGTGAACTCCATCCGATTCAAATGAACAAGCTGCTAAAAGTGCTTGAAGATCGGAAAGTATTTTTTGAAAGCGCCTACTACAGCAAAGAAAACCCGCAAATTCCAAGCCATATTCATGACATTTTCCAAAACGGGCTGCCGGCTGATTTCCGCCTCATCGGGGCGACGACGCGAACGCCAAACGAGATTCCTCCGGCCATTCGTTCCCGTTGTTTGGAAGTGTTTTTCCGTGAGCTTGATCAAGACGAAATCGCCTTAATCGCGAAAAAAGCGGCGGAAAAAATTCGCTTGAATGTCTCCGAAAGCGGTATTCGCCTCCTTGCCGCCTATGCGCGCAACGGCCGGGAAGCGGTCAACATCATGCAGATCGCTGCCGGCATGGCCATTACAGAGAACCGGGAGAAAATTTTAGACAAAGATATCGAATGGGTCATTCACTCAAGCCAAATGGCACCGCGCTATGAGAAGAAAATCGCTTCCGCTCCGGCTGTCGGTGTGGTGAACGGGTTGGCTGTGTACGGGCCAAACACCGGTGCGCTTCTCGAAATCGAAGTGACGGCCTTGCCGGCGAAAGGAAAAGGGTCGATTAATGTGACCGGCATTGTTGAGGAAGAAAGCATCGGCAGCGCGGAAAAATCGGTGCGCCGCAAAAGCATGGCGCGCGGCTCAGCGGAAAACGTCATTACTGTGCTGCGGGCGATGGGCGTGCCGGCGGACCGCTACGATATTCATGTCAATTTTCCGGGTGGCGTACCGGTCGACGGCCCTTCGGCCGGGGTGGCGATCGCGGTCGGCATTTACTCGGCTATTTACCAGCTGCCGGTCGATCATACCGTCGCGATGACCGGAGAGATTAGCATCCGCGGCTACCTCAAACCGGTCGGCGGAGTGTTTGCCAAAATTAAAGCAGCCAAGCAAGCCGGAGCGAAAAAAGTCATTATTCCGATTGAGAACATGCAGTCGTTGCTGCGGGAAGTAAGCGGCATTCAAATTATCGCCGTCCGCCGCCTTGAAGAAGCGCTCGCTCACGTGTTCGGTGAAGAAACGCTCCGTCGGGGAACCGCGTTTTTGCCAGCTGCTGCAGCCGACCGTTCGGAGAAAAAACTCGTTTAGCCAAAGAGGAACGATGGCGGAAAGGAGCGCGTCCGCCTGCCCTTGGCGGCTGCGGAACACACCGTCTCGTGTGCGGTCGCTATATGATGCGGCCGGTTATCGGGCGGGAGCCACTGTTTGACCAGTTGTCAGCGCACGGCTTCGGCGCAACCGGATGATCGCCGGAGTCGGTTTTTCTTTGTCTTCCGACAGGCAGCAGGCAGTTACCTCGTTTGGTGTTCGTCAAATTTTACAAATCTGGCTGTCGTACTATACAATAAACGAATAGAAGCGAGATATGGAGGTGTTCGGCGTGAACGGAAAGAAAAAGGAGACGGTCGTTCCGCTTTTGCCGCTGCGGGGATTGCTTGTGTTTCCGACGATGGTGCTCCATTTGGACGTCGGGCGCGAGAAATCGGTGAAAGCGCTCGAACAGGCGATGGTCGAGGATCATATGATTTTGCTGACATCACAAAAAGATGTCGGCATCGACGAACCAGATATGGACGACTTATATAAAATGGGGACGATTGCCCGCGTCAAGCAGCTGCTTAAACTGCCGAATGGCACGTTTCGCGTACTTGTTGAAGGGGTGGCGCGCGCGCTCATCACCGAAGTCATCAGCGAGGAGCCGTATTTTTCCGTCAAGATTGAAAAGTTTGCCGACCGGGCGGCGAAAGATTTAGAAGACGAGGCGCTCAAGCGGACGATGCTCGAATATTTCGAGCAGTACATAAATTTATCGAAGCGGCTGTCGGCTGACATTTACGCATCGATCGTTGATATTGACGAGCCGGGCCGCATGGCTGATATTATCGCCTCACATTTGCCGCTCAAGCTTGAAGAAAAACAGCGCATCTTAGAAACGATCGATGTAAAAGAACGACTGAACGAAATTATTCGCATTTTGCACAACGAGAAAGAAGTGCTCCAACTCGAGAAAAAAATTAGCGCCCGCGTCAAGCAGTCGATGGAGCGGACGCAAAAAGAGTACTATTTGCGCGAGCAAATGAAAGCCATTCAAAAAGAGCTCGGCGAAAAGGAAGGAAAAACGGGTGAAGTCGAGGCGCTCAAAGAGAAAATCGAGGCGGCCGGCATGCCGGAACATGTGAAAGAGACGGCGCTCAAGGAGCTGGACCGCTACGAAAAAATTCCGGCAACATCAGCGGAAAGCGCGGTCATCCGCAACTACTTAGACTGGCTCATCGCTTTGCCTTGGTCGAAAGAAACGGAAGACATCCACGACATTAAACGGGCGGAAGCCATTTTAAACGAGGAACATTATGGGCTCGATAAGGTGAAAGAACGGGTGCTTGAATTTTTGTCCGTACAGCAGTTGACGCGATCGTTAAAGGGGCCGATTCTTTGCCTCGCCGGACCACCGGGGGTCGGAAAAACATCGCTTGCCCGCTCGGTCGCCAAAGCGCTTGGCCGCCGCTTTGTCCGCATGTCGCTCGGCGGCGTGCGCGACGAGTCGGAAATTCGCGGCCATCGCCGCACATACGTCGGGGCGATGCCAGGCCGCATCATCCAAGGCATGAAAAAAGCAGGTACGATCAACCCGGTCTTTTTGCTTGATGAGATCGACAAAATGTCGAGCGATTTTCGCGGCGATCCGTCTGCCGCCATGCTCGAGGTGCTCGATCCGGAACAAAACCATACGTTCAGCGATCATTATATTGAAGAGCCGTACGATTTGTCGAAAGTGATGTTTATTGCCACCGCCAACAACTTGGCGACCATTCCGCAGCCGTTGTTGGACCGGATGGAAGTGATTCACATTCCGGGCTATACGGAAGTCGAAAAGCTTCATATCGCCAAACGGCATTTGCTGCCGAAACAGCTCGATGAGCACGGCTTGAAAAAGGCGGCACTCCAGGTTCGTGATGACGCGATGGTCGATATCATCCGCCACTATACGCGGGAAGCCGGCGTTCGGGAGCTTGAGCGGCAGCTTGCCGCCATTTGCCGGAAGGCGGCCCGTCTCATTGTCTCCGGCGAGAAAAAGCGGGTTGTCATTACAGAAAACAATGTCGAAGAATTTTTAGGAAAGCGAAAATACCGCTACGGCCAGGCGGAAGCGGAAGATCAAGTCGGTGTGGCAACCGGACTCGCGTACACCGCGTTTGGCGGCGATACGCTCGCCATCGAAGTGTCGCTCGCGAAAGGAAACGGCAAGCTCGTCTTGACCGGAAAGCTCGGCGATGTGATGAAAGAATCGGCGCAAGCGGCGTTCAGCTATGTACGCTCGCGCGCTGAGGAGCTCGGCATTGACCCGAAATTTCATGAAACGTATGACATTCATATTCATGTTCCGGAAGGCGCGGTGCCAAAAGACGGGCCGTCCGCGGGCATTACGATCGCGACCGCACTCATTTCCGCGTTGACGGGCAAGCCGGTGAGCCGGTTTGTCGGCATGACCGGGGAAATTACGCTGCGCGGCAGGGTGCTCGCGATCGGAGGCTTAAAAGAGAAAACGTTAAGCGCCCACCGTGCCGGACTGAAAACGGTCATTTTGCCAAAAGACAATGAAAAAGATTTAGCCGACATTCCGGAAACGGTGAAGCGCGACTTGCACTTTGTGCTTGTTTCCCATCTTGATGAAGTGTTGCCGCACGCGCTCGTGGGGTGGGAACGGTGAACGTGACAAAAGCGGAAATCGTGATCAGCGCTGTCAAGCCGGAGCAATATCCGGACGGCGGGCGGCCGGAGGTGGCGCTCGCCGGCCGTTCAAACGTCGGAAAATCATCGTTCATCAACAAAATGATCAACCGGAAAAACTTGGCGCGCACGTCATCAAAGCCAGGCAAAACGCAGACGTTGAACTTTTATTTGATTAACGATGCGTTTTACTTCGTCGACGTGCCCGGCTATGGCTTTGCCCGCGTCTCAAAGCAGGAGCGGCAAAAATGGGGGAAAATGATGGAGACGTATTTTACGACGCGCAAGCCGCTTAAAGCGGCGCTTCTGCTCGTCGATTTGCGCCATCCGCCGACGAAAGACGATGTGATGATGTACGAGTTTTTGAAGCATTATGACATTCCGGTCATCGTGATCGCGACCAAAGCCGATAAAGTGCCGCGCGGCAAGCAGGCAAAACAGGCGAAAATCGCGCGTGAAACGTTGAATATGGCTGGCGGCGACCCGCTCATTTTGTTTTCCGCTGAGACCGGGCAGGGGAAAGACGAGGCGTGGGCGGCGATCATGCCGTTTTTAGCCGGGTGACGGAAAGAGGCGTCCCGTTTTTGGAGGGGGCGCCTTTTTAGGAAGTTGGGGGAAGGAGAACATTGCACCCCAACACCGTGTTCCGAATTGCACAACTTTGTTTGCGGCGCCATAACGGCATTCCGTGCGATGTTGACAAATCCGGCGAGTCTGTTGTTCACCAGCCTTTTCGGCCCGCCGGCCGTCCGTTTCGTTAGCGGAAACCGCTTTTTCGCCCGCTTACTTCCGTTTGGCCCATAGCACATACATTCCAACGGCGATCAGCCCGAGCGGCCAAAACGTCCAGACGGAAGAAAGCCCGGTTTGCAAGAGTTGAAAGAGCGGCTGGCCGCGGCCGGAAAACGTGAACACCACCGCAAGAAACAAAAAAAAGACACCGAAGCCGGCTCCGCTTTTTTGCTTGCGGCTGCTGGCCAAAAAGGCGAGCGCGATAAGGAAAAAAAACATATTGGTCCCGCGCGGCCAAGACGGAAATGCGCCGGCGAGCAGCAGCTCGACGCCGAAGCCGAGCAAAAGGAAGCCAGGGAAGACATAATGGTACTCGCGCGCCGAGTACGCTTGGCCGAGCAGGGCGGCGCCGCAAATGGCAAGCAAAGCCGGCCAGCCTTGAAAAAGACGCAAAAATGGGATTGACAGCTGCGCGGCAAGGAAGTACAGCCCAAGCCCAATGAACAAGATGCCGGAGAAGGCGGCTTTGTTTTTCATGGTCATGTCCCCCGTTTCCCATGTAGACATGTTTGTGGTAGAATGGTCACTGTATACAGTTTATCATAGCTGGCGATGGATGTTCACAATTTTTTCAAATCGGAGTGGTGGACAGCTATGGTATAATATGTAGAAGGGATTTGCCTAAAAGGGGGGATTGCACTGTGCAAGTCATCGTTGTCGGCGTGAACTATAAAACCGCCCCTGTAGAAATTCGTGAAAAACTGGCGTTTAGCGAGACCGAGCTCGGCGAAGCGATGCAACGGCTCGCCAAGCAAAAAAGCGTGCTCGAAAACGTCATTGTGTCGACATGCAACCGGACGGAAATTTACGCGGTCGTCGATCAACTGCATACCGGCCGTTACTATATCAAATCGTTTTTAGCCGAATGGTTTGGCTTCGAGACGGAAGCGATCGCCCCGTACTTGCTTGTCTTTGAAGGGGAGGCGGCCGTCGGCCATTTGTTCCGTGTCACTGCCGGCTTAGATTCGATGGTGCTCGGGGAAACGCAAATTTTAGGGCAAGTGAAAGACAGCTATTTGCTCGCCCAAGAGATTGGGGCGACCGGCACGATTTTCAACCATCTGTTTAAACAGGCGGTGACGTTTGCCAAGCGCGCTCATTCGGAAACCGGCATCGGCGCGCATGCTGTATCGGTCAGCTATGCGGCCGTTGAGCTGGCGAAGAAAATTTTTGGCCGCCTGGCGGATAAGCACGTGTTGATCATCGGTGCCGGCAAAATGGGCGCATTGGCGGCGCAAAACTTGTATGGCAGCGGCGCCGGCAAAGTCACAGTCGTCAACCGGACGCTCGACAAAGCGAAGCAGCTCGCCGCACAGTTCGCCGGCGAGGCGAAGCCGCTCAGCGAACTGTCGTGTGCGCTTCTGGAAGCGGACATCGTCATCAGCTCGACCGGAGCAAAAGGCTACATGTTGACAAAAGAGATGGTGGCGCCGCTCGAGAAAATGCGCAAAGGCCGCCCGCTCTTTATGGTCGACATCGCCGTGCCGCGCGATTTGGATCCGGCGTTGGCCGATTTGGAGACGGTCTTTTTGTACGATATTGACGATTTGCAAGATGTGGTGGCCGCCAATTTGGCCGAGCGGCAAAAAGCAGCGGCCCGCATTGAAACGATGCTGGAGGCCGAACTTGTTGCGTTCAGCCAATGGCTGCAGACGCTCGGGGTCGTGCCGGTCATTGCGGCGCTGCGTGAAAAAGCGCTCGCCATTCAGGCGGAAACGATGAAAAGCTTGGAGCGGAAGCTGCCGCACTTGTCGGAGCGCGACCGGAAAGTGCTGAACAAGCATACGAAAAGCATCATCAACCAGCTGCTCCGCGATCCGATTTTGCAGGCGAAAGAGCTCGCTGCCAGCCCGAACGCCGAGGAGGCGCTCGAGCTGTTTATGAAAATTTTTAATATCGAAGATGCGGTGAAAGCGCAGCAACAGGGGATGAAGCGGGAAGAAGCAGTGCGGCACGACCGGCAGCAAGCGGAAGCGGCCCATCCGTCGTGGCAGCTGTAAGGTGGGATGGATCGTGGCGCCGTTGTACGAACTGTCGATTTTGCTTTACATTGCGTCCATCCTGTTATACTTCATTGATTTTTTGCAGCAAAACCGGAAGGCGAACGAAACCGCCTTCTGGTTGCTTTCTGTTGTCTGGCTGCTGCAGACGTTGGTGTTCGCCTTCCGCATCATGGAAACGAAGCGCTTTCCGATTTTGACGATGTCGGAAGGGCTTTATTTTTACGCCTGGCTGCTCATTACGCTGTCGCTCGTGATCAACCGGCTGTTGCGCGTCGATTTCATCGTCTTTTTTACGAACGTGCTCGCCTTTTTTATTTTGGCCATTCACACGTTTGTGCCGTCATCGCAGTCGCCGGCCATCGCCGAACGGCTCGTCTCGGAGCTTCTGATCATTCATATTACGCTCGCGCTCGGAGCATACGCTGCTTTTTCGGTGTCCTTTATTTTTTCGGTGCTGTATATGCTGCAATACAGTTTGTTGAAAAGGAAAAAATGGGGAGCGCGCCTGTGGCGGATGGCCGATTTGGCGAAGCTCGATTTTTTGTCTTATGTTTTAAATTTGCTCGGCTTGCCTATGTTGTTACTAGGGCTCATTCTCGGTGTCATCTGGGCATACATTCAACTTGACCACTTCCGTTGGTATGACGCGAAAGTGCTCGGGTCGTTTGTCGTTCTTCTCGTTTATAGCATCTACTTTTACAAACGGGTCGTCCGGCAGATGCAAGGGAAGGCGATTGCGCTATGGAATATTGGTTCGTTTTTATTTTTGCTTGTGAACTTTTTCTTGTTTGGCAGTCTGTCAAAATTCCATTTTTGGTATGCGTAATTGGGGAGGAACGAAATGCGAAACATTGTCGTTGGCTCACGGCGCAGCAAGCTCGCCTTGACCCAGACAAACTGGGTCATCGACGAATTGAAGCGTCTCGGGGCGCCGTTTACGTTTGAGGTGAAGGAAATCGTCACGAAAGGAGACCGCGTGCTCGATGTCACGCTTTCCAAAGTGGGCGGAAAAGGGCTGTTTGTGAAAGAGATCGAGCATGAATTGCTCACCGGCGGCATCGATATGGCCGTTCACAGCATGAAAGATATGCCGGCGGTGCTGCCGGACGGGTTGGTGATCGGCTCGGTGCCGCGCCGCGAAGATGCGCGCGATGTGCTCGTGAGCAAGGGGAAGCGGACGTTGTCTGACTTGCCGCCGGGAGCGGTCATCGGCACGAGCAGCTTGCGCCGCTCGGCACAGTTGCTCGCTTATCGCCCGGATTTGACGATCAAATGGATTCGCGGCAATATTGATACGAGGCTGGCGAAGCTGGAAAACGAGGATTACGACGCGATCGTGCTGGCGGCCGCCGGCTTGGTGCGCATGGGGTGGAGCGGTGACGTGATCAGCGACTACTTGCCGCCGGACGTTTGCGTCCCGGCCGTCGGCCAAGGGGCGCTTGCGGTGGAATGCCGTGAAGATGATGCGGAGCTGCGGGAATGGTTAAACCGCTTAAACGATGAGCGAACCGAGCGGGCGGTGCGGGCGGAGCGCGCCTTTTTGCAGCAAATGGAAGGCGGATGCCAAGTGCCGATTGCCGGCTATGCGGAAGTGGAAGGGGAAACGGTGCGTCTCACCGCACTTGTTGCTTCGCCGGATGGCAACGAAATGTACAAAGAAATCGTGTCCGGCCTCGATCCGGAGGCGGTTGGCCGGCAGGCGGCCGCCATGTTGAGTGAGCAAGGGGCGAAGGCGCTTATTGAACGGGTGAAAAAGGAGTTGGATCAATAATGGCTGAACGTCGGCTCGCCGGCAAGGCGGTGCTCGTGACCCGCGGGAAGGAGCAGGCAACTTCGTTTTCTGCCAAATTGCGCGCTGCCGGCGCTATGCCGGTTGAGATTCCGTTAATTTCCATCCGGCCGGCCGCCGCGCCGGAAGACATCGCCGCCGCAGTCGAACGGCTTCACGATTATCGTTGGCTCGTCTTGACAAGCGCGAACGCGGTGCGCTTTTTTTGCCCGTATCTCCCGCCGTCGTCGCTTGTGCCTGACATCGCTGTCGTCGGACGGCAGACGGCGGCGGCGCTCGCCGAATTCGGCTTTTCGCCGGCGCTCATGCCGGATGATTTCACCGCTGAGCGGCTGGCAGCCGTCCTCGCGCCTCGCCTCCGCCAAGGGGATCGGGTGTTGTTTGTCAAAGGGGATTTGGCCCGCCCGACGTTGCCTGAGGCGCTCAGGAAAGCAGGGGCGTTGGTCGATGAGCTGACGGTGTACCGCACCGTGCCCGATGCGAGCGGGCGCGAACGGCTGTTGGCGCTGCTATGCGAGCGGAAAATCGATGTGATTACGTTGATGAGCCCTTCGACCGTCCATAGTCTTGTCCACCTTCTCGGCGGCGAAATGCCGGCGCTTCTTGAAGGGGTCACCATCGCCTGCATCGGGCCGGTGACGAAAAAAGCGGCGGAGCGGGAAGGGATCACAGTACATATTTGTCCAACCGATTATACAGCTGATGGTATGATAAAAGCGATGGAACAATATTTTTCCATGGAGGGACGATCATATGGCGTTGACATTTGACCGACACCGCCGCCTGCGGCAAACGGCCGCACTGCGGGCGATGGTGCGCGAGACGCATCTTCGTGTTGACGATCTCATTTATCCGCTGTTTGTCGTCGAAGGGAGCGGCATTCGCCGCGAAGTGCCGTCAATGCCTGGGGTGTACCATTTGTCACTCGACCGCTTGGCGGAGGAAATCGACGAAATCGTCAAGCTCGGCATTCCGGCGATTATGTTGTTTGGCGTGCCGGATGACAAAGATGAAGTCGGTACACAGGCGTATTGCGAAACCGGCATCGTCCAGCGGGCAACCCGCCAAATTAAAGCACAATGCCCAGAACTGATCGTTATTGCCGACACGTGTTTGTGTGAATATACAAGCCACGGCCATTGCGGCGTCGTGGAGAACGAACATGTGTTGAACGATCCGTCGCTTGAGCTGCTCGTCAAAACGGCGGTCAGTCAAGCGAAAGCAGGTGCTGACATCATCGCACCGTCGAACATGATGGACGGCTTTGTCGCCGCCATCCGTCAAGGATTGGATGAAGCCGGATTGGAAAACGTGCCGATCATGTCGTATGCCATTAAATACGCTTCGGCGTTTTACGGCCCGTTCCGCGACGCGGCTGACAGCGCGCCGCAGTTCGGCGACCGGAAAACGTATCAAATGGATCCGGCCAACCGTCTTGAAGCGTTTCGCGAGGCGGAATCCGATGTGAAAGAAGGCGCCGATTTCTTAATGGTGAAGCCGGCGTTGGCGTATATGGACATCATCCGCGACATCAAAAACCGCTTTCCGCTTCCGCTTGTCGCTTATAACGTGAGCGGCGAGTATTCGATGGTCAAGGCGGCGGCGCAAAACGGCTGGATCGACGAGAAAGCGGTCGTGATGGAAATGCTGACCGGCATGAAGCGGGCGGGTGCTGATTTGATCATCACGTATTTTGCGAAAGACGTCGCCCGTTGGCTGGCGGAATAGAGGAGGTCGGAACTGTGCGAAGCTATGAACGGTCGAAAGCCGCTTACGAAGAGGCAGTCAACTTGATGCCGGGTGGGGTGAACAGCCCGGTGCGCGCCTTTAAGTCGGTCGGCATGACGCCGATCTTTATGGCGCGCGGCCAAGGTTCGAAAATTTACGATATTGACGGCAACGAATATATCGACTATGTATTGTCATGGGGGCCGCTCATTTTAGGACATGCCCATCCGCAAGTCGTGGAAGCGTTAAAGCGCATGGCGGAACAAGGAACGAGCTTTGGCGCCCCGACGCTTCTGGAAAATGAGCTGGCCAAACTCGTCATCGAGCGGGTGCCGTCGGTTGAAATCGTGCGCATGGTCAACTCCGGAACTGAGGCGACGATGAGCGCACTTCGCCTTGCGCGCGGCTATACGAAGCGCAACAAAATCATCAAATTCGAAGGCAGCTACCATGGCCATGGCGATTCGCTGCTCATTAAAGCCGGCTCCGGCGTGGCGACGCTCGGCTTGCCGGACAGCCCGGGCGTACCGGAATCGGTTGCCCAACATACGATCACCGTTCCGTATAACGATTTAGACAGCGTCCGCTATGCATTTGAGCGGTTTGGCGAAGACATCGCCGCGGTGATCGTTGAGCCGGTGGCCGGCAACATGGGGGTCGTGCCGCCTGTTCCCGGCTTTTTGGAAGGACTGCGGGACGTGACAAAACAATACGGCGCCCTGCTTATTTTTGACGAGGTCATGACCGGCTTCCGCGTCGACTACCGCTGCGCCCAAGGGTATTATGGGGTTGAACCGGATTTGACGTGCCTTGGCAAAGTGATCGGCGGCGGCCTGCCGGTTGGGGCGTATGGCGGGAAAGCGGACATTATGGAACTCGTTGCGCCGAGCGGGCCGGTGTACCAGGCAGGCACACTATCCGGCAACCCGCTCGCCATGACGGCTGGTTACGAAACGCTCCGCCAGCTGACGCCGGAAACGTATAAAGAGTTCAGCCGCAAGGCGGCGCGCCTCGAAGAAGGGTTGCGCCAAGCGGCCGGAAAATATGATATTCCGCATACAATCAACCGCGCCGGATCGATGATCGGCTTGTTCTTCACGAACGAACCGGTGGTCAATTACGAAACGGCGAAAACGTCTGACTTGGAGCTGTTTGCCGCTTATTACCGGGAAATGGCGAATGAAGGCATTTTCTTGCCGCCGTCGCAATTTGAAGGGCTGTTTTTGTCGACGGCGCACAGCGATGAGGATATCGAGTATACGATTGCCGCAGCGGAGCGGGTGTTTGCCCGCCTGCGCAAGGCGTGAGCTAATCAGGCTGCTGATCGACGGCAGCCTGATTTTTTTATCATACCGCCTCTTTTTCGCTCATACAATGGATAATGTCATAGAAACCATTAGGTGAAGGGACGGAAGGAGGAGGCCCGGTTGGAGCAATCGTATTTGCGTTTTTCATTGGAAGAGTCAGTCTGGTTTAAAAGCGGACAGGAAGTCGCCGAATTTTTGTCGATTTCCCTTGACCCTGTGATCTCTGTCGACGAGTACGATCAATATATTACGATTCGCGGCGCGCTTGAACTAAACGGAGAGTTTCACCCGGCAAGCGGAGGAGAGGCTCCGGAAGTGGACAGCGACGCATTTGATTTTGCCAGCTATCGTTACATTCAGCACATTTCCGTGCGCGAGGATGGCATTTGCGAGCTGTCGCACCGGTTTCCGATCGATATAACGATTCCGAAAAACCGCATTCGTGATCTTGATGATGTATACGTTACAGTGGAAACGTTTGACTATGACTTAGGTGATAACGGGAGACTGCTTGTGACTGCTGATATTTCGATCAGCGGGATTAGTGAAGCGCCGCTTGTCGATGACTTGCCTGCCGATGACGAAGATGAGGAGCCGCTTTTTGCCCCGTTCGAGTCGGTCGCCCGCAAGGAGGCAGCCGACGATGAGACGTTCACATCGGAGGACCGTCCCGCTGATGAGGCGGATGAACAGACTGTCGCAGCGGGCGAGGAACTGCCGGTTTCCGCCTTTGAACCGGCGGCTGTACGTCATGAACAAACGCCGTCTGATGAAGAAGAGGACGTAAAAGAACCATTTTTGCCGCTTGAGACGGAAACGAAAGCGGTGAGTGCGGAAGCGGAAGAGGAACTTGCTCCCCTGTTGCCGCCAACGGAGGCGAAAGTCTCAATCGGGGCCGCCAAAAAGGCAGGAAATGAGGAGGAAGAGGAAGAACAACAGACGGAAGTGAAAAGCGAAAACGCCCTTTACTTAACAAAGCTGTTTGCGAAAAGTGAAGCGGAAGAGTTTACAAAAGTAAAAATTTGCATCGTCCAGCAAGGAGACTCGTTGGACAAGATTGCTGAGCGGTATGATGTGACTATCTCCCAGCTTTTGCGCGCCAACGATTTAGAAAGCCCGGATGATGTGCACGAGGGGCAGCTGTTATATATTCCGGCCATGGCGGGAAGCCGTCCTTTCTTATGAGAGGGACGCTTTCCGTTTCTTTTGCCGGCGAGGGGGCGTAACGGATGACCATACGGTCTGAAACGTATCGCGCCGTGCTTCACCAGTATGGGCTTCAGCCGCGGCATATCGAACAGCGGGGCAAAGCGGTTAAAGTGCATACTGACCGCGGTGTGTTTGCCTTAAAACCGCTCGATGACGAACAGGAGGCGGCCGCCATTTGGCAGTCACTCCACTATTACGGGCGCCATTGCCCCCCACATTATGGGACGCGGCTGCGGTCGCTGTTTGCGGCCGAAGGGGGGCGCCTCTATTATTTGCAAGCATGGCACGAAGGCGAAACGGGGGGGAAGGAAGAAGCCGTCCGCGCCTTTTTTCGCGGGCTGGCGCACCTTCACCGCGCTACCGTCCGTTTTGTTAAAGTAAGCGAGGAGGAGATCAACGCTTACCGGAAGCAAAAAAAAGAGGAATGGCAACGGGAGCGGGCGGTTTGGGAAGAGCGGATCGAGCGGTATGAAACAGCTTGGTACATGTCGCCGTTTCAGCTGCAGTGCTGCACGTATTTTCATGAGGTGATGCGCGCGTATTGGTTTGCCGAGGAGCAGCTTGCCGCTTGGGAGGAAGCGGTGAAGGAAACGAAACAATGGCGAATCGCCTGGGTGCACGGAAAGGCGCGCCTTTCCCATTACGTGACGCCGTATTGGATCAGCTGGGAGCGAGCACACTGGAATTCTCCGGTATACGATTTGACCGCTGCGTTTCGCATTCATGTCCGGATGTTTCCGCCACTCGGACAGGAATGGATAGAGGGGATCGATGAATACGAAAAGGAGCTGCCGTTATCTCCGGCGGAACGGGCGTTTCTATACAGCCATCTGGCTGAACCGCGCGGGTTTGTCCGCTGCCTTGAACGATATGAGGCCGCTTCGCACATGGAGCGGAACGAGCGCGAACACGTCGCTGCCCTGTTGCGCTGCTATATGGCTTTTAAAAACATGGAGGCCGTCGTCATGCATCTTGTCCAACGCGACGCCGCGCAGCCGCAGGGTGAGACAGACGGCTCCGAGGCACCGGCAGATGAGGGCGGCAGCCGTTAAATCCATTCCAAATGGAGCGCCACAGCGAGTAAAACAAATACCGCCAATAAGATGACATCGAACGTCGTCGGCAAAAAAATGGTGCGAATGGCTTGAAAAATGGTAAGCGGGATGATCACTTGGGCGCAGACGGCGCGCACTTGCCTTAGCCACGGCGGCCACGAATACGGGTTGAATCGCCGCATCGGCGTTCCCTCCTTCCTAGGTTTACTATACAATATGAAGCGAAAAAATGTTTGTCACCAACCGATGGCCAATGGAATAAATAAATAAAAACTTGGCAAAGATGATGGACAATGGTAGTATAATAATCGAACGATGATGATAAAAGCGAAGACGGGGAGGAGTACAGCAATCCGCGCCTGCAGAGAGGGAAATCAAAAGCTGTGAGATTTCCTAGGATGACGGCTGCTGGAAGGTCGCCCCTGAGCTGCTTCGTTGAACGGCGGGTTCCCGCCTAGTAGAGGAAGCCGGCTTTGCGCCGTTATGCGAATGAAGCGCTTAAGCCTTTAGAAGGCTGAAACACAGTCCGCTTTTTGGCTCGGCAAACGAAGCCGATTTTTCACCGGTGGTTTTGGCCGTGTTGCGGTCTTCTCCATCGCCAGCCTTCCAGGCTTAAGAAAAAAGGTGGTACCGCGAAAGCAGCTCCTTTCGTCCTTTTTCGGATGAAAGGGGCTTTTTTGCTGGCTATAGGCCGCACTGTCCATCATGTCGAGGGAGGGAAATGAAACATGGCACAGCATGAAGTATCGATGCCGCCGAAATACGACCATCGCGCCGTCGAAACAGGGCGCTATGAGTGGTGGCTGAAAGGGAAATTTTTTGAAGCGACCGGCGATCCGGACAAACAACCGTTTACGATCGTCATCCCGCCGCCGAACGTCACCGGCAAGCTGCACTTAGGGCATGCGTGGGATACAACGCTGCAAGATATCATTACGCGCATGAAGCGGATGCAAGGGTATGACGTGCTCTGGCTTCCGGGAATGGACCACGCCGGCATCGCCACCCAGGCGAAAGTCGAGGAAAAACTGCGCCAGCAAGGGCTGTCGCGCTACGACTTAGGCCGTGAGAAGTTTTTAGAAGAAACGTGGAAATGGAAAGAAGAATATGCCGGGCATATTCGCAGCCAATGGGCGAAGTTAGGGCTTGGGCTCGATTACACGCGCGAGCGGTTTACGCTTGATGAAGGGCTGTCCAAAGCGGTGCGCGAAGTGTTCGTTTCGCTCTATCGAAAAGGGCTCATTTACCGCGGCGAGTACATTATTAACTGGGATCCGGTGACGAAAACGGCGTTGTCGGACATTGAGGTCGTGTATAAAGAAGTCAAAGGCGCGCTCTATCATATGCGCTATCCGCTTGCCGACGGCTCCGGTTACATTGAAGTGGCGACGACCCGCCCGGAAACGATGCTCGGCGATACGGCCGTTGCCGTCCATCCGGATGATGAGCGGTACAAGCATTTGATCGGCAAAACGGTCAAGCTGCCGATCGTCGGCCGTGAAATTCCGATCATTGCCGACGAATACGTCGACATGGAATTCGGCTCCGGGGCGGTCAAAATTACGCCGGCGCACGACCCGAACGACTTTGAAATCGGCAACCGCCACAACTTGCCGCGCATTCTCGTCATGAACGAAGACGGCACGATGAACGAAAACGCCATGCAATACCAAGGGCTTGACCGGTTTGAATGCCGGAAGCAAATCGTCCGCGATTTGCAAGAACAAGGCGTTTTGTTCAAAATCGAGGAGCACGTTCACTCTGTCGGCCATAGCGAACGGAGCGGCGCGGTCGTCGAGCCGTATTTGTCGACGCAATGGTTTGTGAAAATGAAGCCGCTCGCCGAAGCGGCCATCAAGCTCCAGCAGACGGACGGCAAAGTGCAGTTTGTGCCGGAGCGGTTTGAGAAAACGTATTTGCATTGGCTTGAGAACATCCGCGACTGGTGCATTTCGCGCCAGCTTTGGTGGGGGCACCGCATTCCGGCGTGGTATCATAAAGAAACGGGCGAAGTGTACGTCGACCATGAGCCGCCAAGCGACATTGAAAACTGGGAGCAGGACCCTGACGTGCTTGACACATGGTTCAGCTCGGCGCTCTGGCCGTTCTCGACAATGGGCTGGCCGGATACAGAATCGCCGGATTACAAGCGCTACTACCCGACCGACGTGCTTGTCACCGGCTATGACATCATCTTCTTCTGGGTGTCGCGCATGATTTTCCAAGGGCTCGAATTCACTGGGAAGCGGCCGTTTAAAGATGTCTTGATCCATGGCCTCGTCCGCGACGCCCAAGGGCGGAAAATGAGCAAGTCACTCGGCAACGGCGTCGATCCGATGGATGTCATCGACCAATACGGCGCTGATGCGCTCCGGTACTTTTTAGCAACCGGCAGCTCGCCGGGGCAAGACTTGCGCTTTAGCACGGAAAAAGTCGAAGCGACATGGAATTTTGCCAATAAAATTTGGAACGCCTCGCGCTTCGCCTTAATGAACATGGGCGGCATGACGCACGAAGAACTCGATTTGAGCGGCGAAAAAACGGTCGCCGACCATTGGATTTTAACGCGCTTAAATGAAACGATTGAGACGGTGACAAAACTCGCGGAAAAATACGAGTTCGGTGAAGTCGGGCGCACGCTGTACAACTTTATTTGGGACGATTTGTGCGATTGGTATATCGAAATGGCAAAGCTGCCGCTTTACGGTGACGACGAAGCGGCGAAACAAACGACGCGCTCCGTGTTGGCGTATGTGCTCGACAACACAATGCGTCTGCTTCACCCGTTTATGCCGTTCATTACCGAGGAAATTTGGCAAAACTTGCCGCACGAAGGCGAATCGATCACCGTCGCTCCGTGGCCAAAGGTGCGCCCTGAGCTGTCAAACGAAAAAGCGGCTGAGGAAATGCGGCTGTTGGTTGATATCATCCGCTCCGTCCGCAACATCCGCGCTGAGGTGAACACACCGCCAAGCAAGCCGGTGGCGCTCTACTTGAAGGTAAAAGACGGGCAAGTGCGCGATGTGCTTATGAACAACCGCGCTTATTTGGAGCGGTTCTGCAACCCGAGCGAGCTGTTGATCGATGTGGATGTTCCGATGCCGGAGAAAGCGATGACCGCGGTCGTCACCGGCGCCGAGCTCATTTTGCCGCTTGAAGGGTTGATCAACATCGAAGAAGAAATCAAGCGGCTTGAAAAAGAGCTCGACAAATGGAACAAAGAAGTCGAACGCGTCGAAAAGAAACTGGCGAACGAAGGCTTTTTGGCGAAAGCGCCGGCCCATGTCGTCGAAGAAGAGCGGCGCAAGCGGCAAGATTACATGGAAAAACGCGAAGCCGTCCAAGCGCGCCTCGCTGAGTTGAAACGGTAGACAAACGATCTTGCTGTTGATTATGATGAAGACGAATCCGCTTGCGGGCGGGTTCGTCTTTTTCGATAGGGATGATGATGCCGAAGGAAAATGCCTTCGACATGTACGATTCAGCTTTTGCCCCAATTGCCGCATGAAATCGGCAGCGTGGACAAGACAGCAACGAACGAGGAGGACGATGGACATGGTTCGAACTTATGACGAAGCGGTCGCCTGGATTCATGGGCGGCTGCGGCTCGGCATGAAACCCGGGTTGAAACGGATGGAATGGATGATGGAACAACTCGGGCACCCGGAACGCCGCGTCCGCGCCGTCCATATCGGGGGAACGAACGGAAAAGGGTCGACCGTCGCCTACCTGCGCTCGATTTTGCAGGCGGCGGGCTATTCGGTTGGAACGTTCACGTCGCCGTATGTCGAGCAGTTTAACGAGCGGATCAGCATCAACGGCGAACCGATTTCCGATCAGGAGATCGTCGAGCTCGTGCAAGTCATTCAGCCGCTCGCGGATGAATTGGAAAAAACCGAACTTGGCGGGCCGACCGAATTTGAAGTCATCACGGCTATGATGCTATATTATTTTGGAAAACAGAACGTTCAAGACATCGTGCTCGTCGAGGTCGGGCTTGGCGGCCGTCTCGATTCGACGAACGTCATTTATCCGCTCGTTTCCGTCATTACAAACGTCAGCTATGATCATATGAACATTTTAGGCGATACGCTCGCGCAAATCGCCGCGGAAAAAGCAGGGATCATCAAGCCGGGCGTGCCGCTTGTGACGGCGGTGAAGGAACCGGAGGCGTGGGAGGTGATCGCCAAAACGGCGGCGGAGCGGAAGGCGAAACTGTACCGGCTCGGCGTTGATTTTACTGTAACAGACTGGAAAACGACTGCCGAAGGGGAACAGTTTTCCCTCGCCACGCCGTTTGCCGAATACCGCGATGTGCGCATTCAAATGCCCGGCGCCCATCAAGTCGACAACGCGGCGGTGGCGGTGATGGCGGCGGAGTTGTTGCGGCTTGGCTATTCGTTTTTGATCGATCCGGAGCATATCGCCGATGGACTCGCCGCCGCCGCCTGGCCCGGCCGGTTTGAGCAGGTGAGCGGCAACCCGCTGATCATCCTTGACGGCGCCCATAACGAAGCCGGCATCCGCGCCCTTGTCGAGACGGTGCGCGCTCATTATCCCGACAAACGCGTCCATGTTTTGTTCGCCGCGCTGACGGACAAGCCGCTTGAGCGAATGATCGAACCGCTCGATGAGCTCGCGGACACGATCACCTTTACGACGTTTGATTTTCCGCGCGCGGCGGCGGCCGAGGATCTTGCCGCCCTTTCGTCCCACCCGCACAAAGCTGTTGTGGGCGATTGGACCGCCTGGATAGACGGAAAGAAAAAAGAGGCGGGAAGCGATGACTTGCTGCTGATCACCGGATCGCTTTATTTTATATCCGAAGCGCGGAAACTATTAAAAAAACATACCAAGCGATGAAAAGGATTGATATAATGGAAGAAAGATAGTCCTTTTGACGCGGGAGGGGAGGCGCATGCGGCGGCGTGGCTGGCTGTTATGGGGAATGGTGTTTTGTCTCATCGCAAGTCTATGGCCGGTGAGGGTTGACATCGTTTATGCCGATCAAAAAGAGGGCGCTCTCACCGTCGTTTCAGATGAAAAAATAGAAGGATGGGCCGTTGCCCCAGGGGCCGGGGATGGCCGGGGCAACAGCATCCGCTTTTTTGAAGTCCGTATTAAGGTGAAGGAACAAAACGGCTCTGTCGTCAGCTATCGCACGGAAGCGGTGGAAGCGCCGGCGGGCCGAAACGGAGCGAAAACGTATACGTTTTCGCTTGATATGCGCGGCAAGTGGCCATCGGCCCAAGGGGAGAGGGCGGCTTACGACATTACCGTCGACGCTTACCGGGTGTTGGGAAACGGGCAGGAAGACTTGTATTTTTCATTCCCGGAGCCGCCTTATGAGTATACGAAACGAAATGAAGCCAGCACCGCTGCACTCGATTTCTCCATGGCGTTTTCACAGTCGGAATACGCCAAGCCGCCAAACGGCGATGCCGAAGGACGGCTCGATGTGACGCTCATCCCGAAAGGCTCGGTTTCCGCGCCTGTCCGTCCGCCGATTGACGTCGTGTTTGTCATGGACGTGTCGGGGTCGATGACATGGGAGAAGCTTTCGAGCGCCAAGACGGCGCTCCGTTCGGCTGTCGATTACTTTAAAGCCCATTCGCATCCGCATGACCGGTTTGCCCTTATTCCATTTTCTGACTCGGTGAGAGATATCGTGCCGTTTGGGGATCAGCCGACGGTCGCCGCCCAGCTCGAGAAAATCCGGACGGTCGGCGACAGGCTGACGGCCGGAGGCGGCACGAACTATTCGGCGGCACTGTCGCTTGCGCAGTCGTATTTTAACGATCCGGCGCGCAAAAAGTATGTGATTTTCTTGACAGACGGGATGCCGACAGTGTTGCATACGGACGCTATGATCACGTATCGCGAGGTAGAGAGACAATGGCTTTTGCTTATTCCGTATTATGACTATACAGGGAAAAAAATCACTGCTAACTTACCATTAACTTATGAGTTATACGTGGATGGAAGAGCAGGAATCCATTTTCAAGATAATAAGGGATTTACTCGAGTGTTCTATAGCAATGGGAGTGATTATGTTAATGGAAATCGTCTTTCACGTGACAATGGTTATCCATTCACGTATGAGTGGGTGGAAACGGAAATCCGTGCCCATGCTATAGCGGTGGCCAAAGCGCTTGGACTGAACAATATCACGCTCTATTCCATCGGCTTCGGTGACAGCAAGGAAGTCGATATGGACTATTTGCGCGCCCTTTCAGCGGTTGCCGGCGGCGAGGCGCGGCAAGGAACGGCGCAAAACTTAACCGCTTTATTCCAACAGTTTTCCCAGCTCGCCACCACCCCGGCGATCACCGGAACGATCCGCATTCCGCTGTCGTCATTTGGCGGCAATGTCGCCATCGCGGAAAACGGCCAAGTATGGCTCGATGAAACAAAGCAAAACGCCTACATTTCGTTTTCGATTCCGTACCAGATCGGCCAAGGCGCTCCACCGCCGGTGACGATTCCGGTTCCGGTATCGTTTAAAGCTGAAGGGACGTATACGTTTGAAGCCGAATTGACGTATCGCGACGTGTATGGCCAACCGCAGCCGCCGGTGACGAAAAAGGTGACGGTCACGGTTAAAGATGAAGCGCCGCCGTCCTTTACAGGCACGGTGACATTGCAAGGAGTGACCAATGATGTCACAAGCTTAATCAAGTTCGGCGCCGCTAATGGCGATGACAACCGCTTCCGCGCGGCATATTCACTGTCGCTTGTCGGCTATGTCGGCAATGCGAGCGGGACGATTAGCAATGTAAGCATTATCCAAGAACTGCCCGACGGCATTTCTGTCGTTCCTGATGGGAAAGTCACAGTCTACACAGATCAGGGCAGGCGTTATGCCAAATGGACATTTGCCAATCAAACGTTCGATTACAACCAGCTGAATAAGCTGACGCTTTCGGCGCAATGGGTCATGCAGGCTGATTTTGCGATGAGCAATGTCTCGCTGCCGCCAGCGGTTGTGACGTTTACGGACAGCCGCTATGGCGCGCAAACCTCGACGCTTGCGCCGCCGAGGGAACGAATCGGCATGACGGTTCGTCTCCATGATTTCCCGAATTTTTACTATGAAGGAAACGCGAACGGCGCGATCCGCAAATATCAAGTTTCCGCCGCTTCGCAAGACGAGGTCGGAAGCGCGGAGCCGAATTCATACGGGCTGCTGCCGCTGGCGGTCAAAGCGCTGCAATACGATCCGAACGATGACGGCGCGCTGCTTGTCACCTATCGCCACGATGAAACGGTGCGCATATATTTGAAGCCGCGTTTGTCGATCATTGCATCAAATGGCGAAGTAGAAAGCGGCGCGACGGTGACGGAAGCGCCGACGGTTCGCGTGATCGGGCTTGTCGCCGGTGAACGGGTGATGTATGAATACGAAATCGTGCGCAACGGCTCATCGTCCGATTGGCAGCTGCTTGGTCCGCCGTATGCCATTTCGGTTTCCGATGACGGCGAGTATACGGTTGCCGTGCGTTCAAGCGGCGGGTTGACGCGCGGCGATGGAACGACGATCGTGTCATTCCAGTATATGAAGCTCATTCGCAATTTGACGCTCGGCGATTACAGACGGGAAATGAACGTTGGCGAAACGCAAACGATTCCGGTGATCATTGAACCGATTGATGCGACAAACAAAACGCTTATGTGGGAATCGAGCGACCCGGATATCGCTTCTGTCGGCCATAACGGTGTTGTAACAGCAAACAAACCGGGAACGGCCGCGATCATCGTCCGCGCAACTGACGGAAGCGGGGCAACAGCTAGAGCGGTGATTACGGTCATCGACCCGTATGTGCCGCTTGAAAGGATGGCGTTTTCCAGCCCGGTGCTGTACATGAAAGTCGACGAACGGCTCGAGGTGGCGCCGCAACTGCGGTTTATCCCTGAGAATGCGACCGACAAAACGATTGCCGATGTCCAGTCATCCGCCCCGGCCTATGTGGAAGCGGTCAATGAAAACGGAACATGGGTGCTGATCGCCAACGATGTCGGCTATGCGACGGTGACGGCGACCGCCAAGGCGAGAACGAGCGATCATAAGGCGATTCAAGCGGCGGTGACGGTCATTGTTCAAGAAGCGGCCGACGGTAGCGATGACGGGCGAAATCGGTGGTGACAAAAGCAGCTGCTTCCGCGCGGCGGCAAAACGAAAAGGCGGCCTTGCACAGGCCGCTTTTTTCTATTTGACTTTTATTGGCTCAACGACGAGCGACAGCTGTTTGACAAACGGCAACCCTTCCCCGCGGTCGATCAACACTTGCGGGTCGTGGTGAATGACAAGGCGTGATTGTTCCAGATCATCGTCAGGCGCCGGGATGAATGACAGCCCGTTTTCCGCCCGTCCGCGGTAGGCGTTGACGACAAGGCCCGATATATCGGCATCAGGGGCAAGGCTGGAGGCATCCCCGCGGGCGAACAAGCCGCCTTGAATGTGGATATACGAGCCGACGGCATAAACGGTCGCGTTGCTGTTCGTATAGAAATATCCTTTTAAATTCGGCCGCGGCGGGAACGAGTTATCAAACTCATTGATGCGCGCCAGCTCGAGCGGCCCGTTCGATAAGAGAACGAGCTCTTTTCCGCCCCAACCGCTGATATCGGCGCTGTAAACGAGCGTGCGTCCGGTGACGTAGACCGAGGCGTCAAACGCCACATTTCCTTGAATGGTGACATCGCCGAGCACGATGAGATTGCCGCGCACTTTCGTCGGCGTTTGCGCCGTGTTTCCTAAAAACAAATCGCCATTGACGACAAGCCAGTTTTTCTTTAAATCGATTTCTCCATGGTCAATGAAAAAGGAGGAAACTTCTTCGCTCTCAAGCAAAACCGGCTCGTTCCAAGAACGGCCAAGCAGCGGCCCTACGCTGTCCACGACCGTTAGGCGGCCCCGGAGCATGGCAAGCAATGTCGGGATGTCCTCATGGATATACTGTTCGTATTCATCGCTGAACGTTTCCATTCCTGCGGCATGGAGCAGCTTATCTTTCACCGTCCAATCAAAATTGACGTCGATAAAATCGTCTTTTTCCTTTTGCACCGGAGCTCCGTCAAGACGAGGGGAAAAGGTGTTTTCACGGCGGATGAACACCCCGTCTTCGATCCGGTAACACCCCGCACCGTGTTCGCACGATGATATTTCCCCTTGAACAAGCCAAGCGCTGCCGGTTGAGAGGGTGGGGAAGGAAGTCAGCTCGGTCCGGCGCTGCGAGTGATCGATATAGTTGGCAGCGTTAGTGACGTAGGCATTTCGGCCTGCGTACACATGCCCGTCAATGTATGCCCCGCCGTTGACGAGCAAATCTTCAGCTGAACCGAGGGCGTATTTCAAAAAGCTTGGCGTGTTGGTGATAATGACGCGGCGGGTGATGGTTTTCTGACCGGACGATTTTGCAATGTGCAAAACGCGGGTGAACAGCTTTTTTCGGTCGATCCCTTCTTCATTGGTTGCATCCGTGATCGTGACGTCATAGCGCCGCTCAAACGAAGGGAGCCAACGCCTCAAATCATCGTCAAAGCGCGTTGGGGTAGAGAAGGCAAAATCGGGTTTGGTGATCGCTGTCTTTAAGGCGGCCACGGTTTCATCGATGGCGCTGGCTGCTTCATGAAACGACTCGACATCTTCGACGCGCACGGCGGCCCATCGCGCCTGCTGGGCGGCCACTGTTAAAATGGTTGTGCCGAGCAAAAAGAAAATGGTGATGACGAGCATCGTTGTCACGAGACTGTAGCCAGCCTCGTTCGAGCGCGGACGGTTCATCCTCGTCCCTCCTTAAAAGCCGAATTCTGTTTTTAATGTAAACGGGCGCACATACAAGCGGCTGTCCGGATCAGCATGTTTGCGGTCTTGTACGGCAAGACGGATCGTGATGACGCCGCTGCGGCAAATTCGCGCTTCCTCTTTCCGCTCTTCGCGCAAACAGCGCACCGAAAAGGCAGAGTTGTCCACAAGCAGCAAGTGTGGCGGGGAAATGGCTTCCCCGTTGATGATGAGCGAGCCGTTTTCAATGGAAACAGTCAACGCGCCGCCGCCGATTTCTCTTTCATCGACAAATCCGGATGAGGGGTCAACCCGCTTTTGCCGGTCGTCGATAAACGTTAATGTTTTTTCGCCGCTTTCGCTAAGGTTAATCCCATCCGGTGCAAATTCGTACAGTTTATTCATCACCATTGCCATGGCGTAGTCCGCCTCACTGCGCAGTTCGTTTTCGATGCCGATCCGTTCGTAGGCGCGGATGCCGCTTAGAAACACGGTATAGATGGCGCCGATGATCAACAGCGAAACGGAAACAGCAGCTAGAAGCTCGATCAGCGTCATGCCGGCTTTGCTTCTAGCGGATCGTTTCATCGGTGACCACCCCTTCGACCCATTCCGCTTCCCCAGGACGCTCGCCCCAGCGGACGACAACGTACATTTTCAACAAATACTGCCCGAGGCCGGGGTCTGACGCCCGCACTTTTTCCGCTTCTTTTTCGATTTGTTTGCGGAGGGAGGACGGGAACGCGTCAGGCGGCGATGAGACGAGCTGTTCCCAAAGCGCTCCGTCATACGGGATGAGAAAGACGGCCACCCGCCCGTCGTCATAAACGATATTGTTGACCGTCGGGCCGAGCTGGGCGCGGCAGGCGTCCGGCTCTGGGAAAATGGCTCTATTTTCGCAATCGCCGCTCGTCAATTTGACAAACGGCGCCTGTTCGCCTGCTGACTGGCGAACGTAACGTTCGAGCGCGGAAAACTCAAGCCGTTCCATATAGGCGGCGACGCCGCGGGCGATGTTGATCGCCACCGTCCGCCCTTGGCTGTAGGACGTATGGGCCATAGCATTCGTAAAAAAGTAAAACAAGCCGATCACAACGCTTGATAGAAGGGTGAGAGCGAGCAACGTTTCAATGAGCGTGAACCCGCCTTGGCGGCCAGTGGGAGAAAAATTGCCTTCGGTCATTCGTCATAACCTTCTTTCAAAATATGTAACTTTATTATACAATAAGTTCGAGTTGAATTATGTAGAATTTTAGGCTAAGAGGACGATAGGCGGTGCATATGCCGCTTTTTGGCAGACGATAGCCGGGAAGGAACGGGTGGCATGGGAAAAGAGGCAGTCATTTATGTCGTTGCATTCGTGTTGGCGCTTGGGGCGGTCTGGCTGCTGCCGCTTGGCTTCAGCCGGGTTGGGGGCGCGGTGGCTGTGATGGTCGCGCTGTTGGCTGCCGTGTTGGCCAAGTTGGCGGAATCGGTGGCGCCCGTCTGGCAAACGGTGTTATTGGTCGGGCTTTTGTTGGCCGCTGCATCGTACTTGCTTGACCGCCGTTTTGGGGCGGTGTTGTATCGGATGACGGAGCGAAACGAAACGGGGAGGCGGGGGACGCCAAAAGGCGCGGAAGCAACGTCTTTGGCGGGGCAGGCGGTCGATGGGGGGCGCCCGTCGGCCCGCTGGCCTGAAATGAAGATGCTCCCTAGGGAGGAAGATGTGAGGCAGCCGATCCACGCCGGCCAACCGGATGGAAACGCACCGGCGCATGACGGAGTGGGGGATGGGCCGCCTGCTTTGGATGAAATCGCGTTGGCGTCAGAAGAAGCGGGGGAAACGGCGCCTGCGTTCGCTCCCGACGTCCTGCGCGCGCTGGAAGAGGGGGCGGATCGGCATTTCACCGCGCCGTTTTCCGCTTCGGCTGACGGTGCGGAAGAAGACGATTTCCTCCTTTTAGGGAGAGCTGCTATGGCGGATGATGGAAGGGACGGGAGCGAAACGGAAGAGGAGAAGCGTTTCCTTTCTGAGCTTTCGCTTCTTCCTCTCGAGGACGCTGCTTCAGAGATCGAGCCCGTGCGCCGGTTGGACGATTGGCTCGATGAGCTGCCGGTGGCCGTGACGCCGGACATCGAAGCGGCCGTGCTGCAGACAGGAAAAGCGGCCGACAGCCTGGACGATGGCGGGCAGGGCCTGCGGGATGGGGCCGGCGTCCTGCCTCCCGAATGGGCTGGGCTTGAACGGACCGGCGCCTTTATTGATCGGGACGGTTTTGCGTTGGAACGGGAACCTTCTTTTGAACGGCCGCCGTTTGCGGAGCTGCCTAAGAGCATAGAGCTGCGCCCGCTGGATATAGGCGGTGCTATGGAGGCGGCCGGCATGGAAGCGGGCGAAGGAGCGGCGCTCGAACCACCAAGAGAGGAACGCCGCGAATATAGCGGGCTTGACAACGGAGAAGAAGCGTTGCCCAAAGGCCGGGAAGAGGGCGAAGGCTGCGGTGCCGACGAGGGAGAACAGAAGGCGGAGGGCGAAACGCAAGCTGCCGGGCCGCCTGGGGAGGAACGCAAGACGGTGCGTCCGGAAGTGGTGCAAGCGGTCGCGCTCGAATTGCGCCTCAGCCGCCGTTGTTTGGCTGCCGACAGTTATGAGCGCTGCCTCCGCCGCTGCCTGGAAGCGCCGCTTTCCGATCGCGATTATTACGTATTGGCCCGGTTGTTAATGGAACATTATGTACTAGAACAACAGTATGACAAGCTCGCGATCTGGCTTGACGAACTGGCCGGACGTTTTGGCGCCTACCCGGCCGTGGCCGAAGAGTTGGCGCTTTGGCGGCAACAAGCCGCCGCATTAGCAAACAAGTTGGGGTGAAAACGATGAAAGCTAGCGCGCAAATCATTGGACTGCCGATCATCAGCATTGCCGACGGCGTGCAAATCGGCGTGGTGAAAAGTGTCGTCATCAATCCGGATAAGGGAACGATTGATTTTTTAACGGTCGAGCAAGATGATGTGCAGCTCAGCTTAAAAGCCATTCCGTTTAAAAAAGTCATCGGCATCGGTGAGTTTGCCGTGACCGTAGAGAAAGGGCATGATGTGATCGATCTCTCAGAAATTCCGATTGCCAACCAGCTTGTCAACAAGCAAATCCGCATTAAAAATGCGAAGGCGATTACGCGCAAAGGGCAGCTGCTTGGCGAGGCGAGCGAGTTTTTTGTTGATGAGGAATCCGGGGAGATTATCGGCATTGCCTTGCGGCTTGACGACAAAGAAGCGGTGCTGCCGGCTTCGGAAGTGCTGACATACGGCAAAGACATTTTAATTGTCAACGACGGGGCGAACGGGGCGCTTTGTGACGACCCGGCGCAGCTGGTGAAGGCGGAAAGCGGCCAACCGGCTGTCGAAACGGATGAAGGCGGTCTCTTGGCGCAAATGGAAGCGATGGCGGAAAGCGCGGAAAACGTTGAGGCGCTTCATACGTTAAGAGAAAAACAAATCGCTCTGCTGGCCGGCAAGCGGCTGACGAAAGACATTTACGACGCGGACGGCCGCCTGCTGTTCGCGAGCGGCACGGTGCTGACGGAAGCGGATGTGCGCAAAGCGCAAGCTGCCGGACCGGGCGTCATCGTTGACGTTTCCATGAATGTCGAGGAGTAAACGGGGAGGGTCGGCGGTGAAAAAAGCGGCCGCGTGGAAGCTGTTTGTTGTCATGGCGGTGTGTACGATGTATTTTACCGCGTTTTCCCGCCTTGGCGCCTTTGCCTACGATGCGCTCGCCCCGGATGACGGCCGCTTCCGCCCGGGGACAGCCGTCGGTCCGGTGTCACTTTCCGGTCTGACGCCGTCCGCGGCCCGGCAGGCGGTGGCCGAGCGGGTAAACGAGTGGCGGGCGACGGCGGCGATTCCGCTGCGCTACCAAGAAAAACAAGCCGAACTGCCGGCGGACGCGTTTGCGTTTCAGCTTGAGGAAAGCCTAAAGCAGCTTGTCGATGGACAGCGGACGCCGTTGTTTGTGCTGGCTGACTTGGAAACGGGCCTTCATGCAGCGTCGTCCATCGTCCCGCCGACGGTGCTGCCGGCGCTCGATGTGAAGCGGCTTGGGGCCGACTTGGAAGCTGTGGCATCCCGGCTTGAGGCGCCGTCTTCTCCGGTCGATTTGGCGCAATACATATCGCTTCCGGATGAGCGGCGGCCGGTCGTGAGCGAAGCGGCGGCGGCGGTTTCCGATGCGGCGGCGGCCCGCTGGCTGTCGCAAGAGCGGCGCGCAGTGATTAAGGCAAACCAGTTGTTTTCGTTTGGCGATTATATGAAAAAGGCGAAGGCCGATTTGCCCGCGAAAGCGGCCGATGCGATCGCTTCCGCGGTGTACCGGGCGGTGCTGGCGACCAATTTCACTGTTGTGGAGCGCTATACGAGCCGTATGTTGCCGGGTGGAGCGGCGCCCGGGTTTGAGGCCGCCATCAGCGGCGGCCGCGATTTGGAATGGTTCAACCCGAACACGACCGATTACACGCTCGTTCTTCGATACGATGGGCGAAACGTGCGTGCGTCCATCATCGGGCTGCCGTTTGTCTATCAATATACGATTCACGTTAGCGAAACGGAGAAAATCGAACCGCGCACCGTTGTCCAGTACGATTCGCGCTTAGCGCCCGGCGAGCAGCAGACGAAACAGAGCGGCCGCCCGGGGCTGCTAGTGAAAGTCATGCGTGAAGTGCGCGATGGGACCAAACTTGTGCGCCGGGAGACGGTGAGCGAAGACTTTTACCCACCGACGTATACGATTCAAGTGCGCGGTCTTGAAGTTCCGGAAAGCAGCGCGGAGCCAAACGGCGGGGAAAGCGAAAACAGCACGCCGGCGGAACAACCCGCTTCATCAGAACCGGAAAACGATGAAGGAAAGGAAGAAGGCGATAAGCCGGGCGACGGCGCATCCGCGCCGAAAGCGGGCGCTGGCGGGGAGACGGACATGGGCGGAGGGGAAGGAAAATGAGCAAAAAGCAGGAACGGAAACGGCTTGGTGATTTGCTTGTCGAAGCGGGGTTGATCACCGAAAGCCAGTTGGCCGAAGCGCTGCGCGAGAAGGCGCCCGGTCAGAAGCTCGGCGATGCCTTGCTGCAGCGCGGCTACATCACCGAGCAGCAGCTCATTGAAGTGCTCGAGTTTCAGCTCGGCATTCCCCACGTCAGCTTATACCGTTATCCGATCGACCCGAAGGCGACCAGTTTAGTGCCAAAAGAGTTTGCCCGCCGCCATATGGTCATGCCGCTGAAAATTGAAGGCGAGCGGCTGCTTGTCGCTATGGCCGACCCGATGGACTTTTTTGTCATCGACGACTTGCGCCTGTCGACCGGGTTTCAAATTGAAACGGCGATCGCTTCAAAAGACGATATTTTGCGGGCGATTAACAAGTATTACGACATCGATGAGTCGTTTGACGAATTTTTGCAGGCGGCGCCGGAAGTGCGCGAAGACGAGCGGACGGAGGATGACGATTCGCCGATCGTCCGGCTCGTCAATCAAATTTTGCAGCTGGCGGTCGAACAGCGGGCGAGCGACATTCACATCGATCCGCAAGAGACGAAAGTGCTCATCCGCTATCGCATCGACGGGTTGCTTCGCACCGAGCGGGCGCTGCCGAAACATATGCAAAGCATGTTGACGGCGAGAATTAAAATTTTGGCCAATATGGACATTACCGAACACCGCGTGCCGCAAGACGGGCGGATCAAAATGGACATCGATTTTCATCCGGTCGATTTGCGCGTCTCGACATTGCCGACCGTATATGGCGAGAAAATCGTTATGCGCGTTCTTGATTTAGGTGCGGCGTTAAACGATATTCATAAACTTGGCTTCAATCCGGTCAATTTGGACCGGTTTATCCGCTTGATCGAGCGGCCGAACGGCATCGTCTTGATCACCGGACCGACCGGTTCGGGGAAATCATCGACGCTTTATGCGGCGCTCAATCATTTAAACAGCGAGCACGTGAACATTATTACGATTGAAGATCCAGTCGAATATCAGATCGAAGGCGTCAACCAAATTCAAGTGAACCCGAATGTCGGCTTGACGTTCGCCCAAGGGCTGCGGTCGATTTTGCGCCAAGATCCGAACATCATCATGGTTGGGGAGATTCGCGACCGCGAGACGGCGGAAGTGGCGATCCGCGCTTCGCTCACCGGCCATTTAGTGTTGAGCACGCTTCATACGAACGATGCGTTAAGCACGATCACGCGCCTCGTCGATATGGGCATTGAGCCGTTTTTGGTGGCGACGTCGCTTGCCGGCGTCGTTTCACAGCGGCTTGTGCGCCGCGTCTGCCGCGATTGCCAAGAGGCGTATGAGCCAACGAAGCGGGAACGGGACATTTTCGCCCGCCGCGGCATCGACGTTCGCCAACTCGTCCGTGGCCGCGGCTGTCCGACGTGCAACATGACCGGCTACCGCGGACGGCTGGCGATTCACGAGCTGCTTGTCGTCACCGAGGAGATGCGGCGCGTCATTTTAAATAACGAGCCGTTTTCAAAACTGCGCGAGCTCGCCAGTCAAAACAAAATGATTTTTTTGCTGGATGACGGGCTGTTGAAAGTGAAGCAAGGGTTGACGACGCTTGAAGAAGTGCTAAAAGTGGCCATTTTGCATTGATGGGTGAGACGGATGAAAGAAAAACTTGAGGCGTTATTGCGCGCCGCGTTTGAATGCCGCGCGTCCGACGTGCATTTGACCGTCGGTGCGCCGCCGATTTTTCGCGTGAACGGGGAGTTGAGAGCATACGGCCATGAGCGGCTGCAGCCGGAGGAGACCGAGCAAATGGCGAAAGCTGCCGTCCCGCCGCCGCTTTGGCAGCAGTTTCAAGAAACCGGAGAGCTTGATTTTTCGTATGGCATTCCCGGTGTTTCCCGCTTTCGCATCAACATCTTTAAACAGCGGTCATGTGTGTCGCTCGCCGTGCGCCTCATCCCGATGCGCATCCCGACGTTAGAAGAGCTCGCCATGCCGAACGTTTTGAAACGCATCGCCGAAAAACCGCACGGGCTCGTGCTCGTCACCGGGCCGACCGGCTCGGGCAAATCGACAACATTGGCGGCGATGATCGACTATATGAACAAAACGATGTCAAAACACATCATCACGCTCGAAGATCCGATCGAGTATTTGCATAAGCACGGGAAATCGATTATCGACCAGCGCGAGGTCGGGTTTGACACCGGAAGCTTTGCCGCCGGGCTGCGCGCCGCCTTGCGCCAAGATCCGGATGTGATTTTAGTCGGGGAGATGCGCGATTTAGAGACGATTCAAACGGCGATCACCGCTGCCGAAACCGGGCACTTAGTGCTAGGCACGCTTCATACGGCGAGCGCGCCGGCGGCAGTCGAGCGGATGATTGACGTCTTTCCGTCCGCCCAACAGGCGCAAATCCGCCTTCAGCTCGCTTCCGTGCTTGTCGCCATCATCGCTCAGCGTCTGTTTCCCAACAGCCGGAAAACCGGCCGGACAGCGGCGCTGGAAATTTTACTGAACAACGCGGCGGTCGCCAACTTGATCCGCAACGAAAAAGAGCATCAAATTGTCAACATTATGCAGACGAGCCGCCAAGCCGGCATGCAGACGATGGAGATGAGCATCAAAGAACTTGCCGCCGCCGGGCGCATCGATCCGTTGGCGGCGGAAGCGTATTTGGCGGGGGAGCGTGAACAGAATGGCGCAGTTTAAGTACGAAGGGCGCGACCAAAGCGGGCGGAAAAAAACCGGAGTGATCACCGCCGTTTCGCGGCGCGAGGCGGCCGTGAAGCTCCGTGAAAAAGGGATTCGCCCGCTGACGCTCGCCGAAGTGCCGCCGTCGATATGGAATAAAGAAATTTCATTCGGCCGCGCTGTCAAGCTGCAGCACTTTGTCATCTTTTTGCGCCAATTTGCGACCCTTGTGCGCGCCGGGGTGACGATCGTCGATTCAGTCCGCATTTTGGCCGAGCAAACGGAAAGCAAGCCGCTCGCCCGGGCGCTTTCTGACATCGAACAGTCGCTGCGCGGCGGGAATCCGCTCTCGGCGGCAGCGGCGAATCATCCGCGCATCTTTCCGCCGCTGTTTGTCAACATGGTGCGCGCCGGCGAGGCGGGCGGTACATTGGACGAAACGCTTGACCGCCTGGCCGATCATTTTGAAAAAATGCATCGCACAAGGCAAAAAATCGCCTCGGCGCTCGCCTATCCGGCGGCGGTCGCCATCATCGCCACGGCCGTCGTCATCTTTTTGCTCGTTGCCGTCGTGCCAACGTTCGTCGAAATGTTCGCTGAGTTTCACGCCGAGCTGCCGGCGATTACGAAGTTCGTGCTCAAGGCAAGCGGCGTGATGGAACAGTATTGGTGGGCGGCCGTTCTCGTCTTGATCGCCTGTTCCGCTTCATTCGCCGCCCTCCGCCGGCAAAAGGCGGCGAAATATTATTTGGACTATGCCGCCATGCGGCTGCCGATTTTCGGCAAGCTCGTGCAAAAGGCGGCGCTCGCCCGCCTGACGCGGACGCTCAGCTCGCTCGTGTCAAGTTCGGTGCCGATTTTAGAAGCGCTGTCGGTCGCCGGGCGCGTCGTCGAAAATGAAGTGATCGCGTCCGTGTTGGACGAAGCGCGCGGCGCCCTTGAGCGCGGCCAGTCGCTCGCCGAGCCGCTCCGCCGCCATTGGGCGTTTCCGCCGCTCGTTGCGCAAATGATCGCCATCGGCGAACAAACCGGTTCGCTTGACGCCATGCTCGGCAAAGTCGCCGACTTTTACGAAGCGGAGGTGGACGCCGGCACCGACCGGTTAAAATCGCTCATCGAGCCGCTCATGATCGTGCTGCTCGCCGGCGTCGTCGGGACGATCGTCACGGCGATCATCGTGCCGATGTACGATATTTTCAATCATGTTCAATAATTAGAAAATAAGAATATATTCCTATTTATGCCACTTTGTTGTAGAATAATAGGGAAAACGTTCTAATTTTGTTTGAAAGGGAGAGGAAACGATGGTAAAGCGAATCGTGAAAAACGAGCGCGGCTTGACGCTCATCGAACTGCTCGCCGTCATTGTCATTTTAGGGATCGTTGCGGCGATTGCGATTCCGGCGATCGGGGGGTTGATTGACAATTCGAAAAAGGATGCGCACGTAGCCAACGCGCAACAAATGATCAACGCTGCGAAAATCGCCGTAACGGCGGATAAGGATTTAATACCGGCGAATGGGAAGTATACACTTGTTACGCTTAAATATTTGGAAGAGGAGGGATACTTAGAGACCGTAAAGGATCCAGATGGGGATACAACATCGTACAATAAAGGGCCTGAAGGTCAAGGTGCAGCTCAAATCCAAAAAAATTTGACTGCTGACCCTAAGGCTGCCTATTCCTATGTACTTATACAAAATAGTGCAAATAAATTAAGCTATTTCGTCAAGTTAATAAATAGCAGTCGTGGTGTTCATGCTGCCGATGGTTCAGCAGTCACAGAATCAAATTTGAAACGTTCCGAAGTCCGTTAAACTTATAGTGTTATGCGATATGGTTTCATTTTCCTCTACTCCCTCCTCCTCGCTTCCTTTTTCAACGTCGTCGGGCTGCGGGTGCCGGCCGGGAAGTCGATTGTAAGGCCGCGGTCGCATTGTCCGGCGTGTGGGCGGACGCTGTCGGCGAGGGAGTTGGTTCCGGTCGTGTCGTATGTCGTGCAGCGCGGGCGTTGCAAAGGGTGTGGGGGGCGCATTTCCCCCCTTTACCCGGCGATGGAGCTCGCGACTGCCGCCTTGTTTACGGCTGCGCCTGTTTGGGTCGGCTGGGGCGGGCGGTTGATTGTAGCGTGGACGTTGATCAGCTTGTTGGCGATCATCGTCGTGTCCGACCTTCGCTATATGCTCATCCCGGACCGGGTGTTGCTCGCGTTTGCCGCGTTGTTTCTCATCGAGCGGCTGTGGATTCCGTTTTTGCCGTGGACCGATATGGTGATCGGCGCGGCGGCCGGCTTTTTCCTTTTATGGCTGATCGCCGTGCTGTCAAAAGGCGGGATGGGCGGCGGCGATGTGAAGCTGTTTGCCGTGCTTGGGTTCGTGCTTGGCTGGAAACTCGTGTTGCTCGCGTTTTTTTTGGCGACGTTGTACGGAACAGCAATCGGGCTTGTCGGCATGGCGTTGGGGCGCGTGCGGCGCGGCGTGCCGATGCCGTTTGCGCCGGCGATCGCGCTCGGGGCGCTGACGGCGTTGTTTTTCGGCGAGGCGATCGTGCGCGCGTATATGGCGTTCATCCGGTAACGATAGCAGAAAGGAAGCAGCGAAGATGGCGTTATGGCGGCGAAAAGGGAAGGAAGCGAACATCGTGATGAAAGACCATGTCATCCGCTATGTGGAAGCGAAGCCGGGCGATCCGCCGGAGGCGAAACGGTGGGGCGAGCGTGAGCTGCCGCCCGGCGTCATTCGCGATGGCAAAATCGTGGATGCGGATGCATTGGCGATGATTTTGGATGAGTGCGTTGATGAATGGAAGCTTGACGGGCGGCGCGTCCGCTTTGTCGTCCCCGATCCGTTCGTCATGATCCGCAGCTTGTCGCTTCCGCCTCATTTAGCTGATGAGGACATTCGCGGCTATTTGTTTATGGAATTGGGTGAATCGATTCCGCTTCCGTTTGCCGACCCGGTGTTCGATTATGTGGTGATGGAGAGAACGAGCGAGGCGGTGTCGATTTTGTTGTTTGCGGCGCCGGAGGAGACGGTGTCTGAGTATGCGGAGCTGTTGGAGGGGATGGATTTGCGCCCTGTGGCGGCCGATGTGTCGCCGCTTTGCGCCTATCGCCCGTTTTATGCTGCCGGACAAGCCGGGCCGGATGATCATATTTTGCTTGTGCAATTTGATGAATCGGCGGTGAATGTAAGTGTGTTCCATCGACATTTGCCCTTGTTTATGCGCCATTTGCCGCTCGAGGCGCCCGCAGGGCAGACGGCGGCGTTCATTGACCCGTTTGTGGATGTGTACAAAGAAATCGAACGGATGATGAGCTTTTATTCATTTTCCCTCCAACAAGGAAAACAGCAAATTACGCGCCTCTTCCTCACCGGCGACCATCCGCAGCTTCATGGTGTATTCGCTGCCTTGGCGGAGCGGCTTGACGTGCTGCCGGAGCAGCTCGCCCAGCCGCTCGATCCGCTGCCGGACCGCTACCATCTTGCCTGGGGACTGGCGTTGAAAGAAGGAATGGCTGACGATGATCGCTGACATCAACTTGTTGCCGCGAAAAGAGCCGCGCCGCACCGGGGGCGCTATGGCGGCCCTCTTGGCGGTTCTTCTTCTTTTGCTCGGCGCCGGCTTAGGGTATTGGCTGCTTGAGCGCGCTGACAGCCGCCAGGCGGCGCTTGAGGCGGAGCTGAAGCAAGTGCGCGCCTTGCAGGCCGCGGTTGCGGCCAAACAGCAGGACGCCGAAGAGCAAAAAGGACGCCAGCAGCTCACGGAAGCGGTGCAATGGGCGGACGCCTATCCGCTCAAAACGGTGCCGCTGTTGCGCGCTTTGACGAAACAGTTGCCGGAGCGCGGTTTTATTATGAATTTGACCTATGCCGACCGGCGGACGGTGACGATGACCGTCCAGTTTGATACGGCGGAAGAAGCTGCTTATTATTTGGAGCGGCTCGGGGCAGTCAAGATGGTCAAACAAGCGAAGTTGACCGGGGTTTCCGCCAACGGCTCAAACGAGGAAGCCGGGACGGACATAACAGTGCCGCGCTATATGGCGCAATATGAATTAACGATCGGCCAAGCTGAGAAAAAGGGGATATCACCATGACCAACCGCATCGGCAAATGGTTGACTGTTTTAGTATCGACGCTGTTCGCTGTTGCTGTGTTGGCTGCATTCTATTTTTTCTTGCTGGCGCCGCGCTACCGGGAAATCGACCAGCTTGCCGCTGTGCTCGAGAGCGAGAAAAAAGTGCTGGCCGCCATGGAACAGCGTGCGTCCCCCCAAGAGGGGGATATGATGGAAAGCCTCACCGCGCTGCAAAAGAAAGTGCCGGTCCGCCCGCTCACTGAGCAGTTGCTGCTTGAGTTTCAAAAGGCGGAATACATCTCCGGCAGCGTGCTGCTGAGTGTCAATTTTTCCGAAGGAGGGAAAGCAGCGGCCGGGCAGGCGGGAGAAGGAAAAACGGGCACTCCGCCGGACGGGATTGAAACGGTGAGCGCCCAGCTGACCGTTCAGTCGCCCTCATATTACCAGCTCGAGCGGTTTTTAGAGACACTTGAACGTTCGGAGCGGATTCTCGCTGTTGAATCGCTCACATTTGCCGGACGGCCGGAATTGACCTCGACGGCTGTCGAAGTTCAGCCGTTGACGTATTCGTTGACCGTGCGCGCCTTTTATGCGCCGCAGCTTGAAAAATGGAAGCAGATCGCGCCGATGCTGGACGTTCCGCCGCCAAGCGGCAAAGACAACCCGTTCGTGGAAATCGCGCCGCCGGCGGGCCCGTAATCGAGAAGGAGGCTTGTATGCTCATCCGGGCGAAGCGTGGGATGACGTTGATTGAACTGCTCGCCGTGCTGGTGATCATCGGCATTGTGGCAACGATCGTTGGCTTGGCCATCTGGACGATGATCGACCGGGCGCGGGAACGGGCGTTTGTCGCTGATGCCTATGCGATGTACGAAGCGGCGCGGTTGTATGTCGGCGCCGAGAAAGTGGAGTTTTTGCCAGCCCGTTCCTCTGCCGCGTTGTCGTACGGGGAGTTGGTGGAAAACGGCCTGCTTGAACCGATCCATGATCCGTTTACCGGAAACCTATTGGCCCCGGAAACGAATCCATCGTATGTGCTTGTTATGAAGCGGGAGGATGGCGGAATCGATTATGCCGTTTGCTTGAAGGGAGAGACGAAGCAGCTTTGCTTTGATCAAGGGCGCGAGCAGCCGATTCCTGTCGAAGCGCTGGGGACGGAGAGGATTCGTGACCGGTAATGTCGGAAAATGAAGAAAAGAAGCGGGAACAAGGCGACAAATGTCTTGTTCTTTTTTTTTTTCTTTATGGTAAGATAGGCGAAAGAAATCGAAGGACGGAAAAGGACGGTGGCAAAATGGACAAGCAGCGCCCGGGCATTACGGTGAACATTAACGGACATTCGCGGCCGTTTACGATTAGACACTCATCGGAAGGAGATCAGCCGGATGAGCTGAGCGGACACCAATCTGAAGATCGTTTCTCCGCCGATCATGTCATTGACAGACAGTCAGCCGGCCATCATCAGACACGTTCATTTCAGGAGGGCGGCCGGCAAACCGGCGACTACGAGGCGGAAACGAAGACGTGTGAAACAGTTAAAGGGGAAGAAGCAGCCGCCCTTGAAGAAGACGACAGAGTCATTTCTGTGTCAGAAGCGTTCCAAAAAAAGAAAAAAGGTGGGAAAAAACAGCGGTCGTGGCGGCTGCCGCCGCATGCCAAGTCACTGTTTCTCGCGGCGGCGGTCGCCGCGCTCGTCGGCATGGCGTTTGGCATGACGATGCTCCGGCTTGTCCCGCAGGAAAAAGGGGAGCCGTCGCCGGCGGCTGAAGCGATGGAGGAACTCGCGGAGGCTGGAACGGCGACAGGAGAGGAAGGGGCGGAAAGCACAATGCTTGCGCCGTTTTCAATCGCGGTGATCCAAGCCGGTGTCTACTCTGACGAAAGGGCAGCTGTGCGGGCGGCCGAATCGATCCAAGCGGCCGGCGTGCCAGTCGTGGTGGCCGGGAAACAGCCGGCGGCGCTCTATATTGCGGTCGGCGCGGATAAAGAAGCGCTGCGGGCAGTCAACGACCGATACCGCGAGGCGGTGCCGAGCACGTACGTGAAGGAACTGTCATTTGCGGCTGAAACAAAGGTGCGCCGGTCAGGAATCGTCCAAAAAGGGGAGGCGTTATACGGAAGCATGGCGGCAGTCTCCGCCGCTTTGCTTGCCGGCAAGGATGTGAGCGACGGAGAATGGCAGGCGCTAAGCAAGGCGTACGGCTCGTTCGAAAAAAGCGAAACACCAAACAACAAAACAGTCGAGGAATATGCCGAAGCGCTCAAGCAGGCGTATTTGGCGCTCGCCGCTTACAAAGAAAATCAAGAGGAAGCGCTGCTCAGCAAGGCCCAACAACAGCTGCTCGAGGCGCTCAGCGTCTATATGGAATTGATCCCGCTGCGGAGCTAAAAACGGCTCCGTTTTTTCTTTGTTCTTGTCTGTGGAAAATTGCCTTTCAGTGAAAAATTTGCTACGATACAAATGAATCTTCCGAACCGAAACGAAGGAAAGGAGAATGACGATGCCCCCACGGTTCGTGCTTGCGTCCCGCTCCCCGCGCCGCAAACAGCTCCTCGAGATGACCGGCTGGCCGTTTGATGTGCAGGAAAGCCAAGCCGACGAGACGATCGCTCCCGGAACGCCCCCTGAAGAAGCCGTCCAAATGCTTGCCCGCCGGAAAGTCGAGGCGGTCGTGCCGTGCGCATCTGACGCCTACGTCCTTGGCGCCGACACGATTGTTGTGCATGACGGCCGGTTGCTAGGGAAGCCGCGCACCGCCGGAGAAGCGTTTGAGACGCTGCGGCTTTTATCCGGGCGGACGCACGATGTTTGGACAGGGGTTGCAATCGCGACGCCGCACGGGGAAACGGTGTCATTCGCCGAAAAAACAGCGGTGACGTTTTGGCCGTTGAGCGATGAAGAAATCGAAACTTACATCGCCACCGGAGAGCCGATGGACAAGGCGGGAGCGTATGGCATTCAAGGTCGGGCCGCCCTGTTTGTCAAACGGATTGAAGGAGATTACTTCACTGTTGTTGGCCTGCCGCTGTCAAGGACTGTAAGAGAGCTGCGTCGGCTCGGGTGGCCGCCGGACGGCATGGGAGCGTAATGCCGTTAACAGCCGCCATCCACATGGCCGGGGACGCTTATTGTGCTGCGGTCGGTCACTGCCGGATAACAGCGGGATCAGAAAAGGAGTAAGGGAGGAATACGATGGCGTGGATGATTCGCGATGTGCCAAAAGACGGTCGGCCGCGTGAACGACTGTTGTCGTCAGGGCCGGAAAGTTTAGCTGATCATGAGCTATTGGCCATTTTGCTGCGCACCGGGACGAAAGACGAGTCGGTCGTGCAGCTCGCCCAGCGTCTTCTTCAGCATTTTGAAGGGCTGAGGCTGCTGAAAGACGCGACGGTTGAAGAAATGACCAACATTAAAGGAATCGGGCCGACGAAAGCGGCACAAATTTTGGCCGCGCTTGAGCTCGGCCGGCGCATTCACCAATCCGGCTACCATGACCGCTATGTCATCCGTTGTCCGGAAGACGGGGCCAAATATGTCATGGAAGATATGCGATTTTTATCGCAAGAACATTTTGTTGCCATTTATTTGAATACAAAAAATCAAGTAATTCATCGCAAAACAGTGTTCATCGGCAGTTTAAACGCCTCCATTGTCCATCCGCGCGAAGTGTTTAAAGAGGCGATCAAACGATCCGCCGCCTCAGTCATTTGCGTGCATAACCACCCCTCTGGCGATCCGACCCCAAGCCGCGAGGACATCGATGTCACCAGACGGCTTGTCGAATGCGGCCGCGTGATCGGCATCGAGCTTCTGGACCATCTCATTATCGGTGACCAAAAATTCATCAGTTTAAAAGAAAAAGGCTATGTCTAACGGTTCTCATTTTTTGTCGAATCAGGTATAATATCAATTATGAGTTTTTCTGAATCCGTTTCGGCGGTGCTGTACCATTTATAAATGACTGACATCCGACCAATTTTGCCAATATAAAGATGATACGCATTTCGTTTCGGAAAGGAAGATCAACAATATGCTTGGGTTTGGAACGAAAGATCTTGGGATTGATTTAGGGACGGCGAACACGCTTGTTTATGTGAAAGGAAAAGGGATCGTCTTGCGTGAGCCGTCAGTCGTCGCCATTCAGCGCGACACGAAGCAAATTGTTGCCGTCGGCAATGAAGCGAAAAATATGATCGGGCGCACGCCGGGCAACATCGTGGCGCTGCGGCCGATGAAAGATGGCGTCATCGCTGACTATGAGACGACAGCGACGATGATGAAATATTATATTCGCAAAGCTATCAAGACGAAAGGATTGTTTGCCGGCAAGCCGTATGTGATGGTATGTGTACCGTATGGCATCACGGCGGTCGAAGAGCGGGCGGTCATCGATGCGACACGACAGGCCGGAGCGCGCGACGCGTACACGATTGAAGAGCCGTTTGCGGCCGCCATCGGCGCCAACTTGCCGGTATGGGAACCGACCGGCAGCATGGTCGTTGACATTGGCGGCGGCACGACCGAAGTAGCGGTCATTTCGCTTGGCGGCATCGTGACGAGCCAGTCGATCCGCATTGCCGGTGATGAAATGGATGATGCGATCATCCAATACATCCGCAAAACGTACAATTTGATGATCGGTGAGCGGACGGCGGAGGCGATCAAAATGGAAATCGGTTCGGCTGGAAATCCGGAGGGGATCGAGAAAATGGAAATTCGTGGCCGCGATTTATTGACCGGGCTGCCGAAAACGATCGAAATTAGCGCCGAGGAAGTGGCTGAGGCGCTTCGCGACACCGTTTATGCCATTGTGGAATCAGTGAAAAACACGCTTGAAAAAACGCCCCCGGAGCTGGCGGCCGACATTATGGACCGCGGCATCGTGCTGACGGGCGGCGGAGCTTTGCTGCGCAATTTGGACAAAGTCATCAGCCAAGAAACGGACATGCCGGTCATCGTCGCCGAGAATCCGCTCGATTGCGTGGCGATTGGCACCGGCAAAGCACTCGACCATATTGACTTGTTTAAAAACAAGGCGAGAGACCATCGCTGACAGTAAGAAGGTGCCGACGCATGCCACAGTTTTTCGGAAATAAGCGTCTCATTTTTTTGCTTGTCAGCATCGTCATTCTTGTTATGTTGATCGGCTTTTCGCTGCGCAGCCGCGAGCAATTGACGTGGCCAGAGCAGTTTGTCAAAGACACTGTCGGTTTTGTCCAGCTTCTGTTTGGGAAGCCCGCACAGTTTGTCGCGGGCTTCTTTGAAAATGTGAACGATCTCCGCCATACATATGAGGAAAACGAGTTATTGAAAGCAAGGCTTGAGGAATACGCGGCGCTGCAGACGGAGGTTGAGGCGCTGCGCCAGGAAAACAAACGGCTTCGCGCGTTGCTTGACAAAAAAGAGAGCTTGCGCGACTTTATTCCGATCCAAGCGACTGTGATCGGGCGAAACCCGGACCGCTGGCGGGAGACGATCATTGTCAATAAAGGCGCGCAGCATGGGGTGAAAAAAGATATGGCGGTCATTACCCCAGCCGGGCTTGTCGGCAAGGTGCAGCACGCTTCCCAATTTACGTCCACGGTGCAACTGTTAAGCGCGCTCGACCAAAACAACCGCATTTCCGCCTATGTCCAAGGGAACGAAAACGTATTCGGCTTAATTGAAGGGTATGACAGCAAACGGCGCGAACTGATCCTTGGCGAAATTCCGATTGACGCCAAAGTGAAAGAGAAGCAAAAAGTGTTGACTTCCGGCCTCGGCGGCGTGTTTCCGAAAGGATTGCCGATCGGCGAAGTAACCGAGGTCAAACCAGACCAGTACGGATTGACGCAAGTTGTCTATGTTAAACCGTTTGCCAACTTGTATGATATTGATGATGTGATGATTGTGAAACGGAAAATCGATGAGGCACTGCAAGAAGAGGAGGAGGCAAAGTGAAAAAGTGGCGGCTCCCTTTCCTTGCGGTGTTATGTTTTGTCAGCGAAAGCATTTTTGTTGATGTATGGCCGAAGGGTGACTTGTATGTCCGCTATTTTTTTGTTCCCCGCTTTTTTCTTATTTTTTTAGTGCTGACGGCTGTTTATCTTGGTGGGACGCGGGCGATGGGGTACGGATTCATATTCGGTTTCCTGTATGACTGCGTCTATACAGAGCTGCTCGGCGTTTACGCCTTTGCCTACACGCTCATCGCCTATATCGCGGGCAAAGCGATGAAATGGTTTCACCAGAGCTGGCTTGTTGTGTTTTTGCTATCGCTGTTGGCCATCGCTCTTCTTGACAGCTATGTGTACGGCATTCAGCTGTTGATCGGGCGGACGGATTGGTCGTTTTCCGTATTTTGGGATCGTCGTCTATGGCCAACATTGCTGTTGAATATCGGATTTTTACTGATCTTCTCGTACCCGCTCGGACGGTGGCTGGCAAAAATTCGCCGGTTGGAGCAGGAAGAATAAAAGAGGAAAAACGGCCCGTTCTGTAGAAATATTCGTTGGGGTGAACGTTGTGGCAAAACAAAAGCAGCAGTATGTGACGATTAAAGGGACGAAAGATGGGCTGACGCTGCATCTTGATGACCGCTGTTCGTATGACGACTTGTTGAAAGAGATCGAAGAGCGGCTTGTCAAGCGCTCTGGCGTCGCTTCCAACAGCCCGCTCGTCTCCGTCCATTTGAAAGTCGGGAACCGCTACTTAACGCCCGCCCAAGAGGAGGAGTTGCGCGCGCTCATCCGCCGTTCGAAAAATTTGGTCGTCGATTCGATCGAAAGCAATGTGATGTCGAAAGCGGACGCGATTGAATGGATACAGAAAACGGAAATCGTCACTGTCTCGCGCATTGTCCGTTCCGGACAAGTGCTTCACGTCGAGGGGGATTTGTTGCTGCTCGGCGATGTGAACCCCGGCGGGACGGTGATCGCCGGAGGCAACATTTTCATCCTCGGCGCCTTACGCGGCATCGCCCATGCCGGATATGCCGGCAATAAAGAGGCGATCATTGCCGCGTCAGTGATGAAGCCGATGCAGCTGCGCATCGGCGATGTCATGAATCGTGCTCCCGATTACAAAACGGACGAAGGAAATGAGATGGAATGTGCTTATATTAATGAACATGATCAAATTGTGGTCGACCGCCTGCAGCTGCTTATGCATTTGCGGCCGAATTTGACGCGCTTAGAAAGGAGAATGTAACCGTGGGAGAAGCGATCGTCATCACTTCCGGGAAGGGCGGCGTCGGCAAAACGACGACGACCGCAAACCTTGGGACGGCCCTCGCCATTTTGGGGAAGCGGGTGTGCCTTGTCGATACGGACATCGGGCTGCGCAACCTCGATGTCGTGTTGGGGCTTGAAAACCGAATTATTTATGACCTAGTTGATGTCGTTGAAGGACGCTGTACGGTGCAAAAAGCGCTCGTCAAAGATAAGCGGTTCGATAACCACTTGTATTTGCTGCCGGCGGCGCAAACGAGCGACAAATCGGCGGTCAATCCGGGGCAGATGAAAGAGCTGGTCGAGCAGTTGAAGCAAGAATACGACTATGTGCTCATCGACTGCCCGGCCGGCATTGAACAAGGCTACCGCAACGCTGTCGCCGGCGCGGACGAGGCGATCGTCGTCACGACACCGGAAGTGTCGGCCGTCCGCGACGCCGACCGCATCATCGGCTTGCTTGAAGCGGAAGAGCACGTCAAACCGCCGCGCCTCGTCATTAACCGCATTCGCAGCCATATGGTGAAAAACGGTGATATGCTTGATGTGGATGAAATCGTCATGCATTTGTCGATCGAGCTGCTCGGCATTATCGCTGATGATGAGAACGTGATCAAAGCGTCGAATCGCGGCGAACCGATCGTCCTTGACCCAAGCAGCAAAGCGTCGGTTGCTTACCGCAACATCGCCCGCCGCATCCTCGGCGAATCGGTGCCGCTGCCGCCGCTCGAGGAAGAGGAGAAAGGGTTGTTCTCAAAGATTCGAAAAATATTTAGCCTGAAATAAGGGAATGGGGCAATTCCGACGGGAAATTGCCCTTTTTGTTTTGCCCATTACTTGCGGAAACCGGCGCCGGCGTGCGGCACGATAACAGGAGAGAATATTGAGGATAAAAGGGGGGAGACTAGGTCTCTTTTTTACTGATCGTGTAAATCGGCAAGGCGGGCTTGACGAAAACATTGCTTCTGTGTAAACGGCTGGCTGCAAACAGTCGTCCGCCTTTGGCGGCGACAAGCTTGCGCTCATCGAGGTGAGCCCGGTGGGGGCAGTGAAAAAACGCCTGCTCATATTCAAACGGGTTGTCTCATAAACTAGTACAAACGTGGTTAGAAAGGTGGAGGGGGGACGTATGGACCGACGCGTTCGGGAGATGAAAAAACGGATTGAAAAGCGGCGGAAAGAGCGCCACCATCAGGCAAAAAATCGCAGAGAGCCGGAGTGGGGGATGGCGGATGAGGAGCGGTACGGGCTTCCGGTTGTGACGTACGACCGCTATTCGTTTGAATCAGAGTCCCATCCGCTGTTCCGCAAAGAGTGGTTTCTCTTCAAAACGCTGATTGCGGCGTGCCTTGTGTTAATCACCGCCATTTTGTTCAAACATCCATCCGCTTCGCTCGAACCGGCGCGGCAGTTTGTCACGAGGGCGATGGAAACGGAATTTCAGTTTGCGGCTGTCTCAGCCTGGTATGAACAAACGTTTGGTGAGCCGCTCGCCTTTTTTGCGCCGAAAAAGGAGACAAAAACGGAGACGGCGTCCTCATACGCGGTGCCCGTTTCCGGCCGAGTGCTCGAAAGCTTTGAGCAAAATGGCCAAGGGGTGATGATTGAAACCGAGAGCGAGGCGAAAGTCGAGGCAATGAAAGAAGGGATTGTCACCTTTGCCGGCACAAAAGAAACCTTTGGGAAAACGGTCGTGATTCAGCACGCGGACGGCAGTGAAACGTGGTATGGCCATTTGGGAACCATTTCAGTGAAACTATACGACTTTGTCGAAATGGGAAAGGAAGTCGGAACTGCACAGGCAAGTGACGAAGACGAACAGAAAGGGTTGTTTTATTTTGCCATTAAGCAAGGGGATCAATTCATTGATCCGATCCAGGTGATTTCCTTTGAATAAGTATGTAGGGCTGCTTGGAAAGTTGCACGTTCATCCGTTATTATGGCTGATCGGCGGCATGGCGGTATTGACCGCCCACTTTAAGCAGCTTTGTTTGCTGTTTTTCATTATTCTCGTCCATGAGCTTGGCCATGCGGCGGCAGCCGCGTATTTTTCATGGCGGGTGAAGCGGATTTTGCTGCTGCCGTTCGGTGGAGTGGCTGAAGTGGAAGAGCATGGAAACCGGCCGTTTCGCGAGGAGTGGATCGTGACGCTCGCCGGCCCGGCACAGCATCTTTGGCTCGTAGCCGCAGCGTTTTTTTTATGGAAGGTCGGTTGGATGGATGACGGGAGCTGGGAGTTGTTTTTTCGCTATAATGTAGCGATCTTTGGGTTGAACTTGTTGCCCATTTGGCCGCTTGATGGCGGCAAACTGCTGTTTTTGCTCTTGTCGCATCGCCTCCCGTTCAGCGAGGCGCACCGACAGATGGTTGCGGTCTCGGCCGTTGTGCTTGCTGTCGGTATAGTTCTTTTGCTTCTCATGGCGCCGCGTCAGTTGGATTTATGGGTGATTGTTGCCTTTTTGGCGCATGCCATCCGGCAGGAGTGGAAGCAGCATCCGTATGTCGTCATGCGGTTTTTGCTTGAGCGGTATTATGGAAAAAAGGGGGATTACACAAGGCTGAAGACGATCACCGTATCGGCTGAGGAGCGCATCTCGGCCGTGCTGCACCGTTTTTACCGCGGGCAAAAGCACGCAATTGTTGTCACTGGCGAGGGCCGCGAGCGGATGACGCTTGATGAAAATGAGCTGTTGCACGCGTTTTTTGCCGAAAAGCGGATCGATGCGCCGCTTGGCGCGCTTATTTATTAAAGCGGCGACAGCCGCTTTTTTGTTGGCTGTCGTGGGGAAAATGGCAGTTGACGGTGGGCTGTTTCTATGGTACTATAGATGACGTTGTAGACGTTTTGTCCTTTGTAGAAAGGACAAAAGAGGGCAGCTGTCGCAAAATGACGCACCCGTACTACAACCGCTCAGCGCGGGTTGTGAAGCGTTCCATCCGGAACCGCCTTGACGCTGGCGAGTCTGAGTATCATGAAGGAGGTGCGACGTATGTACGCAATTATCGAAACTGGCGGCAAACAGTTGAAAGTGGAAGAAGGCCAAGAAATTTACATTGAAAAATTGGATGTCAATGAAGGCGATACGGTGACGTTTGACAAAGTGCTGTTCATCGGCGGGGAAACGGTGAAAATCGGCAACCCGACGGTCGAAGGTGCAACGGTCACGGCGAAAGTGCAAAAACATGGCCGGCAAAAGAAAATCATCGTCTTCAAATATAAAGCGAAAAAGAACTACCGCCGCAAACAAGGCCACCGTCAGCCGTACACTAAAGTCGTGATTGAAAAAATCAACGCATAAGATGATCCGCGTCACGATTGAACGGGAAGCGGGCGGCCGCATTCGCGCGTTTACGATGGATGGTCACGCCAAGTTTGCCAAGCGCGGGCACGACATCGTCTGCGCCGGCGCTTCGGCCGTCTCGTTTGGGACGATCAACGCCATCGAGGAGCTCACCGGCGTCCGTCCGCGCGTTATGCTCGGCCAAGACGGCGGCCATCTTCGCTGTGAGCTTCCGGAGTTGGAAGAAGCAGCGACGGCAGAGAAAGTGCAGCTTTTGCTCGAAGCGATGGTCGTCTCGCTAAAGACGATCGAACGCGATTACGGGAAATTTATTCGCGTGACATTGAGATAGCAGGAGGTGACTGTCATGCTGAGACTTGATTTGCAATTTTTCGCTTCGAAAAAAGGGGTCGGTTCGACGAAAAACGGCCGCGACTCAATCGCGAAACGCCTTGGCGCGAAACGCGCTGACGGCCAATTCGTGACGGGTGGCTCGATTTTGTACCGCCAACGCGGAACGAAAGTCCATCCGGGCTTGAACGTCGGCCGCGGCGGCGATGACACGCTGTACGCCAAAATCGACGGCATCGTCCGTTTCGAGCGGCTCGGTCGTGACCGCAAACGCGTGAGCGTCTATCCGGTCAGCCAAGAAGCGTAATACCATTTCGAAAAACTCTAACCGTCGCGGTTAGGGTTTTTCTTTTTCTGCTTGAAAAACCGCTCCCGTTCGATGCCAGAAAATGCTATAGTAAAAGTAAACTGTCCCCTGAGGAGGGGAAAGGATACAACAGGCGGCGCGGGAAGTTGCGCTGCATGAATAGGGGAGCGTTGCATGGAAAAGCGATGGACTGTCATCGAAGTGATGCGCCATGCCCGTCATGACTGGCTGAACAAAATCCAGCTCATTAAAGGCCACTTGGCGCTCAATAAAGTGGAACGGGTGCAAGAAATCATCAACGGCATTATCGGCGAGGCGCAGCAAGAAACGCGGTTGACGAACTTAAAGGCCGAGCGGTTTGCCGAGCTGATTATGACGTACAACTGGGAGCCGCACCCGATTTTTCTTGAATACGAAGTTGTGGGCGATGAGGCCGATTTATCGCTGTATGACGAACCGCTGAGCGAATGGTGCCGCCGATTTTTTCGCCTGCTTGAGGAACAGGCTGACGAGCAGAGAGAAAACCATTTATGTTTAACGATCGAGATCGGCCATGGACGGGCGGCGCTGTTTTTTGACGGCCGCGGCGCTTGGCGGGATGGCGAGGCCGTTCGCGCTTGGCTTGGGCGCTATGAGCCATCCGGGCCGCTTCGGCTCGTGTCGTTTGCCGTCGGTGCGGATGAATTGACGGTGGAGCTTGAGCTGCCGCCCTGTCCCGGAATATCTTATTCGTAAACACATATTGACAGCATTGAATTGGCTTTGTATACAATAATAAATATTAGCTACACTCATTTTGCCATGATGGAAGCGAATCGGAGGAACAACCATGTTTGTCGATCAAGTGAAAATTTACGTGAAAGGCGGGGACGGCGGCAACGGCATGGTTGCGTTCCGCCGGGAAAAATACGTTCCAAAAGGCGGGCCGGCCGGCGGGGATGGCGGCAAGGGCGGCGATGTGGTGTTCGTCGTGGACGAAGGGTTGCGCACATTGATGGATTTCCGCTACCAGCGCCATTTTAAAGCGCCGCGCGGCGAAAACGGCATGTCGAAAAACCAGCATGGGAAAAACGCGGAGGACTTGCTCGTCAAAGTGCCGCCTGGAACGGTCGTCATCGATGCGGACACAAACGAAGTGCTCGCTGATTTGACGGAGGAAGGGCAGCGCTTTGTCGTCGCCAAAGGTGGGCGCGGCGGACGCGGCAACACCCGGTTTGCGACTGCGGCCAATCCGGCGCCGGAAATCGCGGAAAACGGAGAGCCGGGCGAAGAGCGGAACGTCATTTTGGAGTTGAAGCTGCTCGCTGATGTCGGGCTCGTCGGCTTCCCAAGCGTCGGCAAATCGACGCTGCTGTCTGTCGTTTCCGCCGCACGGCCAAAAATCGCGGAATATCATTTTACGACGCTTGCCCCCAACTTAGGCGTTGTCGAAACAGAAGACGGCCGCAGTTTTGTCATGGCCGACTTGCCGGGGCTGATTGAAGGCGCCCATCAAGGGGTGGGGCTTGGACATCAGTTTTTGCGCCATATCGAGCGGACGCGCGTCATTGTCCATGTCATCGACATGGCGGCGGTGGAAGGACGCGATCCGTATGATGATTATGTCGTCATCAATGAGGAGCTGAAGCAGTACAATTTGCGTTTGACGGAACGGCCGCAAATTGTCGCTGCCAATAAAATGGACATGCCAAATGCGGAAGAAAATTTGCGCCGCTTCCGGGAAAAAATCGGCGAGGCGGTGCCCGTCTTTCCGATTTCGGCGGCGACGAGGCAAGGGGTGCGCGAGCTTTTGTTTGCCATTGCGGATTTATTGGAAACAACGCCGGAGTTCCCGCTCCATGAACCGGAAGAGCCGGCCGTGCAGCGCGTCGTCTATAAATACGAGAAAGAGGAGCCGCCGTTTACGATCACCCGCGGCAGCGACGGAGCGTTTGTTTTATCCGGCGACAAAATCGAGAAGCTGTTTAAGATGACCGATTTCTCGCGTGAGGAATCGGTGCGCCGCTTCGCCCGCCAGCTGCGGGCCATGGGGGTGGACGATGCGCTGCGCGAGCGCGGGGCGCAAGACGGCGACACCGTCCGGCTGCTCGATTACGAGTTTGAGTTTGTCGATGATTGGGATGAACGGTAAAAGCGGGGGAAGGTGCGGTGGAGAAAAAGTTTTATTTGGTGCGCGAAGACGTCTTGCCGGAAGCGATGAAAAAAGTCGTGCTTGCCAAACAGCTGCTTGAGCGGAAAAAAGCCGCCTCGGTCGCCGAGGCGGCGCAGCTTGCCAACATTAGCCGCGGCGTCTTTTACAAATATCGTGACGCCATTTTTCCGTTTCAGGCGGTGACGAAAGAGAACATCGTCACGCTGTTTTTCCATTTGGAGGACCGCTCGGGCACGCTGTCGCAGCTGCTTGGCGCTGTGGCCGCGGCCGGCTGCAACGTGCTGACGATTCACCAGACGATTCCGCTGCAAGGGCGGGCGAACGTGACGCTTTCCGTCAGCACGAACGATATGCGCGAAGACATTGATGAACTGTTGGCGAAGCTGAGAAGGTTTGAATTTGTCGAAAAAGTGGAAATTGTCGGTTCAGGAGTGTATTAAAGTAAGGGAGAGGCAACCAAAATGAAAATCGGCTATTTAGGACCGAAGGCGACGTTTACCGAAGCGGCGGTCGCGGCGCTGTTTCCGTCGGAACCGCGCGAGCCGTACGACACGATTCCCGACTGCATCGACGCCGTCGCCGCTGGGGAAATTGAAGCGGCCGTTGTGCCGCTTGAGAATGCGTTGGAAGGGTCGGTCAATTTAACGCTGGATTACTTAATTCATGAACAGCCGCTGCCGATCATTGGTGAAATCGTCGTTCCGATCGAGCAACATTTCATGGTGCACCCGTATTATGCGCCACATTGGCGCGAGGTCAAAGAGGTGTATTCGCATTCGCACGCCATTGCGCAGTGTCGCAAATTTTTACACACGGTGCTCAAAGGGGCGAAGCAAGTGCCGATGACATCGACGAGTGCTGCCGCCAAATTTGTGAGCGAACATCCGCACTTGCCGGTGGCAGCGATCGCCAATCGGTTGGCGGCGGGCGAATACGGTTTGACGATTGTACAGGAAAATATTCATGATTACGATTACAATCATACGCGCTTTATCGTCGTCAGCCGGAGCGGGCAGCCGCTTTCGCCTGCCTCGCCGCTTTATGCCGGCGATAAAACGACCGTGGTCGTGATGCTGCCGCAAGACCAGCCTGGTGCGCTCCATCAAGTGCTGTCGGCGTTCGCCTGGCGGCGGCTTAACTTGACAAAAATTGAGTCGCGCCCGGCGAAAACGGGGCTTGGCAACTACTTTTTTATCATTGATATTGATGCACCGCTTGATGAGGTGCTCATCCCGGGGGCGATCGCCGAGATCGAAGCGCTCGGCTGCACGGTGCAGTTGTTGGGCAGTTATCCTTATTATTTTGCCTAAAACGGGTAAAAAAACGCGAACGGTATGTTCCCGCTCGCGTTTTCTGTTTAGTTGGCCCCGTGACGCAATCTTGGTTGGCGGCTGTTCGGTAAGGGCATGCAGTTTCTCGTCTCAGAAGAGCTGACTGGGTGAAAAAAGCCGCTTCGCCGCCGTTTAAACCGATGGCGGGAAACGACTATTTTTTCAATCGGGTGGGAAACGATGATTTTTCGCGGCTTCTCCGTTAAGGAGACGTGGTTTTGCACTTCTTTCGCCTGAAATTCCCGGCTCTTTTAGGCTTCAATTAAAAAACCGGCTTGTGCCAAGGCGCGGCAGGCGGCATCGAGCTTTTCCGGTGAGTCAGCTTCAAGCGTATGCAAATGCGTCCCGTCTGTCAGCTGGAGCAAATATGCCGCTTTTGCCGCCTCAATTTTGGCGATAAACTGGTCGACTTCGAGGCGGTTGCTGACCATGACCGATGCGGTTAAATCGCCATAAACCGGATGTTCGATTTTGACGTCTTTCACCGTTACGCCGCAGTCGACGAGCAAATACAATTCTTCTTTCGTCTGCTTCGGGGTATGGGAGCAGGCGACTGTTCTCGTATACGTTTTGGCCGGCTCGGCCGGCTTTAAATACAAATAGCCTTGGCTTGTGGCGATAATCGGTTCGCTGCGCGCCTTTAACAGCGAAATATCTTGGACGATCACTTGGCGGCTGACGTTCGTTTTTGCCGCCAACTCCGCCCCGGTGAGCGGCGTCCCGCTTTCTTTCAGCCATTGCAAAATGAGCTGGCGTCGTGCTTCCCCTAAAATTTTCTTTTCTTCTTTCACCTTGTCCATGCCCCCCTTCGTGTTCGGATGAGCTGTTCCAATGTTGAAACTAATTGATCAATCTCGATTTCCGTCGTCGCCATACCGAGCGATACGCGAACAAACTGCTTTGCCTCCTCCGGAGTTTTGCCGACAGCGATCATCGTCCGCGATGGGGCTTGCAACCCGACTTGGCAGGCACTGCCGGTTGAAATGGCGATGCCGGCCCGGTTGCATTCGAGCATCACCAGTTGTCCGTCCAACCCGTTCACGATCAAACCGATAATGTGGGCGAGCCGGCAGTCGGGATGGCCTTCGACCGTGACCGGCAGCTGTTTGGCTGCTATGGCGTCAAGCAGCCGGCGGCGCAGCTGTTCAAGCCGCGTTTGTTCGCTTTCCATTCGCCCGTAAAGCCGCTTAGCGGCGGTGATGAAGGCAGCGATTCCCGGCACATTGACCGTTCCGGGCCGAAAGCCGGATTCGTGTGTCGTTCCCGGAAAGACGGGTTTCCAGTGAAGGTGCGGATCGATGTAGACGGCGCCGACCCCTTTCGGCCCGTATACTTTATGGGCGGAAATCGATACGCTGTCAATCGCCATCGCCTTGACGTCTAGCTGTATTTTAGCAAAAGTTTGCACGCAGTCGCTATGAAAAAGAATGCCGTGCGCCCGCAGCAGGCGGCCGATGTCGGCAAGCGGCTGGATGGTGCCGATTTCTGAGTTGGCGTGTTGAATGGAAGCAAGAATCGTCTGCGGCGTGATGGCCCGTTCCAAATCAGCGAGACGGATGCGTCCGAATCGGTCAACGGGCAAATATGTCACCGCATACCCTTCCGTTTCAAGCTGTTGAAACAAATGGTACAGTGAGGCGTGCTCGATTTCGGTGGTGATTAAATGATTTCCTTTATGACGACGGGCGGCAATGAGCGATCGAATAGCGAGCATATTCGCTTCCGTACCGCCGCTTGTGAAATACACTCCTTCCGTTTCCCCGTTGATCATAGCGGCAAGCTCGCGCCGGCATAATGTGAGCAATTGTTTCGCTTTTGTGCCGATGTCATGCAGGCTGCTTTCATTGCCAAAATAAACGGCCGCTGCTTCAGCATAGGCTGCGATGGCTTCCTCGCACATCGGCGTAGTCGCTGCATAGTCCAAATAAATCATAGTCCCCCGCCTTTTCGGTATTTTTTTGACAAACCTCTTGTCATTAGTTTAAATATGTGTAAATATAGATGTCAAGACAGGTGAAAAGAAAGGAGGATCCGGATGTGGGGAAAGACGGCATCATTATTGTCGGCAGCGGTCTTGCTGCTTTAACCGCTGCGTATTACTTGCGAGCGCAAGAAAATGTGACGATTTTCACAAAGAAAAGCCGGGTCGACAGCAACTCATGGCGGGCGCAAGGCGGGGTGGCAGCGGCTCTGGCGACCGGTGATGATTGGCGCACTCATTTCCATGACACGTTGATGGCCGGCTGTCATCATAACGATGCACGGATGGTTGAGTTGCTTGTGCGTGAAGGGCCAAAGCGGCTGCAAGAATGGATCGACGCCGGGATGGCGTTCGATACAGATGAACATGGCCGTCCCTGCTTTGGCCTTGAGGGGGGGCATAGCCACCGGCGCATTTTGCACGCTGGCGGCGACCAAACGGGCAAGGCGCTTGTTTCGTTTTTGCTTCAGCAGTTGAATGATCGTGTGCCGCTTGTCGAGGAGGAACAAGTGATTGACTTGTTGATCGAAGACGGCCGTTGCGTCGGGGTGAAAACGATGCGGAAAGACGGTCGTGTTTCCGTCTGGCGCGCGTCCGCTGTCGTGTTGGCGACCGGCGGCTGCGCCGGGTTGTATACGTTTACTTCAAACGCGCTGACAGCAACAGGCGACGGCATCGCCATGGCGTATCGCGCCGGGGCGGCGGTCGCTGATATGGAGTTTATCCAATTTCATCCGACGATGCTGGCTGCCGGGGGAAGAGCGGTCGGGCTTGTATCGGAAGCGGTGCGCGGCGAAGGGGCGGTACTGGAGACAGAAGACGGGCGGCGCGTGATGGACGGCGTGCATCCGCTTGGCGACTTGGCGCCGCGTGATGTTGTCGCCCGTGCGATCGTTGCGGAACTGGAACGCGGTGTCCGCGTCTATTTGAATATTTCCGCCGTGTCTCATTTCCGCCGCCGCTTTCCGACGATTGCCGCGCTATGTGAAGCACATGGCGTTGACCTTGAAGCCGGCCGCCTTCCCGTTGTGCCGGGCGCCCACTTTTTAATGGGCGGCATTGTTGTCAATGAATGGGGACAGACGACTGTGCCGGGCTTATATGCCATCGGAGAAGCGGCGTGTACTGGTGTGCACGGCGCCAACCGGTTGGCGAGCAATTCATTGCTTGAGGCGATCGTATTTGGCGCCCGCGTGGCTGACGCCATCAACTGCCAGGCGGGATGGCCAACGTCCGGGCGCCGCGCTGACCGGTCGGTTGACCGCCCGCCCTGCCTTTTGGCGCCGCCGCTTCCGGGGCGGGCGCACATCCGTGAGCAATTGTCCGCATCGGTCGGCATCGTCCGTGACAGAGAGCGGCTCCGTGAGGCGGTTGATTGGCTGGAACAGTTTTCCCTGCCGCATTGGCTCGAGGGAGATGTTGAGACGTTGGCGGCTGAGGAGATCGAAACAGGGTATATGCTTCTTGCCGGCTGGCTTGTTGCTTCGTCGGCGCTTCGCCGCACAGAAAGCCGCGGCGGCCACTACCGGAGCGATTTTCCGCATCCGCATCCGGACTGGCAAGGGCGGCGCCTCGTGCGGACAAAAGAAGAGTGGGCGTCTGCACCGGTCGGGCGATAAAGCGGAAGTGAGACCAAGAGGGGGCTGAGCGATGAATCGGTTAAAACTCGAACAGTTGTTGAGACACTTTTTTCTTGAAGATATCGGCGACGGTGATGTGACAAGTGACGCAATCTTCCCGGCTAACGAACGCGCAGCGGGCGTGTTTACAGCGAAAGCGGACGGGGTCGTGGCCGGCGTCGGTCTCCTTGCCGTCGGTTATCGGCTGCTTGATCCGCACATCGAGGTATCGGTCATGAAACAGGACGGGGAGCGAGTCGCAGCCGGCGAAACGATAGCGGCAGTATCCGGACCGGTCAGGCCGCTTCTTTCCGGCGAGCGCGTCATGTTAAATTTGCTTCAGCGCTTAAGCGGCATCGCCACTGTCACGCGCCAAGCGGTTGATCTGCTTGCCGGCAGCCATACGCGCATTTGCGACACAAGGAAAACAACGCCTGGGCTGCGCATGCTTGAAAAGTATGCTGTCACGTGTGGGGGTGGCTATAACCATCGCTTTGGCTTGTATGATGGTGTCATGATTAAAGACAACCATATCGCCTTTTGCGGGTCGATCACCAACGCGGTCAAAGCGGTGCGGGAGCGGCTCGGCCATATGGTGAAAATCGAGGTGGAAACGGAAACGGAAGCCGAGGTGCTCGAGGCGGTCGAAGCGGGGGCTGACGTCATTATGTTTGACAACCGAACGCCGGATGAAGTGCGTTCGTTCGTCCGGCTCGTGCCAACACCGATCATCACCGAAGCGTCCGGAGGGATTACGCTTGCCAACGTAGCAGCGTACGGCGCGACTGGCGTCGACTACATTTCGCTTGGATTTTTAACCCATTCCGCCGCGGCGCTTGACATTAGCTTTGATTTACAATGACAGGGGGAGAAAACATGAACGTACTTGAGCAGTTGAAACGGCTTGATGACATGCCGGAACGGTACAAAACAATGGAAAAAAGCGAGCTGGAAGCCCGCGCTCGGTCGGTAAAAGAACGGCTTGGACGCCGCCTGTTTATCCCCGGGCATCATTACCAAAAAGATGAAGTCATTCAGTTTGCCGATGCGACCGGCGATTCGCTTCAACTAGCCCAGCTGGCGGCAAAAAACGATGAAGCGGAGTATATCGTGTTTTGCGGCGTCCATTTTATGGCGGAAACGGCCGACATTTTAACGGGTGAGGAACAAGCGGTCATTTTGCCTGATCTGCGCGCCGGCTGTTCGATGGCCGATATGGCCGATCTTTTCCAAGTCGAGCGGGCGTGGGCGGCGCTCACAGACCGGTTTGGCGAAACGATCCTCCCGCTTGTGTACGTCAACTCGACAGCGGCGATTAAAGCGTTTGTCGGCCGCCATGGCGGGGCGACTGTGACGTCGTCCAACGCGAAAAACATCGTTCAGTGGGCTTTTTCGCAAAAAGAGCGGGTTTTCTTTTTGCCGGATCAACATTTGGGCAGAAATACTGCCTATGCGCTTGGCGTCAGCCTTGACGAGATGGCGGTTTGGGATCCGCATGAAGAATCGTTGCAATGCACCGGTGCGATTGATAACGTGAAAGTCATTCTTTGGAAAGGCCATTGTTCCGTGCATGAAAACTTTACCGTCCGGCAAATTGAGCAAATCCGGCGGACGAAGCCGGGAATGAACATTATCGTCCATCCGGAATGCAGTTGGGAAGTCGTTCAACAGGCGGATTACGCCGGATCGACGAAATATATTATTGAAACGATTCGCAACGCCCCGCCCGGCAGCCGGTGGGCCGTCGGGACGGAAATGAACCTAGTCAACCGGTTAAAGTATGAGCATCCGGACAAGGAAATTATTTCTTTAAATCCGTATATGTGCCCGTGTTTGACGATGAACCGAATCGATTTGCCGCACTTCGTTTGGGCGTTAGAATCACTTAGCGAAGGTATGGTCGTCAACCGCATTACCGTATTAAACGAAGTGGCGTTCGAAGCGAAACGGGCGCTCGACCGCATGCTTGCACTTGCCTAGTTCCTTTCCCTGGCGAGACGGGGCCGCCTCCGTCCAGCTGGGGATTTTTTTATCATAAATAGGCACTCATTGTCATACATTGTGTTGAAAGACGATAACACGAAACAAGCATCGGTCGGATAGAGTGCAAACAGTCTCGGTTTAGGAGGGGAACGGCGTGAAAATCCATATTGTTCAAAAGGGAGACACCCTTTGGAAAATTGCCCAAAAATACGGGGTTGATTTTGAACAATTGAAAAAGATAAATGGGCATTTGAGTGATCCCGATATGATTATGCCGGGAATGAAAGTGAAAGTGCCGACGGCAGGGGTGCCAATAAAAAAAGAATCAAAAATGTATGTAGCGCCGAAAAAGCCGAAAGTGGAAGAACATCCGTACGCAGAAGCGAAACCGTTCGTTTCGTTCAACATTGATACGGAACTTGACACAGCCGGCGGCTCCGTTCCGGAAAACGAAGCGCCAGTGAACGAAGCGCCAGCAGCTGCCAATAAGTTGCCGGCAGCGCCGGCGGCTGAAGCGCCAAAAGCGGCGATGAAAGAAACAGCCAAGGCGCCGGCGGTAGAAGCGCCAAAAGCGGTGGAGAAAGAAACAGCCAAGGCGCCGGCGGCCGAAGCGCCGAAAGCGGCGATGAAAGAAACAGCCAAGGCGCCGGCGGTAGAAGCGCCAAAAGCGGCGATGAAAGAAACAGCCAAGGCGCCGGCGGTAGAAGCGCCAAAAGCGGTGGAGAAAGAAACAGCCAAGGCGCCGGCGGCTGAAGCGCCGAAAGCGGTGGGGAAAGAAACAACCAAGGTGCCGGCGGCCGAAGCGCCGAAAGCGGTGGGGAAAGAAACAACCAAGGCGCCGACGGATGGAACATCGGAGGCAGTAGGGAAGGAGGAGGCGAACGTACCGGTCAATGAAGCACCGAACGTGCCGGTGAACGTAACCCCAAACGTGCCGGTCAATGAAGCACCGAACGTACCGGTGAACGAGGCCCCGACGGCACCGGCAGATTATACGCCGCCGCTTGCGCATACGATCCCGCCGGCCGCTCCGGCTTCTCACGTTTCGTTTGCCAAATCGTTGTCGAATCTGCCGCCGATTCCGCCAAAGCCGAGCAACATTTTGCCCGGCATGATGAAAGAGGAGATAGAGGAAAGTCCGGCTGAACTGAAAGCGGAACATGTAGCAGCGGAAAGTGAAGAAGTCCCGCCGCCGTTGCCGAACATCCCGCAAGTTCCGGTTGCACCGCCGGCGGCGCCAGTGTTTGGTATTGACCAAGGGTGTGTGCCGGTGACGCCGATTTTGCCAGGGACGGGATTTTATATGCCGCCGCTGCCGGCCATGCCGCCTTATTCCCCGCCGCCGGGTTTATCAGTAGCCGGGGAAAGCCCGGAAAGCAGTTCAGCGCCGTTTCCCGGCATTAGCGAAAGCAGCAGTGAATCTTTAGCGTCTCCGCCGCTTCCCGGACCGGGAGAACACGGGACTGCTGCTCCATTTGCTCCGCCGCCTGGAGCTGCTTTCGCCCAGACCGGTTCTGCCGCCGCACCGGGATATGCGCCGCCTGGAGTGTACGCGCCGCCAGCCGGGTATCCACCTTTTGGGTATATGCCTGTATATCCGCCGGTCCAATATTATGGAGGATACATGCCTTCCGGGACGTACGCGCCGCCGACTCCATACGGATATGCGCTCCAACAAGCTGCGCCGGCAATCCCGTGGCCTGGTGTCGTTTACCCGACAAGCCCGCCGGGATACGCACCATCGCCTGCCCCACCGGCCGCCCGTTCGCGTCTGTTTGCCGGGCCGCCGGATGAGGAGAGCGGGCATGGCGAGGAGCAGTAACCAAACAGAAAGAGACGCCGCCCGCCGTCTCTTTTTTCTTCTTAATCGCCATTGCCGTCTTGCTATTCGGCAGGCTGTGATGCTGAAACCGCATGTCATCGCCATCGTCACTTGGCACGGATCATTCATTGCGAAAGCGTACCGCTCGCTGGCGGCGGCCAGGCGGCAAGCTTGGCTGCTTGGCACCTTGCGCCGCGCCGGTTTTTTCGCCGCTCCGGCCGTTGTGCCGATCGGCCATGGAGGTGTGATCACCGCCGGGGGACGGTATTGGCTGTTGACGGAATATGTAGCCGATGCGCGTCCGCTCTCATTCGCAAACGAGCCCGACATATCGGACGGACTTCAAGTGCTAAATGGCTACCATTTGGCTACGGCGAGGATCGTCTACGGCGAGCAGGCGTCCATGTGGTTGCCGTCCGTGCAACTGTATGAAAAATGGCGCCGCCGTTACGACGAGTTTTTTCGACATTTGCCATTCATTGAAACGGTGATGGAAAAAGAGGACATCTCGTTCACGCTGCGTTGGGCGCATTACTGCCTGGAAACGTGCCGTGAGCATGCTCAAGAATTGGCAGCTGAGTCTGTTGCCATCATTCATGGCGATGTAGCGGCCCATAATTTTTTGCGTACTGCTGCTGGCCATGTATATATGATCGACTACGACACGGCTGCGCTCGCCTCGCCCGGGCTTGATTATTGGCAATACGCAAACCGTATTTTGCCGCATCTCGATTGGTCGTATTCGGCGCTCACCCGCTTTGCTCCGCTTAGACGTTGGCTGGAAAAACATTGGTTTTTGCATGCACTTTTGTTCCCTGCTGATGTATTTCGTGAATGGCGGCCGGCGGTCGCACGCCGCCGCCCGCTCGCATTGGACCGGGAGAAGCGGGAACGGTTTGTCCGCCGCCTTTGCGCTATGCTAAAATAAGGGATGGAATCTTTAGAAAAAGGAGTCGAAGGCGGATGCAAGAAAAAATCGACAAACTTGTGCAATGGCTGCGGGAGCAAGTGGCGTCAGCCGGCTTAAACGGGGCGGTAGTCGGCGTTAGCGGCGGCATCGACTCCGCTGTTGTCACCCATTTGATTAAACGGGCGTTTCCGGACCATTCACTCGGCCTCATCATGCCGTGCAAAAGCAATCCGAAGGATATGGAAGATGCGCTCAAAGTAGTGGAAAGTTGCGGTATTCAGCATCTCGTCATCGATTTGACCGAGGCGCATAAAGCGTTGTTCGGCGTGGTAGAAGCTGAGCTGAAAGCGATCGGGGATTGGGATGAAGAAAAAGCGCGGCTCGGCGATGCGAACACGAGGGCGCGCCTGCGCATGACGACGTTATACGCCGTCGCCAACAACTATGGTTACCTCGTTGTCGGCACAGACAATGCGGCGGAGTGGCATACCGGCTACTTTACGAAATACGGCGATGGCGGGGTCGATTTAGTGCCGCTCATTCACTTTACAAAAGGCGAAGTGCGTGAAATGGCCCGCCTGCTCGGCGTACCGGAAGAAATCGTCACGAAAGCGCCGAGCGCCGGATTATGGGAAGGACAGACAGATGAAAGTGAGATGGGCACGACATACGAAATGATTGATAAATACTTGAGAGGAGAAGACATTCCGGAACGGGATCGGAAAATTATTGAACAGTTGCACGAACGTTCGCATCATAAACGGCAGTTGGCCATTGCACCGCCTAAATTTTAGCGATCGCCTTGTTGGTGTGAACTGACAGCGATAACCCTCCTGCCTTTTCCGCAAGCTAATTGTAAGGCTGGCTTCATGCCAGCCTGGGGCGAAGGAAACCAAGGGGGGTTTTCCATTGAGATACGCGGTCAAATGGATCGGTGTGTTGTCGGCCGCCGGGTTGCTTGCTTCGTGTGCCAATTACGGGGCCAACGATGAAGGAGCCCGGCACTACAACAATGCGGCAAGACCGATCGGCTATTACTCGACGGAACAGGGCGATGATTTCCGCTACGGTCGTTACGGGACGAACGCGCTCAACTACGATAACAACTATATGTGGGCGCGCCGCGGACCGGCGGCCGACTATTTGGCCGAGAACGGCCGTCTCGGTGGGCCGGCGGCGACCCGGTTTGATACGGACGTTCCGGCTCTTCCGCGAGACGTCGATTTTGGTGACGGCGACTACAACTACCACGGGCATTTACATTCGCTGAATGTCGATCCGCATCCGTCGTATTACCGCAGCTATGACGGCGGTTTGGCTGAGGAGCTCTCACGCCGCGCCGCAGCAATAGGCGGGGTGGATGATGCACGCACGGTTGTTTACGGCGATCAAGCACTAATTGCCATTGCGACTGATGCCCGTCATCCCGAACGACTTGAAGAGCGTGTCGCCAAAGCGGTAGCCCCGTATGCCGACGGCAAACAGGTGCGTGTCACATCCAATCCGAGCATGTACAACCGCGTCCGTACGATTGACAACACCATTCGCCGCGGCGCGCCGATCAGTATGGAAGAGATTCGCCGCGATTTGCGCACCATTTTCATCGATGGTGATACGATTCAAGAGCGGCCGAGAAACACCCGCTAGCCGAGCAAGGGGGGCCATTGGCCCCTTTTTTACGTCTCGATGAGTGAACGGCGACTACGGCTGACATTTGCCGCGTTTTCTGCTATAGTAATATCGGACATTCCGTTGTGATGAGAGGAGAAATTTCGATGGCTGGACATTCGAAGTGGAAAAATATCCAACGGCGGAAAAACGCCCAAGATGCGAAGCGCGGCAAACTGTTTATGAAACTGGCGAAAGAAATTTATGTCGCCGCGAAAACCGGCGGAGGTGACCCGGCGGCCAACCCGGGCCTGCGTCTTGTCATTGAGAAGGCAAAGGCGGCCAATATGCCGGGCGAAAACATTGAACGGGCGATTAAAAAGGCAACGGGAAATCAGGAACATACCAGTTATGAGGAAATCCGTTATGAAGGATACGGGCCAGGCGGCGTCGCGGTCATGGTCGTCTGCCTTACGGATAATAAAAACCGCACCGCCGCCAACGTGCGTGCGGCTTTTTCGAAAAACGGGGGCAACTTGGGGGAAACGGGCTGCGTTTCTTATTTGTTTGAGCGCAAAGGATGGCTCGTCATCGACCGCGAGCAACACGATGTTGATGAGGACGAGCTGTTGCTTTTGGCGGTTGAAGCCGGTGCGGAGGAGATGGAAACGACAGACGAGTCGTTCGAAATTTATACGGCGCCCGAGTCGTTTGAGACGGTAAAAGAACAGCTCGAACAACAAGGACTAACGTTTGCCAACGCGGAAATTACGATGATCCCGCAAACATATACAACGTTATCGGGCGATGACTTGAAAAAAATGCTGAAGTTAATCGATGCGCTCGAAGATGATGACGACGTCCAAGAAGTGTACCATAACTTGGATGAATCGGTGCTTGAGGAAGAATAATATTCGTCGGCAGCACGCTGGCGATTTTTTTTTGCCTTAACTACATACAGCAGAAGGCCGCAGAACATAATAACAGGGAAACAAGGGGGTGCAAAAATATTATGGAAGGAAATGTTGCTTCATTAACAAGTACAGAGATTTCCAGTCTTTGGAGCACGTATATAAACGATAGCATCGTCGCTTGTCTGCTCACCCATTTTAGCGAAACGGTGACTGACGACGACATTCGCCCGCTCATCGCCGAAACGTTGAACGTCGCCAACGGGCATTTGCGCGCCATTGAACAGCTTTGTTCGGCTGAAGGGATCGCCAAGCCGATTGGTTATCCGGTCGAGAAGCACGTCTACCCAGGGGCCCCGAAGCTGTTCAGCGATGTTTTTTACCTTGAATATATATACCATATGTCGAAATTCGGCCTTACTTCCCACAGCGGGGCGATCGCCATGGCGTCGCGGCAAGATGTTGTCGATTTGTTCCGGCAGTTTTTGAATGAAGCGACCGACATTAACGACCGCGCCCGCCAATTGTTGCTTGAAAAAGGGGTGTACGTCCGTCCGCCGTATATGGCCTACCCGAAAGAGGTGGAATTCATCGAGCGGCAAAGCTTTTTAACCGGCTGGTTCGGCCCGCGCCGTCCGCTCTTGGCCATCGAAGTCGCCCATTTGTTTGCGACCGCGCGTAACAACGAAATTGGCAAGGCGACGTTGACAGGGTTTGCCCAAGTCGCCGGCGATCCGGAAATCCGCAACTTTTTCTTGCGCGGGGTGCGCGTCTGCTCGGACATTATGAACACGGTCCATGACGTCTTGCGGGAAAGCGACGTGCCGACTGTGATGTCGTCCGATGTGACGGTGACTGATTCCACGAAACCGCCATTTTCCGATCAGTTAATGATGGCGGTCATTAACGCCCTGTCCGCGATTGGCACGGCGGAATACGGGGCGGCAATGGCGGCCAGTCTCCGCCGCGATATTATCGCTTTATATGCCAGTCTGATCACCAAAGCCGGCGCTTTTACCGAGGACGGGGTCAACATGATGATCGACCGCCGCTGGCTTGAATACCCACCGCATTTTGTAGACCGGCGGCAGCTTGCCTTGCAAAAAGGCTAACGGAACAGGAATAAAATGGCGTCTATCGGCGAAACTAATGATGTAAGGAAACCATCATGTCGGAAGAGAGGAACGGACAATGCGAATTCTTTCCATCATGTTGTTGATTGCTGCGGTCGTGTTGCCGACTCATCAGACGTTCGCCGAGCCGGCGCCGGTTAACATGACGATTGTGCTGCAACAGCAATATTTAGACGGAGAGATCAGCGAGGAGAAACGAACGGAAACGGTCTTTTCGTTAACAGAAATATGGAAAAAATACCGCGACTGGCAGCTTATTACCCTTGATGACCGAACGATTGTTTTTCGCAAAACGGTTAACGATATTTCTCCGTTGCTCAAAACAAATGGTTATTTCGGGATTACAGACGATGGCACGTTGTCCATTTTTAACGGCAAGCCGGGCCGCTCGAGTGAAATTATTCAGTCGTTTTTCCAAATCGACGTGCAAAAACTCGAAAGCCGCCAGCAAGAAAAACTAAAGAAAGGAATTCGCGTCCTCTCGAAAGAGCAATATGAACAAGTGATCAGAATGTATCGCCATTTTGCGATTGTGCAATAAAATGGAATCCCGTGGTGTGAAGCGCATCACGGGATTTGTTTTTGCTATAATGAAATCGTATGATACAATGAAAGGACGAGAAAAGGAGAGGAGTACCCATTGATCGAGTTTATCCGCGGGTATGTCGATTACGTCTGTCCCGAATATGTTGTGATCGACCACCATGGCATCGGCTACGAAATTTTGACTCCGAACCCGTTTGTCTTTCGCGAGAGTCGCGCGGCGATGGTGACAGTGTATACATACGAATACGTGCGTGAAGATGTGCACGCCTTATACGGATTTCTAACGCGTGAAGAGCGGAACTTGTTCGCGAAACTGCTCCAAGTGTCCGGCATCGGACCGAAAGGGGGGCTCGCCATTTTGGCGGCCGGCCGTCCGGATGAGCTCGTGCAGGCGATCGAGGAAGAAAATGAGGCGTTTTTATGCAAGTTTCCAGGGGTTGGGAAAAAGACGGCCCGGCAAATGATTTTAGATTTAAAAGGAAAGCTTACAGTGTTTTCGGCCCCGCGCCCGGCCGCCCCCATTTCCGGGGAACTTGCCGAGGCGGTCGTTGCGCTCAAGGCGCTCGGTTATGCGGAACGGGAAATCGAGAAAATTATTCCGGCGCTCCGCGAAGAAACGATGTCGACGGAACAGTACATAAAACGGGCGCTGGCGCTGTTGTTGAAATAAAGGGTGGCCGGCAATCGGCCAAAGGGGAGGGACGACGGTGGACGAACGGCTTGTATCCGGCGCCGCTTTAGGTGGCGAGGCGGCGTTCGAACCAAACTTGCGCCCGCAATATTTGCATGAATATATCGGGCAAGATAAGGTGAAAGAAAACTTGCGAGTGTTTATTGAAGCGGCCAAGCTGCGCGAGGAGACGCTTGATCACGTCTTGCTGTATGGACCGCCGGGACTTGGAAAAACGACGCTCGCCGCCGTGATTGCGAATGAAATGGGGGTCAGGATGCGGACGACATCCGGGCCGGCGCTCGAGCGGCCCGGTGATTTGGCGGCGCTTTTGACATCGCTTGAGCCTGGGGATGTGCTGTTTATTGACGAAATCCATCGATTGCCGCGAACGGTTGAAGAAGTGCTGTACCCGGCGATGGAAGATTACTGTTTGGACATTATGATCGGCAAAGGGCCAGAAGCGCGTTCGCTCCGCCTTGATTTGCCGCCGTTTACGCTTGTCGGGGCGACAACAAGAGCCGGGGCGCTATCCGCGCCGCTGCGCGACCGGTTTGGCGTCATCAGCCGGCTCGAATATTACCAAGTGGACCAATTGGCGCAAATTGTTGAGCGGGCGGCCGCCATTTTGCATATTATAATCAACGATGAGGCGGCGCTTGAGCTGGCTCGTCGGGCGCGCGGCACGCCGCGCATTGCCAACCGGCTGCTCCGCCGTGTCCGCGATTTTGCCCAAGTGCGCGGGGACGGGGAAATTACGCTGCCGCTCGCCGTTGAGGCGCTTGAGCGGCTGCAAGTTGACCGGCTCGGGCTTGATCACATTGACCATAAGCTGCTTTTGGCGATTATTGAAAAATTTGCCGGCGGTCCGGTCGGGCTTGAAACGATAGCCGCTGTGGTCGGGGAAGAAGCGCAAACGATTGAGGAAGTGTATGAGCCGTATTTGCTGCAAATCGGCTTGTTGCAGCGGACGCCGCGCGGGCGTGTCGCTACGCCGGCGGCGTATGCCCATTTCGAAATGGAGGTTCCGAAGCGGTGAACAGCTTGCCGAAGTTGATTATGACAATTGGCGCTGTGCTTATCATTGTCGGGTTTGTCATGCAGTTTGTCAAACTCGGCCGCTTGCCGGGGGATATCGTCATTCGCAAAGGAAATATGACATTTTATTTTCCGATCGTGACATCGATCGTGCTAAGTGTCGTGTTATCTTTCATTTTTTATGTGCTCGGGCGATTTCGCTAAAGAAAGGAGAATTTGATGAAAGTCGACTTGTTTGATTTTCATTTGCCAGAAGAGCTTATTGCACAAACGCCGCTCCCAGACCGGGCGGCGTCAAGGCTTATGGTGCTGGATAAACAAACGGGCGCCATTCGCCATGAAACATTTCGCAACATTATTTCGTACTTGAATCCGGGCGATTGCCTCGTCTTAAACGATACTCGCGTCATGCCGGCGCGTCTGTATGGGGAAAAAGCGGAAACGGGCGGGATGATCGAAGTGCTGCTTTTAAAGCAGCTGGACGGTGACCGTTGGGAGACGCTTGTTAAGCCGGGCAAACGGGTCAAGCCGGGAACAAAGCTCACGTTTGGCGGCGGGAAACTTCAAGCCGTCTGTCTTGATACGCTTGAGCACGGCGGCCGGGTGCTTGAGTTTTCGTATGAAGGATTGTTTTATGAAGTGTTGGCCGAGCTTGGTGAGATGCCGCTGCCGCCGTATATTAAGGAAAAGCTCGACAACCCGGAGCGTTATCAGACGGTGTACGCCCGCGAAATTGGCTCGGCGGCGGCACCAACGGCCGGCCTTCATTTTACCGAGGAGCTGCTCGAGGACATCCGCCAAAAAGGGGTACATATCGCCTTTATTACGCTTCATGTCGGGCTCGGCACATTCCGGCCGGTCCAAGTGGATGACGTTGAGAAACACGATATGCACGCTGAGTTTTACCAAATGGGCGAGGAAACAGCGGCGATATTGAACCGTGTACGCGCAAACGGCGGTCGCATTATCGCCGTCGGGACGACATCCACGAGGACGCTTGAGACGATCGCCGGTCGGCATGGCGGCCGGTTTGCCGCTGAGAGCGGCTGGACGGATATTTTCATTTACCCGGGTTACGAATTTAAAGGTATTGACGGGCTCGTGACGAACTTCCATTTGCCGAAATCGACACTCATCATGCTCGTGAGTGCGCTTGCCGGCCGCGAGCATATTTTGCACGCGTATGAAACAGCGGTCAAAGAGCGGTACCGCTTTTTCAGCTTCGGCGATGCAATGCTCATCATTTAAGAAAGGAGAACAGCACGGTGACGACACCGATTCGCTTTGAACTGATCAAAACGTGCCGACAGACAGGAGCGCGACTTGGCATCCTCCACACCCCGCACGGCTCGTTTGAAACGCCGATGTTTATGCCGGTCGGGACGCTCGCGACGGTCAAAACGCTGTCGCCGGAAGAGTTGAAGGAAATGGGCGCGGGTGTCATTTTGAGCAACACATACCATTTATGGCTTCGGCCGGGCCATGACATCGTCGAGGAAGCAGGCGGCCTGCACGCGTTTATGAACTGGGACCGCGGCATTTTGACCGATTCCGGCGGCTTCCAGGTGTTTAGCTTGAGTGAGTTCCGCCGTATCGAGGAGGAGGGCGTCCATTTCCGCAACCATTTAAATGGTGACAAGCTGTTTTTATCGCCGGAAAAAGCGATGGAAATCCAAAATGCGCTCGGCGCGGACATCATCATGGCGTTTGACGAATGTCCGCCATATCCGGCAACGTACGACTATATGAAACGGTCGGTCGAGCGAACGAGCCGCTGGGCGGAGCGCTGCCTGAAAGCGCACCGCCGGCCGAATGAGCAGGGGCTGTTTGGCATCGTCCAGGGAGGCGAGTATGAGGAATTGCGCCGGCAAAGCGCCCGTGATTTAGTGTCGCTTGATTTTCCCGGCTATGCGGTCGGCGGTTTGTCGGTCGGCGAGCCGAAAGATGTGATGAATCGGGTGCTTGAGTTTACAACACCGTTGTTGCCGGCGGACAAGCCCCGCTATTTAATGGGTGTCGGTTCGCCTGATTCGCTTATTGACGGCGCGATTCGCGGCATCGACATGTTTGACTGCGTTTTGCCGACGCGCATTGGCCGCAACGGGACGGTCATGACGAGTGAAGGGCGGGTGGTGATCAAAAACGCCCAGTACGCCCGTGACTTCACACCGCTTGATCCGAACTGCGACTGCTATACGTGCCGAAACTATACGCGCGCCTACATCCGCCATCTCATCAAATGTGATGAAACATTTGGCATCCGGCTCACGTCTTACCATAATGTCTATTTTTTGATAAAATTAATGGAGCAGGTGAGACAGGCGATTCGTCAAGATCGGCTCGCCGACTTCCGTGAGGAATTTTTCGAACGCTACGGCTTTAACAAGCCGAACGCGAAAAACTTTTAGCCATCGGAAAGGAGGGGGATTGAATGAACGCGGCGATTGCGAATTTATTGCCGATCGTGCTGTTTTTCGTCATTTTCTACTTTTTGCTTATTCGCCCGCAACAAAAGCGGCAGCGCGCCGTCCAGCAAATGCAGGCGAATTTGAAAAAAGGCGACAAAATTGTCACGATCGGCGGTTTGCATGGCATCATCGACTCGGTCGATGAGGATAAAATCATTATCCGCGCTGGTGACGGCACGCGGCTTACATACGACCGTTCCGCGGTGCGCGAAGTGGTGCCGGAAAACAAAGCATAACCCGAATGAAAAGTGTCAATCGATGACGCCGGCAACCGGGCTGTCATGGAAAGGATTGGCACTGCCTAAAAAAGCGGCTGTTTCGCCCGGAAACAGCCGCTTTCACATTAGGATGACCGTTTATGCCCGCTCGCGGCGCGCCGGCGACAGGTTGACGCCGACGATGCCGCCGAGAGATGCGGCGATCCAAAAACCGAGGTGATATAGCCATTGTTCGACCGTAAACGGTTTTTCAATGCCGAGAAATTGAAACAAAAAAATGATCGCTGTAAATGAAAGGCCGGTCAGCCCTCCGGCAAGCCACCCTTTTTCTTGGCTTTTCCCGCCGGCAACGATCCCTCCGATGAACATTGAGATGACGGAGATGGCGAAAATGATCCATGTGAGCGATGATTCATGAATGTCCGTCCATTTGAGCAGCAGTGAAAAAACGAAGCTGACGAGCGCCGCCAAAACGAAAATGGTGGCGACGCCATATACGAGTGCGCTGCCAAGCCGTGACAACGTCCTCCCCCCTTGACCACAATCGTTTTACCACAATATATTCACGGCCGGACATGTTTAGAAGTTTATTTTCGTCCGCTTTTCCCAGCGAGCCAATGAAGCCCTGGAAGATAGACAAGCTCCTCGCGCCTGATAAGCCGAAAAAACAGAAGGGCCGCAACATATAAAGCAATCGTTGCCGCCATGGCAAACAGCGTCCATAGCGGCGGGGATATGGCCGCAGGCGGATAGCGGAACAGCGCATAGCCGGCCGCACCGGCGGCGGCGATGGCAGCCAATGCTTTTGCATATTCGCGCGCATCGATCGAAAAGGAAACGGCTTTGGCGACGGTAGCGAAATGGAGAAGCGTCACGAGCACCGTGCCGACCGATGTCGCCAGTGCCGCCCCCATAATGCCTAAGCTCGGCCGCGAGGCAAGAACGAAAATGCAGGCGAGCTTCACCGCCGCGCCGATCAAACTGTTCGTCATGGCGGCGTTTGCCAAATCAAGCCCTTGCAGCACAGCTTGCAACGGGCCTTGGAAATAATAAAACAAGAAAAATGGCGCCATCACTTGAATAAAGATGGCCGCTTCGCTCGTGCCGTACATCCACCGCATCAGCGGTTCGGCAAAAATGTACAGGACGACGGCGGAAAGGCCGCCGGTGATAAGCGACAGCCGCATCGCCTGGGCGATCCGGTATTCGACCAACATCGGCTTGTTTTGCGCCATCGCTTCACTAATGGCCGGCACAAGCGCTGTCGAGAGCGCGTACGTAATGAACGACGGCAAGGTGAGCAACGACAGAGCGTAGCCGACGAGCTGGCCGTACTGCTTCGTGGCGATGGAAGCGGTAACGCCGGCAAGAGCTAAGCTATTGACGACAACGATCGGTTCAAAAAACCAAGAAAGCGAACCGATCAAGCGGCCGCCGGTCGTCGGCAGGGCGATGCGCATGAGGCGGATGAACGTTTCTTTGCCGGCGCGCACGTAGCGAAAAAATTTTGTCCGCAGGCGGATTGATTTTTTAAACTTAAATAAGAACAACAAGTACAATAAGGCGGCGAGTTCCCCGAGAACAGAAGACGCCATGGCGCCGGCGGCGGCGTACTCGACGCCGTATGGCAAGAGCGGTCTTGTGCATAAAGCGATCAGGCTGATGCGGACGATTTGTTCAATCAAAAGCGAGTAGGCGTACGGCTTCATTTGCTGCCGTCCTTGAAAATAGCCGCGCAGCACCGAGGAGATGGCCACGATCGGTACGACCGGAGCGATGGCCATTAACGGATAGTACGTGCGCGGATCGGTGAACAGCGTCCGCGAAAGCCACGGCGCGACAACAATGAGGGCGGGCAGAAATATGGCGCTTAGCACCCCGGTCGTCGTGAGTGACACGACAAGAATTTTTTTAACCCGTTGTCGATCGCCGGCCGCTTCCGCCTCGGCGACCAGTTTGGAAATCGCGACCGGCAGCCCGATTTGGGTGGCCGTAATCGCCAACACGAGCGTCGGCACGGCCATCATGTACAACCCAACCCCCTCGTCGCCGATCATCCGGGCGACGACGATGCGGTTGATGAAGCCGAGAATTTTCGTAATAAAACCGGCGGCGATTAAAATGATCGTCCCTTGCAAAAATTTGGACATTTTCTTTCCCTGCCTTCTCAAATGCCTTAATCTTTTATACAATATATGCGAGACACATGGCCAAGCATGACAAGGATCATAGCTGGCATGGCGCGGGAGGGTGAGAGATGGAAGGGGAAAAACAGCTGCGTGAACAGCTCATGCCGGCGCTCGAATGCAAATATGACGAATTTCGTCTGCTCGGCTACACGCAAGTGACAATCGACGGGCTATGGGAATGTTTGTGCGCCCGAAAGTGGAAAAAGGCATTGATGGAAAAAAAACTATATGAGCTTGTCAGCGACATTTTGTCGCTTTCGCCTGGGGAATATATGGCGTTTTTGACGATGCGGTCGTACGAACAGCAGCGGGCAGCCGGCGGCGATGATTTGGAGCGTGTTCTCAAAGAATTGTTATAGTGAAAAATTGACACTAGTGGCCGGCTGGCTCATAATGAAAGTCGAAGCCGGCGTACTCAGCGATGGCGCGATGGAAGCCGTTGGGTGACAAGACGAATCAAAGGAGGATTTTGAAACGAATGGTAAAACGAAGCCGCATCGTCGCGTTTTTTTTGCTTCTGCTCCTGTTTGCCGGGGTGATCGGACCGACGGTTCAAGGAATTGTACATAATATAAAACTAGGCCTTGATTTGCAAGGCGGATTTGAAGTGTTGTATGAGGTGAGGCCGGCGAAAAAGGGGGACAAAATTGACCAGGAAACGCTTCAAAGCACGGTCAGCGCTTTAAACAAACGGATTAACGTCCTCGGTGTCAGCGAGCCGCGCGTCGACATCGAAGGCGGAAACCGCATCCGCGTCCAGCTCGCCGGGGTGAAAGACCAAAATGAGGCGCGCGAAATTTTGGCCACCCAGGCAAAGTTGACGTTCCGCGATGTGAATGACAACGTGCTTATGGACGGGAGCGACCTCGTCCAAGGCGGGGCGAAGCTATCGTTTGATGAAAACGGCCGGCCAAGCGTCGCCATTAAATTAAAAGATGCTGATAAATTTCGCCAAGTGACGGAAAAAGTGTACAACATGGGGCCGCCGAACAATATATTAGTGATTTGGCTTGATTTTGAAGAAGGGGTTGACTCGTACCGAAAAGAAGCGGGCAAGGCGGATCCGAAATTTATTTCCGCCGCCTCGGTCAATCAAGTGTTTAACCAGACGGATGTATCGATCGTCGGCAACTTTACGGTGAAAGAAGCGCAGCAACTCGCCGACTTGTTGAATGCGGGGGCGCTTCCTGTTGAGCTGCACGAGATTTATTCGACATCGGTCGGCGCCCAGTTTGGACAAAACGCGCTCGAAAAAACGGTATGGGCCGGCATTATCGGCATTGCGGCCATCTTCGTGTTTATGATTGGGTTTTATCGGCTGCCGGGCGTGATTGCCGTCATTACGCTGTCGGTATACGTTTATTTGATTTTGCTCTTGTTTGACTGGATGAACGGCGTCTTGACGCTGCCGGGCATTGCCGCCCTTATTTTAGGGGTCGGGATGGCGGTCGACGCCAACATCATTACGTACGAGCGGATCAAGGAAGAAATCAAGCTTGGCAAATCGATGTTGTCAGCGTTTCGCGCCGGCACCCGCGGCTCGTTTGCGACGATTTTTGACGCCAACATTACGACGATCATCGCCGGCGCCGTCCTGTTCATTTACGGGACGAGTTCGGTCAAAGGGTTTGCGACGATGCTCATCATCAGCATTGTCGCGAGCTTTGTCACCGCCGTCTACGGCACGCGGCTCTTGCTCGGACTGCTCGTCTCAAGCCGTTGGTTTGATAAGAAGCCGGGTTATTTCGGTGTGAAAAAATCGGAAATCTTAAACATTGCCGAAACGAATGACGAGACGGAAGTGCCGACGAAGTTTGACCGCTGGGATTTTGTGAAACATAGCAAAAAGTTTTTCTTGTTCTCCAGCGCTTTGACAATTGCCGGCGTTATTTCGCTTGTTGCCATGGGGCTCAATCTCGGCATTGACTTCACAAGCGGGACGCGCATTGAGGTGACGAGCAACCGCCCGATCGAGGCCAATGAACTGAGCAGCTATTTTGAACGGCTCGGCCATAAGCCGGAAGATGTTGTGTTATCCGGCACGGACGGAAAGACGGGGGTTGTCCGTTTAATCGGCGTCCTCAATAAGGAGGAAATTGCCAAGTTAAAAGGCGAGCTGAAACAGGCTTACGGCTTTGAGCCGAACGTGAGCACCGTCTCGCCAATTGTCGGCAAACAGCTTGCCCGCAACGCGCTCATTGCCGTGCTCATTTCGTCGATTGGGATCATTTTGTATGTGACGATTCGCTTTGAATGGCGGATGGCGTTGGCCGCCATCATCGCCTTATTGCACGATGCTTTTTTTATCATTACCGTGTTCAGCTTGACGCGGCTTGAAGTCGATTTAACGTTTATCGCCGCTGTGTTGACGATCATTGGTTACTCGATCAATGATACAATTGTCACGTTCGACCGTATTCGCGATCTCATGAAAAAGCGGAAAGTGAAAACGGTCGACGATTTAAAGCATATCGTCAACCGGGCGCTGCAACAAACGTTCACGCGTTCGATCAACACCGTATTGACCGTTTTGTTTACGGTGATCGCCTTGCTTTTGTTTGGCAGCGAAGCGATTCGCAACTTCAACCTCGCCTTGCTCGCCGGCCTTGTGTGCGGCGTCTATTCTTCGCTGTTCATCGCTGCACAGCTGTGGCTCGTGTGGAAAGGAAACGCGCTCAAAAAAGGCAAAGGGGCGAAAAAAGCCGCGCCGGAGGCCGAACCGCATCTGTAATGGCGCCGGAAAAAGCATTCGCTTTTTCCGGTGCTTTTTCTTTCGCAACGATCGATGGAAAATGGGATACACTAATGGCCAGATGCAAAGCAGGGGAAGCGCAAAAGGTGGGGGGATATGGGCCATGGAAAACGAACAACGGTTCAGGCAGGCGAAAACAGCAGCGATTGTCGGCATTGTCGGCAACATGGCGCTTGCGGCCATCAAGGCAGTCGTTGGGGTGTGGAGCCACAGCCAGGCGCTGATCGCCGATGCCGCCCATTCGGCGTCCGATGTCGCCGGGTCGTTCGCCGTTTGGGTCGGACTGCGGGCCGCAGCGCGCCCGCCGGATGAAGACCATCCGTACGGGCACGGAAAAGCGGAATCAATCGCTGCCATTATTGTGGCGGTTCTTTTGTTTCTCGTCGGGCTCGAGATCGGGCGGTCGGCGCTCATGTCGTTGTTTGCCCCGCTGTCACCGCCGGGGATGGCCGCCATTTATGTTCTGTTGTTATCGATCGTTGTCAAAGAGGCGATGTTTCGCTATAAGTATCGGCTCGGGCAACGGCTAAACAGCGATGCCTTAATCGTGAACGCCTACGAGCACCGCTCTGACGTCTTCTCCTCGCTCGCCGCGCTCGTCGGTGTCGGTGCCGCTATTCTCGGCGGAAAGTGGGAAATCGGCTGGCTCGTATATGCCGACCCGCTCGCCGGGCTGTTTGTTGCCATTCTTGTGATGAAAATGGCGTGGGAACTTGGCCGACAGTCGATCCATACGGCGATTGACCATGTGCTCCACGAGGAGGAAACCGACTATTTGCGGGAGGCGGTGCTGTCGTTTCCTGATGTGCGGCAAATTAACGAACTATACGCGCGCGAGCACGGTCATTATGTTATCGTTGATTTGAAGATTGCCGTTGATCCGCTGTTGACAGTGGAAGAAGGGCATCGGATTGGGAAAAAAGTAAAGGAAAAGCTGTTGACGCTTCCGCGCGTTCGCAATGTGATGGTGCATATCAACCCGTATGATCCGGAAAAAAACACGTAATGCCGTTGCCTGCCCTTTTCTCCTTTTTGTATAATAAGGAGAGTTGAGGTGGGGGACATGTTAAAAGCGAAAACGCGTTGGGAGGTAGATGGTCCCGACGAACAGACGGTGCGGCGGCTGGCAGGGGAAGCCGGCCTCGCGCCGTTGTTGGCCAGGCTTCTTGCCCGCCGCGGCGTGCGGACGGCGGCGGAAGCGGCCGCGTTTCTCAATCCGCTTGGGCAGCCGTTTCACGATCCGTTTCTGCTTGATGGGATGGAGCGGGCCATCCGGCGCCTTAAGCGGGCGATCGAGGCCGGCGAACTTGTGCTTGTTTATGGCGATTATGACGCCGATGGTGTCTGCAGTACGTCGGTGATGGTCAGCGCTCTTAGAGAAGCGGGGGCGTCGGTTGAGTTCTACATTCCCAACCGCTTTACGGAAGGATACGGCCCGAATCTGGCGGCGTTCCGTGCCGCGAAAGAGCGGGGCGTTTCCGTGATTGTGACTGTCGACAACGGGATTGCCGCGGTCAATGAAATCGCCGCCGCTAACGAATGGGGGCTTGATGTCATTGTGACCGACCATCATGAACCCGGTCCGGTGCTGCCGGAGGCGTACGCGATCATTCATCCGAAAAAGCCGGGAAGTACATACCCGTTTCGCGACCTGGCCGGTGTCGGTGTGGCGTTTAAAGTCGCCCATGCGTTGCTCGGGCAGGTGCCGCGTCATTTGCTTGATTTGGTGGCGATCGGGACGATTGCCGACCTAGTGCCACTCGTGGGGGAAAACCGTCTGCTTGCCGCGCAGGGCCTTGAAGCGCTGCGTGAAACGAAACGCGCCGGGTTGCGTGCCCTATGGCGGCAATGCCGCATTGATGCGGCGACGGTAAACGAGCAGACGGTCGGCTTTGCCATCGCGCCGCGGCTGAATGCAGCCGGCCGCCTCGGCGGCGCTGATCCGGCCGTGGCGCTGTTAATGACTGACGATGAGGACGAAGCGGTCCGGTTGGCTCAAGAAATGGACGAACTAAATCGCGAGCGTCAGCAGCTTGTAGCGCAAATAGCTGAAGAAGCGGCCGAGATGGTGCGGCGCCGGTTTCCGCCTGACGAGCATCGCGTTCTTGTTGTGGCCGGTGAAGGATGGAATCCGGGTGTTGTCGGCATCGTCGCCTCGAAGCTTGTCGAGCAGTTTTACCGTCCGGCGGTTGTACTTTCGATCGATCGGGAAAAAGGAATCGCCAAAGGATCAGCCCGCAGCATTCAAGGCTTTGACCTTTTTGCCAGTCTGTCGCAATGCCGCGATATCTTGCCGCATTTTGGCGGCCATCCGATGGCGGCGGGAATGACCTTGGCGCTTGATGATGTAGAGAAGCTGCGGGAGCGGTTGAATGCCATCGCGGCGAGGACGTTGTCGGATGATGATTTTACGCCGCCGACGTTCATCGATGCTGCCTGTTCCGTTGCGGAGTTGACGTTGTCGGCCGCCCGCGGGCTTGAACGGCTTGCTCCGTTTGGCGTCGGCAATCCGCGGCCGCTTCTGCTCATTGAGGAGGCGGCGGTTGAAACGATGCGGCGCGTCGGGGCGAACGGCGCCCATATGAAAGCCGCCTTTTCCCAAGACGGCGCAGCGATTGATGCCATTGGTTTCGGCCTTGGACCGCTCTGCGAGGAAATCGCCCCAGGGGCGCGCGTCTCGGTCGTCGGGGAGCTTGCGGTGAACGAATGGAACGGGCTGGCACGGCCGCAGCTGTCGTTATGTGATGTAGCGGTAAGCAGCTGTCAGCTGTTTGATGCCCGCGGCTGCCGCGACGTCCGCCCGCTTCTCGAGCGGCTGCCGGAAGAGAAGCGGCTGCTCGTCCTGTTTCGCCGCGAAACTGGACATCGTGCAGATTTGGCGACGTTTCGCCGCGAACTTCATTATGTGTCAAATGATGAAGAGGCGGGCGCCTTGGCGATTGACGGCCGCTATGTTGTGCTGCTTGACTTGCCGCCAAAGATCAGCCGGCTTGCCGCCCTGCTTGGCAACGGGCAGCCGGAGCGCATTTACGCGGTGTTCGCACAGCCGGAAGCGCAGTTTTTCCGCACGTTCCCGACGCGCGACCATTTTAAATGGTTTTATGCCCTTTTGCATAAATATCGTTCGTTTCCGCTCGCCGAGCGGGGCGGACAATTGGCGCGCGCCCGCGGCTGGACGGAAGAGACGGTTTATTTTATGGCAAAAGTGTTTTTAGAGCTGGAGTTTATTACGGAACAAAACGGCGTCATTTCGCTCGTTCATACGCCGGCGAAGCGCGACTTGCATGAATCGCCGACATACTGCCGCCGGCGGGACGAGCTTGAGGCGGAACATCAGTTATTATATTCCACTTACGAGCAGTTGAAACGCTGCTTAGCAGCAATGACACGTTCGCAAACGTACGAGGAGGCAAACGTATAATGGATTTAAAACAGTACATCACGATCGTGCCGGATTTTCCAAAACCGGGCATTCTATTTAAGGACATTACGACGCTAATGGACAACGGAAAAGCGTACAAATATGCTACTGACCAAATCGTCCAATATGCGCGCGAAAAACAAATCGATATCGTCGTCGGTCCGGAAGCGCGCGGCTTTATTATCGGCTGCCCGGTCGCCTATGCGCTTGGCGTCGGGTTTGCGCCGGTGCGCAAAGAGGGAAAGCTGCCGCGCGAAGTCGTTCGTGTCGAATACGGGTTAGAGTATGGGACGGACGTACTGACGATGCATAAAGATGCCATCAAGCCAGGCCAGCGCGTGTTAATTACCGACGACTTGCTAGCGACAGGCGGAACAATGCGGGCGACGATCGATTTGGTCGAACAGCTTGGCGGCACGGTGGCCGGTTTGGCGTTTTTAATTGAATTGACGGAACTTGGCGGGCGTAAAAAATTGGAAGGCTACGATATTTTGACGCTCATGCAGTTTTAAAATAGTCGACACGATTCGTTTCTTTCGCTACAATAGAGAAAAAAGGGGCACTCGCACGAGTGCTCTTTCTTATTAACGTGATGGATGCCTATGCCTTTCCGTCTGAATTTTATTTTAATTAAAGGTGATTTAACTCTATGGCCAATGAACAAGTGCTGACAGCGGAGCAAGTGTTTGAACAGGCGAGCTGTTATTTGTCGGAACAAGATGTCGCCTTTTTAAAAAAGGCGTATGAATTTGCGAAACACGCCCACCGCGACCAGTTCCGGAAATCGGGCGAACCATATATCATCCATCCGATTCAAGTCGCCGGCATTTTGGCTGACTTGAAAATGGATGCGACGACGATCGCTGCCGGGTTTTTGCATGATGTCGTCGAAGACACCGAAGCGACAAAAGAAGACCTCGAGCGCGAGTTCGGCGCGGAAGTGGCGATGCTTGTCGACGGGGTGACGAAGCTTGGCAAAATCAAATATAAGTCGCAAGAAGAACAGCAGGCGGAAAACCACCGGAAAATGTTTTTGGCGATGGCGCAAGATATTCGCGTCATCTTAATTAAGCTGGCTGACCGGCTGCACAACATGCGGACGCTAAAGCATTTACCGGCGGAAAAGCAGCGGCGCATCGCCAATGAGACGCTCGAAATTTTTGCTCCGCTTGCCCACCGGCTCGGCATTTCAAAAATTAAGTGGGAGCTTGAGGATACGGCGCTTCGCTATTTAAATCCGCAGCAATATTATCGCATCGTCAACTTAATGAAGAAAAAGCGGGCTGAGCGTGAGCAATATTTGGAAGAAGTTATTCAAGAGGTGCGCGAGCGGCTGAATGAAGTGCATATTCCGTGCGAAATTTCCGGGCGTCCAAAACATATTTACAGCATTTATCGGAAAATGGCGATGCAAAACAAACAGTTTAACGAGATTTACGATTTGCTCGCCGTCCGCATCATTGTCAACAGCATTAAAGATTGCTATGCCGTGCTCGGCATCATCCATACGTGCTGGAAGCCGATGCCAGGTCGCTTCAAAGATTACATCGCCATGCCGAAGCCGAACATGTACCAATCGCTCCATACGACGGTGATCGGCCCAAAAGGTGAGCCGCTTGAAGTGCAAATCCGCACGTTTGAAATGCACCAAATTGCCGAGTTTGGGATTGCCGCGCATTGGGCGTACAAGGAAGGAAAAACTGTCAAGCCGAATTCGTTTGAAGAAAAGCTGTCATGGTTCCGGGAAATTTTAGAGTGGCAAAATGATGCCAGCAATGCCGAGGAATTTATGGAATCGCTGAAGATGGACTTGTTTTCCGACATGGTGTTCGTCTTCACCCCGAAAGGCGATGTCATCGAGCTGCCGGCCGGCTCGGTGCCGATTGATTTCGCCTACCGCATCCATTCGGAAATCGGCAATAAAACGATTGGGGCGAAAGTGAACGGCAAAATGGTGCCGCTCGATTACAAGCTGCAAACAGGCGACATTGTCGAAATTTTAACGTCGAAACATTCATACGGTCCGAGCCAAGATTGGTTGAAACTCGCGAAAACGTCACAGGCCCGCAATAAAATCCGCCAGTTTTTCAAAAGGCAGCGGCGCGAGGAAAATATTGAAAAAGGGAAAGAAATGGTCGAAAAAGAAGTGCGCAGCCTCGGCTTTGAGGCGAAGGAAGTGATGACGGCCGACAATTTGAAGCGCGTCGCAGAAAAATTTAATTTTTCCAATGAGGAAGACATGTATGCAGCGGTCGGCTATCATGGGATTACGGCGGCGCAAATTGCCCACCGGCTGACGGAAAAATGGCGAAAGCAGCGCGATTTGGAAGAACAGCAGCGCAAACTGGCTGAAGCGGTCTCCGAGGCCAAGCTGCCGGCCGGCAAAAAACGCGACTGCGGTATTCGCGTCCAAGGAATCGACAATTTGCTGATCCGTTTGTCCCGCTGCTGCAACCCGGTGCCGGGCGACGAAATAATTGGCTTTATCACTCGCGGTCGCGGCATTTCCGTCCACCGCGCCGACTGTCCGAATGTGCAGGTGGAAGAGGCGGCTGACCGTTTGATTCCTGTTGAATGGGAAAGCGGCACAAATGGCGAGCGCGAGTATAATGTCGACATTGAAATTACCGGCTTTGACCGCCGCGGCTTGCTCAATGAAGTGTTGCAGGCGGTAAACGAAACGCGCACGGACATTTCCGCCGTCTCGGGCCGCTCGGACCATCGCCATAAAATCGCAACGATTCATATGACGATTGCCATTCATAACATCAGCCATTTGCAAAAGGTAGTGGAACGAATTAAACAAATTCCCGATATTTATTCGGTTCAACGCCTGATGAACAACTAAGGGCGTCAAAAGGAGGGACACGATGAGAGCGGTCATTCAGCGGGCAAAACAGGCGGGCGTTACTGTTGACGGCGAGGTCGTTGGGGCGATCGATTTCGGGCTTGTCGTGCTTCTTGGTATCACCCACGGTGATACGGAGGCCGACGCCGCCTATTTGGCGGAGAAAATCGCCCATTTGCGCATCTTTGAAGATGAAGACGGAAAAATGAACCGCTCGTTGCTTGAGGTCGGTGGGGCGGTGCTGTCAGTGTCGCAATTCACCTTGTACGGCGACTGCCGGAAAGGGCGGCGGCCGAACTTTATGGCAGCGGCGAAACCGGATCGTGCCTTGCCGCTTTATGAGGCGTTCAACGCCTTCTTGCGCGAAAAAGGCATTCATGTTGAAACAGGCGTGTTCGGCGCCATGATGAACGTGACGCTCACAAACGACGGCCCAGTCACCTTAATCATCGACAGCGGCGAGAAACCGGGAAACGAATGACGTTTCCCGGTTTCTTTTTTATTTTCGGCGAAAAATGGGAAAGATGAAAACAAACCGGCACATAGAAAGGAGGAGGGGCGATGCGGCAAACGGGCAGAGGCGTGCAGGCGCACCGGACGAACGATGTGCTTTCCGCTGATTTCCACGAATGGATGAGGCTTGAGTCTGAATACAGCGCCTTTGAGCTGGCGTCTGAGTTCGGCGTGACGCTAAAAGACGTGCAAACATTGAAAAAGCAGCAGTTTCGTCCGTGAACACGGCCGGGCGCTGGCGCTTCGGCCGGAGGAGCGGCGCCCATGTCATGGGGCGGACATAACCGGTATGGCATCCCCATTGGCTGATTAGTGTGTCGGTTCTCCTGAGAGACACGGCCGGGCCGCTGCAAAAGTGATTCCCCCGGTTGGGGAGAGTTCCGGACAGGACGACAAATAAAGGGCGCCCAACTTTATTGCCCATCTCACAAGTGCACCGTGTTGCACCTGAAGGTGGCTAGAGGCGATGGAAAAATTTTAAGCATATATATTGACAAAATACATAGTTCTATATGATAATCAATATCGTATTAAAATAATTTTAATCTAATCACTAACGATTACAGGAGGTAGATGAAGAATGTCTCTCGTAGGGAAAAAAGTAGAACCGTTCAAAGCACAAGCGTATCACAACGGAGATTTTGTCGAAGTCACGGAACAAAACTTCCTCGGGAAATGGAGCATCGTTTGCTTCTATCCGGCCGACTTTACATTCGTATGCCCGACAGAGCTTGAAGACTTGCAAGACCACTATGCAACGTTCAAAGAACTTGGCGTGGAAGTGTACTCGGTTTCGACCGATACCCACTTTACTCATAAAGCATGGCATGATACATCGCCAGCCATCAGCAAAATCGAATATGTTATGATCGGCGATCCGTCGCACCAACTGTCCCGCATGTTTGACGTGCTTGACGAGGAGCAAGGGCTGGCGCAACGCGGCACGTTCATCATCGACCCGGACGGCGTCATCCAGGCGGTGGAAATTAACGCTGACGGCATCGGCCGCAAAGCCAGCACACTGATTGACAAAATCAAGGCGGCTCAATACGTTCGCAACCATCCGGGAGAAGTGTGCCCGGCAAAATGGCAAGAAGGTGGGGAAACGCTGAAGCCAAGCCTTGACCTTGTAGGGAAAATTTAAGGAGGCTTATGCAATGCTGTTGGATGCTGACATCAAAGCCCAATTGGCCCAGTATCTACAATTAATGGAGAATGATATTGTTTTAACAGTGAGCGCGGGAGACGATCCAGTTTCCCGCGATCTCCTTGCTTTAGTCGATGAATTAACGGCCATGTCGCCGAAAATTAAAGTAGAAAAAGCGAAGCTCGAACGGACGCCGAGCTTCAGCGTCAATCGGGTTGGCGAAAATACGGGCGTCACATTCGCCGGCGTTCCGTTGGGGCATGAGTTTACTTCGCTAGTGCTGGCGTTGCTTCAAGTGAGCGGAAGACCGCCTAAGGTTGACGAGAAAGTTATGAACCAAATTCAAAACCTCAAAGGCACTTATCGTTTTGAAACATACGTCAGCCTAACGTGCCATAACTGCCCGGATGTCGTTCAGGCGTTAAACGTGATGAGCGTATTAAATCCGAACATTTCACATACGATGATCGACGGGGCAGCGTTTAAAGAAGAAGTAGAACAAAAGGGAATTATGGCTGTGCCGACCGTCTTTTTAAATGGCAAGCCGTTTGCAAGCGGCCGCATGTCGCTTGAGGAAATTCTTGCAAAACTCGGAAGCACGGTAGACGCTTCTGACTTTGCCAATAAAGAACCGTTCGATGTGCTCGTTGTCGGCGGCGGTCCGGCCGGGGCTGCGGCGGCGATTTACGCGGCGCGAAAAGGCATTCGCACCGGCGTTATTGCTGAGCGGTTTGGCGGACAAATTCTCGATACGCTCGGCATTGAAAACTTTATTAGCGTGAAATACACGGAAGGTCCGAAACTTGCCGCAAGCCTTGAAGAGCATGTGAAACATTATAATGTCGACATCATGACCTTGCAGCGTGCGAAACGGTTGGAAAAGAAGGATCTCATTGAAGTGGAGCTTGAAAACGGCGCCGTGTTAAAAAGCAAAACGGTCATTATCGCGACGGGCGCCCGTTGGCGCAATCTTGGCGTACCAGGCGAGGAAGAGTTCAAAAACAAAGGCGTGGCCTATTGCCCGCATTGCGACGGCCCGCTGTTTGAAGGCAAGCACGTCGCGGTCATCGGCGGCGGCAACTCCGGCGTGGAAGCGGCGATTGACCTCGCCGGCATTGCCAAACATGTGACCGTGCTCGAGTTTGCCCCGGAGTTGAAAGCGGACGCTGTTTTGCAGGATCGGTTGTACAGCTTGCCGAACGTGACGGTCATCAAAAACGCGCAAACGAAAGAAATTACCGGTACAGATAAAGTGAATGGCCTTACGTATATAGACCGGGAAACAGGGGAAGAGCACCATATTGAGTTGCAAGGCGTATTCGTTCAAATCGGTCTCGTGCCGAATACAGAGTGGCTAGAAGGGACGGTTGAACGGAACCGCATCGGTGAAATTATCGTCGATAAACGCAGTGCGACAAGTGTCGACGGCGTCTTTGCCGCGGGCGATTGCACGGATAGCGCCTATAAGCAAATCATTATTTCGATGGGGGCGGGCGCTACCGCCGCATTGAGCGCGTTTGATTACTTGATTCGTCATTAGGAGAGCCAAAAATGGCTCTCCTTTCACATATGCCTGAGGAAAGTCCCGACTTCCAACTGGAAAGTGCGTCCGCAGCAGCGAAAAGGAAAATGAATGTTGGCAGGCGATGACGGCCATGCTGGCAATCATGGCGGTCGAACATACATCTTCAGAATGAAGAAAACCATGTTGCCTGCCGGTTAACGAATACATCCAGGCCGTTTGAAGTTTCCCCCCTTCAGCCGACGTAGCAGTACAAAGTTCACAGGGAAGACAACTTGACAATACCTTGTTTTCTCCGTAATATAAAATTACATTTCCCTAATACAAGACAACCGATGACGGAGAAAAGTAGTTAGGGCCCACATGGCCAGAGAGGAAACGCCTGAGGCTGCGAGCGTTTCTCCATGATGGCTTAACGAAAGACACTCCATAGGTTTCCCTTTGAACACGCCGTGCGTCAGTAAGGGGGAACGCGCGCCATGCGTTAGCGGCGACAAGAGGAAGCTTGTATGCTTCAATTAGGGTGGCACCGCGGGAATGACGCTCTCGTCCCTATCGATGATGGGGATAAGGGCGTTTTTATTTTTGTGTAAAGGAGGACGAATATGGCTTTTCAAATTCCGAGAGGGACACAAGACTTGCTGCCAGGCGAGACGGAAAAGTGGCAATATGCCGAACAAATTGCCCGTGATCTTTGCCGCCGGTACGGCTATGAAGAAATCCGGACGCCGATTTTTGAACATACCGAACTGTTTTTGCGCGGTGTTGGCGATACGACCGATATCGTGCAAAAAGAAATGTACACGTTTGAAGATAAAGGCGGCCGGGCGCTGACGCTCCGCCCGGAAGGAACGGCGCCGGTCGTCCGGGCGTTTGTCGAGCATAAGCTGTACGGCAGCCCGAGCCAACCGGTCAAGCTGTATTACACCGGACCGATGTTCCGCTATGAGCGGCCGGAAGCAGGGCGGTTCCGCCAGTTCGTCCAGTTTGGCGTTGAGGCGCTCGGCAGCAGCGATCCGGCGATTGACGCCGAAGTGATGGCGTTAGCGATGCATATTTATGAAGCGCTCGGGCTAAAACACATCCGGTTGGTGATCAACAGTTTAGGTGATTTAGACAGCCGGCGGGCGCACCGCGAAGCGCTCGTCCGCCATTTTTCCGGCCGCATTCATGAGCTGTGCCCGGACTGCCAAGCGCGGCTTGAGACGAATCCGCTCCGCATTCTTGATTGTAAAAAAGACCGCGGCCATGAACTGATGGCGTCAGCGCCGTCGATTTTAGATTATTTGAATGACGAATCGCGCGCGTATTTTGAAAAGGTGAAGCAATATTTGACAGCGCTTGGCATTCCGTTCGTCATCGACGCGCGGCTCGTGCGCGGGCTCGATTATTACAACCATACGACATTTGAAATTATGAGCGAGGCCGAAGGGTTTGGGGCAGCGGCGACCCTTTGCGGCGGCGGGCGCTACAACGGGCTCGTGCAAGAAATCGGCGGCCCGGAAACGCCGGGAATCGGCTTTGCGTTAAGCATTGAGCGCCTTTTGGCGGCGCTTGCGGCAGAAGGGATTGAGCTGCCGGTCCGCAAAGGGATCGACTGCTATGTTGTTGCGGTTGGCGAGCGGGCGAAAGATGAGGCCGTCCGCCTCGTTTATGAATTGCGCCGTGCCGGCCTGCGCGCTGATCAAGATTATTTGGGCCGGAAAATGAAGGCGCAGCTGAAGGCGGCCGACCGTCTTGGCGCGTCGTTTGTCGCCATCATCGGGGATGAGGAGCTCGAAAAACAGTCAGCGGCTGTAAAACATATGGCGAGCGGCGAGCAGACGAGTGTGCCGTTTGGGGAGTTGGTGACCTTTTTAATAGAACGGGCAACGCGGGAGGAGGAAAAATGATGAAGCGAACGTATTATTGCGGCGAAGTGCCGGAAGCGGCGGCCGGCGAGCGTGTCGTATTGAAAGGCTGGGTGCAAAAACGCCGCGACTTGGGCGGGCTTGTTTTCATCGATTTGCGCGATCGGACGGGCGTTGTTCAAGTCGTCGCCAGCCCGGACGTCTCGGCTGAGGCGCTGGCGACAGCAGAGCGCGTGCGGAGCGAATATGTATTAAGCGTCGAAGGGACGGTCGTCGCCCGCGCGCCGGAGACGGTCAACCCAAACATCGCGACCGGCCGCATTGAAATCCAGGCTGAGCGAATTGACATCATTAACGAGGCGAAAACGCCCCCGTTTGCCATTTCTGACGACACGGATGCGGCGGAAGACGTCCGTTTAAAATATCGGTATTTGGATTTGCGCCGCCCGATCATGTTCCAAACGCTTGCGCTTCGCCATAAGGTGACGAAAGCGGTGCGCGATTTTTTGGATGGCGAGCGTTTTTTGGAAGTCGAGACGCCGATGTTGACGAAAAGCACGCCGGAAGGGGCACGCGACTACTTGGTGCCAAGCCGTGTCCACCCGGGCGAATTTTACGCGCTGCCGCAGTCGCCGCAAATTTTTAAGCAGCTGTTGATGGTCGGCGGTTTCGAACGCTATTACCAGATCGCCCGCTGCTTCCGCGATGAAGACTTGCGTGCCGACCGCCAGCCGGAGTTTACGCAAATTGACATCGAAATGTCGTTTATCAGCCAAGAAGATATTATCGATTTAACAGAGCGGATGATGGCGGCGGTCGTGAAAGCGGCTAAAGGGATCGACATTCCGCGCCCGTTCCCGCGCATGACGTATGACGAAGCGATGAGCCGCTACGGCTCGGACAAACCGGATGTGCGCTTTGGCCTTGAACTGGTCGACGTATCGGAAGCTGTCCGTCGCTCTTCGTTTCAAGTGTTCGTCCGTGCTGTTGAGCAAGGTGGCCAAGTGAAGGCGATCAACGTCAAAGGCGCTGCAAGCCGCTATTCGCGCAAAGACATTGACGCGTTAGCGGAGTTTGCCAGCCGCTACGGAGCGAAAGGGCTCGCTTGGCTGAAAGCGGAAAACGGTGAACTGAAAGGGCCGATCGCCAAGTTTTTCAACGCCGACGAGCAAACGGCGCTGCGCCAGCTGCTCGCTGTCGAAGAGGGGGACTTGCTGCTGTTTGTCGCCGATAAAAAGGCGGTTGTCGCCGCCGCCCTCGGCGCATTGCGGTTGAAACTTGGCAAAGAGCTTGGCTTAGTCGATGAAACGAGATTGGCGTTTTTGTGGATCACCGACTGGCCGCTTTTGGAGTATGACGAAGAGGAAGGCCGCTATTACGCTGCCCACCATCCGTTTACGATGCCGGTGCGCGACGATATCCCGCTGCTTGAGACAAACCCAGGCGCCGTCCGCGCGCAGGCGTACGATTTGGTGTTAAACGGTTATGAGCTTGGCGGCGGTTCGCTCCGCATTTTTGAGCGCGATGTGCAAGAAAAAATGTTCCGCACCTTAGGGTTCAGCGATGAAGAAGCGCGCCGCCAGTTTGGTTTCTTGCTTGAGGCGTTTGAATACGGCACCCCGCCCCACGGCGGCATCGCCCTCGGTCTCGACCGGCTTGTTATGCTCTTAGCCGGGCGCACGAACTTGCGCGACACGATCGCTTTCCCGAAAACAGCGAGCGCGAGCTGTCTGCTCACTGAAGCGCCGGGGCCGGTCAGCGAAAAACAGCTCGAGGAACTGCATCTGACCGTTGTGCCCTCCGATCGGGAATAGCAGCGTCGCTCGAAAGAGAAACATCAACAGCAGGTGTTCACAAACGCTGAAAAATATGATACAATCAAATCAACCAACCGTCCTAATGTGTTCGTCGGGTCACCCATCGTTTTGACCGAACAGTAGATGATCCGGGAGCCCGGGGTTTCCAGGCGGCGTGCATGCCCCTTCGTTACGGGGGAAGCGCAAACCTTGGAACAGGGCACCCACCTATGTGGGAGCGGGTTCAAAACGAAGGCATCGACGGCACGATTGGGACTGGTATACATAGGAGAATAAAAGAACGATGCCCCTTGTGCCGGCAAGAGCATAGGGGGTTTTGTTTTGCCAGCAAAATGCCGTTGCCACTAGGGCAGCCTTAATGATAGGATAAAAAGCGGCATCATGATCAATTTCTAAACAAATGGAGAGGAGAACGATGCTTCATCAATTTTCTCGCAATGAACTGGCAATTGGTTCAGAAGGGCTTGGGAAGTTAAAAAATGCCACCGTCGCGGTGCTCGGGGTTGGCGGTGTCGGGTCATTCGCCGTTGAGGCGCTTGCCCGTTCCGGTGTCGGCCGGTTGGTGCTCGTGGATCGTGACAATGTCGATATTACCAACATTAACCGCCAAATTCACGCCTTGTTGTCGACGATCGGCCGTCCGAAAGTCGAGCTGATGAAAGAGCGCATCGCCGACATTAACCCGGAGTGCGAGGTCATCGCCTTGCAAATGTTTTATACGGAAGAGACGTATGAGCAATTTTTCGCTTATAACTTGGATTTTGTCGTCGATGCATCCGATACGATCATGTATAAAGTCCATTTAATGAAACAATGTCTGGAGCGCGGCATCCCGATCATTTCAAGCATGGGGGCGGCGAATAAAATGGATCCGACCCGTTTCCGCATTGCCGACATTTCCAAAACGCACACGGATCCGATTGCCAAAGTGATCCGGGCCAAACTGCGCAAAGAAGGGATTCGTCGCGGCATCCCGGTCGTCTTTTCCGACGAGAAGCCGGTGAAAATCCGCGAGGATGTCCGCCAGGTCGTCGGCAATGACGCTTCACCGATCCGCAAGGCGAAAATGCCGCCGTCATCGAACGCGTTTGTTCCGTCTGTAGCCGGACTCATTATGGCGTCCTACGTGGTCAATGAATTATTAAAAGATATCCCGATTGCCCGTGTCGGGGAATAAGGAAACGATGCAAAAAAATAAGGGGCGATGCATGTCATCGCCTCTTGTTTCGTTATGAATGGGCCATCGGTTCGCTTTGTTCGTCCGTTTCGGCAAGAAGCAGTTGGGCGAGGGAAAGGCGCTCGCCTTCTTCAGAAGCAAGCTGGCGGGCGCGGGCCATAATTTTGACAAGCGCCTCGTAATCTTCTTGGACAGTCGTTTGGCGCGCCTCCAAGCGCTCCAATTTTTGCGCCAACCGCTCATTGTGCGCTTGCCATTCGGCTCGTTCCCGTTTTAACCGCTCGTTTTCTTGACGGACGGCTTCCAACTGTTCCGCATCGCGCCGCAGCGTTTGCAAAAAGGAAATGCATTGGTCGAGCGTCAACGGAGCGGCCGGGAGAAATGAGGATGACCCTTGGGCGGTCTGGGTTGCATCGGAAGAGGCGAATGTTATAGCGTTCGCTTCTTTTTGCCATTTTTTCATCATCTCTAACGCCCGTTTCCGCTCTTTTCGTTGCTTCTTCGCCTGCTCGATGGCTTCAAGATGCCGTTTCCGCACTTCGGCGTTCCAACGGAATCCGCATGCCGCCGCTGTCCGGTGCAGCTGTCTTCCGACCTCTTCGAAGGCGGCAAGTTGAGTCTTTCCTTCGCGTATGTATTGCAGCACCGTTTCGGCGAGCAGTACATCTTCTTCATGTGACCATGCATCCTGTCTTGTCTTCATGATGTCCACCCCGCAAATGTAATGTTGATATGATAATAGTTTTTCCGTTCTTTTTCCAATTTAAACTTCACGTTCTTTATTTTCATCATTTTCCCTTTCCTGCTTGCCGTTGCACCGCGAAGGATTGGTACAAAGCAGTAAGGTGCCGGCTGGTTCAACATACGCAATGACAGCTGAGCTGCACTGCCCCATTCAACGAGTCTACTACTACATATTACCGAAAGAAATGGACGTTTTACGCCAGAAGCGGTGAGGTTGTATTTGGCGAAGCGGGCGCTGCCGCTGTACAATGAAACGAAGGAGGGATCAGCATGCAACATACGACGGAACCGCTCGCGGTGCGGATGCGGCCGCAGACGATTGATGACATCGTCGGACAGGCGCATATCATCGGACCCGGGACACCGCTTTATAAAATGATTAAAAAAGGGTATGTGCCGTCGCTATTGCTTTACGGGGAGCCGGGGACGGGGAAGACGTCGCTCGCTTATGCCATCGCCCGCACCGCCGGGCGGGAATTGATTGCCATTAACGCGACATCGTCCGGGAAAAAGGAGATCGAAGAGGCGGCCGAAGCGGCGCGATGGTCGGGCAACGTCATTTTGTTCATCGATGAAATCCATCGGCTAAATAAAGCGCAGCAAGATGTGCTGCTTCCACACATGGAATCCGGGCTGGTGACACTGATTGGGGCGACGACGGAAAATCCATTTCATGAGGTGAATCCCGCGATCCGCAGCCGGTGCGGGCAAATTCAGCAGTTAAAGCGGATTCCGCCGGCTGATTTACTCGTGATTTTAAAACGGGCGCTCGCTGATCCGGAACGCGGCGTCGGAGCGAAGCCGGTGGTCATCGATGAGGCGCTGTTATGGCGCATTGCCGAGGCGGCCGGCGGGGATGCACGCGCCGCGCTCTCGCTCCTTGAGGCGGCAGTCGCCGCTGCTGATGAACGCGACGGCCGCCTGTATATTGATGAGGATATCGTTGCCTCATGCACCGCCAACCGCGGCTTTATTCATGATCGATACGGGGATCATTATTACTCGCTATTGTCTGCGTTTCAAAAAAGCGTACGCGGCAGCGATGCCGATGCTGCGCTTCATTATTTGGCGCGTCTGCTTGAAGGCGGGGATTTAGCGGCTGTCTGCCGGCGGCTGCTCGTCATCGCCTACGAAGATATCGGGCTTGCCAACCCGATGGCGGGAGTGAAAGTGCAGGCGGCAGTGGAAGCGGCGGAGCGGATCGGGCTGCCGGAGGCGCGCATTCCGCTTGCCGTTGTGACGATTGAGCTTTGTTTGAGCCCAAAATCAAACAGCGCCTACAAGGCGCTCGATGCCGCGCTGGCTGACGTGCGCGCCGGCAAGCTTGGCGAGATTCCGGACCATTTAAAAGATGCCCATTATAAAGGAGCGGCTGTGCTTGGACACGGGCAAGGGTATTTATATCCGCACGATTATCCAAATGGATGGGTGGCCCAAGCTTACTTGCCATCCGTTCTTGAAGGCGTTCGCTATTACGAACCGAAAGAGCATGGCGAGGAAAAGTATTATGCCAAAGTGTACCGACGGCTCCGGCAGTTGAGTCAAGAGAACCATGTTGAGTCGTGAATGGAAGGGGCATTTATGGTATAATAACACAGGCGATTGGCTTAACAGAGGAGGCGCATCCATCATGACCCATACTTATATCCCATGGCTGCGGTGGAGCATTTACTTTGCCGGGTTGCTCGTCATGTCGTTTGGGATCGTGTTGACGATTAAAGCTGACGTCGGCTGTGCGCCATGGGATGTGCTTCATATCGGCCTGCAGCGACAATTTGGTTTGACGATCGGCGCATGGTCGATCATTGTCGGGGTGGGGGTGCTCGCGGTTTCCGCCCTGCTCGTAAGGCGGCTGCCGCGGCTTGGCGCCTTTTTGAATATGGTGACAGTTGGGATTTTGATCGATGTGTGGATGATGATTCCCCAGCTGAAAACACCAGAATGGCCGCTCGAACAATATGCAATGTTAATGACGGGCATCATCGTGTCCGGTTATGGCATGGGGCTATACATTTCCGCCGGTGTCGGCGCCGGTCCGCGCGACAGTTTAATGCTCGCCCTGACCGAGTTGACTAAATGGAAGGTGGCGTACATTCGCATTGGAATGGAAACGCTCGTGTTGCTTGTCGGCTGGCTGCTTGGTGGTCCGGTGTCGTTCGGCACGCTTCTTTTTTGTGTGACGATCGGCTCGGTCGCCGGTCTGGCGCTGCCGCAATGCCGGAAAATGACCGGCCGCCTGCTCGGGACGACGAGCGTTCATGTGCAAGGGGTAAGCCGTTAGGGGGGATATGATGAAAATTTCAACGAAAGGCCGGTACGGGTTGACGATTATGATCGAATTGGCCAAAAAATATGGCGACCGCCCGATTTCGCTTCGTTCGATCGCCAAAGCGAACAATTTATCGGAACATTATTTGGAACAGCTTGTCACACCGCTGCGCAACGCCGGACTCGTCAAAAGCATCCGCGGGGCGTACGGCGGTTATGTGCTTGCCGAGCATCCGGCGAAAATTACCGCCGGCGATATTTTGCGCGTGCTTGAAGGGCCGCTCACTCCGGTCGAGGAGCTTGAAGAGGAGGAGCCGGCGAAGCGCGAGCTATGGATCCGCATCCGTGATGCGGTCGAGGAAGTGCTTGACAGCACAACATTGGAAGATTTGGCGAAGTATAGCGATGGGGATGAAGGGGCATATATGTTTTATATTTGACGCACAGAAAGGAGAATGACTGGTGCAACGGATTTATTTGGACCATGCCGCCACGTCCCCGGTGCATCCGGATGTGGCGGCCGGCATGGTCCACTGGATGACCGAACAGTTCGGCAACCCATCAAGCATCCATTACTTCGGCCGGCAAAGCCGCCGCGCCCTTGACGAAGCGAGGGCAACCATCGCCCGCAGCCTCGGGGCGAAAGAGACGGAAATTGTATTTACAAGCGGGGGAACAGAAGCCGATAACCTTGCGATCATCGGGACGGCGACGGCCAACCGCAGCCGCGGCCGCCATGTGGTTACGACCGCCATTGAGCATCACGCCGTGCTGCGCGCTTGCGAATATTTAGAAAGGCAAGGATTTGACGTAACGTATTTGCCGGTTGATGAACAAGGGCTCGTATCGGTCGACGATGTAAAAGCCGTGTTGCGCGATGAGACGATTCTCGTTTCAATCATGTTTGCCAACAACGAAATCGGCACGATTCAGCCGGTCCGTGAAATTGGCGCGCTTTTGCGCGATCACCCGGCTTACTTTCATACCGATGCTGTCCAAGCGTACGGGCTTATTCCGATTGATGTCAACGAATACGGCATCGATTTGTTGTCGCTTTCCGGCCATAAAATTAACGGTCCGAAAGGGAGTGGGGCGCTTTATGTCCGGGAAACGGTGAAAATCACCCCGCTTCTGTTCGGCGGCGAACAAGAGCGAAAACGACGGGCCGGGACGGAAAATGTACCCGGCATGATCGGTTTGGCGCAGGCGGCGGAGATTGTGGAGCGGACGAGGGATGAAAAGCGCAGGCAGTACGCGGCTTGGCGCGAGGCGATGCTTGACGTTTTCCGCTCTTCAGGCATCGACTATACGGTCAACGGCAGTCCGGACGGTTTGCCGCATATTTTAAATGTTGCTTTCCCGGGAACGAACGTCGAATCGCTGCTTGTGAACCTGGACTTAGCCGGTATCGCCGCCTCAAGCGGATCGGCGTGCACGGCCGGATCAATCGACCCGTCACATGTGCTTGTTGCCATGTGTGGAAAGGAGTCCGATCGCATTCGCTCGTCTGTCCGCTTCAGCTTCGGACTTGGCAATACAAAAGAACAAATTGAGCGAGCCGCTGAAGAAACGGTGAACATTGTCAAGCGGCTCACCGACCGGTAAGGAGGTGAAACGGCATGAACAAAGCGCCACACGAAACGCGCGTCGTTGTCGGCATGTCCGGCGGAGTCGATTCGTCGGTTGCCGCGCTGCTGCTCAAAGAGCAAGGGTATGATGTCATCGGCATTTTTATGAAAAACTGGGATGACACTGATGAAAACGGCGTTTGTACGGCGACCGAAGATTATGAAGATGTTGTGCGCGTCTGCAACCAAATCGGCATTCCGTATTATGCGGTCAACTTTGAACAGCAATATTGGGACAAAGTGTTTACGTACTTTTTGGACGAATACAAAGCCGGGCGCACCCCGAACCCGGACGTGATGTGCAACAAAGAAATTAAATTCAAGGCGTTTTTGGAACATGCCATGTCGATTGGCGCCGATTATGTGGCGACCGGCCATTACGCCCGCGTCGAGTTTCGTGACGGTGAATTTAAAATGTTGCGCGGGGCTGATCCGAACAAAGACCAAACGTACTTTTTAAATCAGCTCGGCCAAGCCCAGCTATCGAAAGTGATGTTTCCGATCGGCCATTTGCACAAGGCGGACGTGCGCCGGATCGCGAAAGAAGCCGGGCTTGCCACCGCCGGAAAAAAAGACAGCACCGGCATTTGCTTTATCGGCGAGCGGGACTTCAAAGAATTTTTAAGCCAGTATTTGCCGGCCCAGCCCGGGGTGATGAAAACGCTCGACGGCGAGGTGAAAGGGCGGCATGACGGGGTGATGTATTACACGATCGGCCAACGCCATGGGCTTGGCATCGGCGGCAGCGGCGAACCATGGTTTGTCGTCGGCAAAGATGTGCGCGAAAACGTGCTCTATGTCGCCCAAGGGTTTGAAAACGACTATTTGTACTCCACATCATTAAAAGCAGTCCACGTCAACTGGGTATCCGACCGCAAGCCGGAAGCGCCGTTCCGCTGCACAGCGAAATTCCGCTACCGCCAGCCGGATGTCGGCGTCGAAGTTCGTCCGCTTCCGGACGGCAAAGCCGAAGTTGTGTTCGATGCGCCGGCGCGGGCGGTGACGCCGGGTCAGGCGGTTGTTTTTTACAGCGGTGACGAATGTCTCGGCGGTGGCACGATTGACGAAGTGTTTCGCAACGGTGAAAAACTTTGGTATGTCGGCTGACTGGAATTATGCCGCGCTAGCGGTGAACCCTCAACCGAGTGTTTGGTTGAGGGGTTTTTGCAATTGCCGGAGAAGAGCGAACGAATGTACTGATATGCAAGTTTGGGAGGGATGAGCGGTGGCCAATCTCAATGAACAAGGGCTTTCGCATATGCGCGCAGGGGAATACGAAGAAGCGCTCCGTTGCTTTTCTGAAGCGGTGAATGAATATCCGGATGACCCGGCCGGCTATATTAACATCGGCACCGTTTTGGCCGCAGCCGGCGAGGAAGAGAAGGCGCTCGAATGCTTCCGGCAGGCGCTCACGCTTGATGAACAGGCGGCGGCAGCCTATTATGGCATCGGCACGGTGCACTACAGGCGCGAGCAGTTTGCCGAAGCGAAAAATATGTTTGAGCGGGCGCTCCAACTAGGGCTTGATGATGCCGATACGCACTTTATGCTCGGCATGTCGCTATCGCGGCTTGAGATGCCGCGCCTGGCGCTGCCGTATTTGCAGCGGGCAGCGGAACTGAACGAGGGGGATGCTGAGGCGCTCTTTCAACTCGGTCTTTGCCTCGCCACCCTCGATTATGTCGATGAGGCGAAACGGTATTTCGAAAAAACATTGGAGCGGGATCCGCGCCATGCTGACGCCTATTACAATTTAGGGGTCATTTATGTGTACAAAGACGATCCAGCCGCTGCCCGCGATTTATTTGCCGCCGCTTTGGACGTTAATCCGGATCACGTGCTTGCCGGGTATGGAAAGAAGCTGGCAGAAAAGCGGCTTGCGCCGTAAAAAAGGCAGGGGATGACGGGTGCAAGAGCAGCAATCGCTCGCGCTCGACGGACGTACGTTTATTAAAGGGGCATGTTTAGGTGTTATTTTCCACAATGAGGAAACCTTATATACTGTCGTCCGCATCCGCGTGGAAGAAACGAACGAAGCGGCTGTCGAGGAAGAAGTGGTTGTCACCGGCTATTTTCCTCGTTTGAATGAAGGGGATGTGTACGTCTTTTACGGACAGTTCCGCCAACATCCGCGCTTTGGCCGCCAGTATGCGGCCGAGCAGTTCCGCAAACAGCTTCCGAATACGAAAGAAGGAGTCATTCATTATTTGTCAAGCGGCTTGTTTAAAGGGATCGGTAAAAAAACGGCGACAGCGATTGTTGAGGCGCTCGGCGAAAACGCGATCGCCGTGATTTTGCGCGATCCGGAGGCGCTTTTGCGCGTGCCGAAGCTGACGAAGCAAAAGGCGAAACAGTTGTATGAAACACTCTGCGCCCATGAAGGGCTCGAACAGACCATGATCGCTCTCACCCAGCTCGGCTTTGGCCCGCAGCTGGCGATGAAAATTTACCAGGCATACGGCGAAGAGACGATGGATATCATTCATGAAAATCCGTACCAGCTCGTCGAAGACATTGAAGGGATCGGTTTTGGCCGCGCTGATGACCTCGGGCGCCAGCTCGGCATTTCCGGCAGCCATCCGGCCCGGCTGCGCGCCGCCTGCCTGTTTGTCCTTGAGCAGGTATGCTTGCAAGAAGGTCACGTCTATATGAAGGAGGAAGAGCTCGTCAGCCGCATTGGCGAACTGCTTGGCGGGAACCCGAACGGGGCGGTCGATGGACAAGCCATCGGACAGACGCTCCTGATGTTAAGCGAAGAAGGAAAGCTGATCGTGGAACAAGGACGTTATTATCTTCCCTCGCTTTACTTCGCCGAAAAGGGGATCGCCGCCAACATTCGGCGGTTGCTCGGGCAAACGCCGCCATCGGCCTCATTTCCTGAGTCGGAGTTTTTGCTGGCGCTTGGGGCGCTCGAGGAGCGGCTCGGAATGCAATACGCCCCCCAGCAAAAAGAGGCGATCCAACGGGCGCTTTCATCACCGCTTTTCATTTTAACGGGGGGGCCGGGAACCGGAAAAACAACGGTGATTAAAGGGATCGTTGAGCTGTTTGCCTCTCTAAACGGTGTATCGCTCGATCCCGCCCATTACAAAAGCGGCGAGCCGTTTCCGGTGCTGCTCGCCGCTCCGACCGGCCGGGCGGCAAAGCGGATGAGCGAAGCGACTGGGCTGCCGTCGGCGACGATTCACCGGCTGCTTGGCTGGAACGGAGCGGAAGGGTTCAGCCATGATGAACATGAGCCGATTGCCGGCAAGCTGCTTGTCGTTGATGAAGTGTCAATGGTCGATACATGGTTGGCCAATCAGCTGTTAAAGGCAGTGCCGGACGGGATGCAAGTCATTTTTGTGGGCGACGAAGATCAGCTTCCGTCCGTCGGACCAGGCCAAGTGTTGAGAGATTTGCTCGAGTCAGGCGTTATCCCGTCGGTGCGGCTGACCGAGGTGTATCGCCAAGCGGAAGGATCGTCGATCATCGGGCTCGCCCACGCGATGAAGCGCGGCGTCGTGCCGGCTGACTTAACCGCCCCGAAGGCGGATCGCTCCTTTATTCGCTGCCGCGCCGGACAAGTGGCGGATGTCGTCCGGCAAATTGCTGACAACGCACGCAACAAAGGGTTTTCCGTCAAAGACATTCAAGTGCTCGCTCCGATGTACCGCGGCCCGGCCGGCATCGATCAGCTAAACAAAGTGCTGCAGGGGCTGTTCAATCCCCCGGCTGACGGGAAGCGGGAGCTTTCGATCGGCGATGTGGTGTATCGTGTCGGCGATAAAGTGCTGCAGCTCGTCAATCAGCCGGAAGACAACGTGTTTAACGGCGATATCGGTGAAGTCGTCGCCATTTTTTACGCCAAAGAAAATACAGAAAAGCAAGACTTGCTCGTCGTCTCGTTTGATGGCATTGAAGTGACGTACACAAGACAAGACTTGGCGCAAATTACCCATGCGTATTGCTGCTCGGTCCATAAGGCGCAAGGGAGCGAATTTCCGATCGTCATTTTACCTGTTGTCAAAAGTTATTACCGGATGTTGAAGCGGAATTTGCTGTATACGGCAGTGACGAGAAGCAAGCAATTTCTCATTTTGTGTGGCGAGGAAGAAGCGTTTCGGTTCGGTGTTGCCCAGCGGGGCGACGGAGCGCGCCAGACGGCGCTTGCCGAAAAGCTGGCGGCTGCGGCTGCGCCGTTTGTCGAAGGTGAGCTGCCGCTTGAAGATGCGGACATCGGGATGGAAAACGTTACGCCGTATGACTTTATGGGCGATGAGTCAAGCTAAAAGTGGCTGGAAAGGTGGGGAGAATGATGCGGACGTTTTCCGACGTCAAAGGGCTTCCCATTTATGAACAAACGACAGGGAAAGCGGTCGGGGCGATCGCCGACATTTGGTTTACCAGCCACGGAACGGTCAAAGGGCTTGTCGCGGAACGGAGCGGCCTATTTGGCCGCCGCCGCTACTTGCCGCTTTCGGCCGTGCAGTCGTTGCAACACGACCGGATCATCATTCGTGATGCTGACAGCTTCCAGCCGTTTCCCTCTCCTGAAAGCGGCCACTCTCTTTACGGTGAGCGCGGCATCGCCGGCAGTATGGTTGTCGCCGCAGACGGAACAACGATCGGCTTGCTTGATGATGTATATTTTGATGGGCAATTGGGCAAAATTGACGGATACGAGATTAGCGAGGGATTTTTTTCTGACTTGACCGAAGGAAAGAAACGAATGGAGGCAGCTCCGTTCACCGCCAAGGAAGGCGTCGTCACCGTCGAAACAATGTGGTAAGGAGAGTGGCTGTCGATGCTCATTTGCCCGAATTGCAAACGGAAAAATTTAGGGAAGATCGGTGTCAACCAATATTACTGCTGGGATTGCTTTATTGAGCTGTCTGTCTCGAAAGGAATGATTCACGCCCATCAAGTCGAGGAAGATGGGACGCTAAGCTCTCTCGACGACTTGTTTGACGACCATGAGCGCACGATCCAATTTTAGGGGGGACAGGCATGAACCGGACGATGACTTCGCTGTTGGCCGTAGGTTTAGGTGTCGCTGCTTATCAGCTTGCCCAGCGCAACGATTGGATGAACGGCCGCACGATGCGGAGAATGCGCCGCCGCTTGATGCAAGCGATCCGCTGATGGCCCCGCCGCCTTCCGCCCGAACGGCGGTGGCGGCGGTTTTTTGTCTGTTACCAAATAGCGGAAGGATCAGGACGGCATATTTCTCCTCCTATCTCTTACACTAAACGGTAGGAGGTGTGGCGATGGGGGAGCAACAATGGCTGTCATTTCTCCGCATCGGAAAATGGCTGCTCGTGACCGCAATCGTCTATTTAATCGTCCGGATGAAAGAAGTTTGGTGGCCGGTCGTCGATTTTATCGCCACCGCTCTGGCCCCGTTTTTGCTGGCGGCGTTTATTACGTATTTGTTGCATCCGCTCGTGGAGTATATCCATGGCAAAGGGATGCCGCGGGCACTTGCCATTTTGCTCATTTATTTCTTGTTTTTCGGTTCGATCGGCTACGGCATGTATCGCGGTATACCGGTGCTGATCGCCCAGCTGCGCGAATTGGACGAACGGTTGCCATCATTGATGAATACATACCGGCAGTGGGCGCGCTATATCCACGATGAAACGTCGACGTGGCCGATGGAAGTGCACACGCGTATTGAAGCGATGTTTGTGCAACTTGAGCAGGCTGCTGCCAAGGCGGTCACGATGGCGATGAGCGCGGCCCAATCGTTTATTGGTTCAGCAGCGACATTTCTCCTCATTCCGTTTATCGTGTTTTATATGCTAAAAGATATCGACGTGCTGAAAAAAGCGGTTTGGTATATGACGCCAAAGCGGTGGCGCGGGCCGGGGATGGCGTTTTTAAAAGATGTTGACGAGTCGCTCGGCGGCTATATTCGCGGCCAGCTGTTCGTCTGTGCGGCGATCGGCCTGATGGCGTCGCTCGGCCTTTGGCTCGCCGGCATGGACTATCCGCTTTTGCTTGGATTTATCATCGGATTAACGAACATTATTCCGTATTTCGGTCCGTTGATCGGCGCGATCCCGGCGGCGATTTTGGCGGCGACCATTTCGCTTAAAATGGTCATTATCGTGCTGATCATCATTTTTGCCTTGCAGTTTTTAGAAGGCAATATTTTATCACCGCTCATTGTGGGCAAAAGCGTGCACATGCATCCGCTCATCATTATGTTGGCGTTGTTTGCCGGCGGTGAGCTTGCCGGTGTGCCCGGCCTCATTCTCGCCGTTCCGGCTGCGGCGGTGCTGAAAGTGGCTCTTGCGCATTGGAAAGAGCATTATGCCCCGCATTGACAAATGCTTGCTGCTTGTCTATAATTTTTCAGTGAAAAACGCAAATCTATAACGCGATGACGGATCGAGTATGTTGCAGTCCATCTTAACGCGCAATCCCGCGCACAGAGAGGAATTTCCGCGGCTGAAAGAAATTCCAGATGAAGGGCAACAGAAGGCTAATCCGGAGCGCAGGCAAAACCTGACGCAAGGCTGCGTTACGGCCAAAGAGGTGATGGGCGCTTTTTGCCCATAAACAGGGTGGTACCGCGAGCATAACTCTCGTCCCTGCAAGGGGATGAGAGTTTTTTTATATAAAAGACCAAAGGGGAGGATCATCATGAAAAAGCTGACATCTGCCGAAGTGCGGCGCATGTTTTTGGAGTTTTTCCAAGAAAAAGGTCATGAGGTCGAGCCGAGCGCCTCGCTCATTCCGGTCGACGACCCGTCGCTATTATGGATCAACAGCGGCGTCGCGACGTTGAAAAAATATTTTGACGGCCGCATTATTCCGGACAATCCGCGCATTTGCAACGCGCAAAAATCGATCCGTACAAACGACATTGAAAATGTCGGAAAAACGGCGCGTCACCATACGTTTTTTGAAATGCTCGGCAACTTTTCCATCGGCGATTATTTCAAGCGCGAAGCGATTCACTGGGCATGGGAGTTTTTAACAAGCGACAAATGGATCGGCTTTGATCCGGAACGGTTGTCGGTCACCGTTCATCCGGAAGACGAAGAGGCGTACGACATTTGGCATCACGAAATCGGCTTGCCAGAAGAGCGGATCATTCGTCTCGAAGGGAACTTCTGGGATATCGGTGAAGGCCCAAGCGGCCCGAATACAGAGATTTTTTACGATCGTGGGGAAGCGTTTGGCAACGACCCGAACGATCCGGAACTGTATCCGGGTGGGGAGAACGACCGCTATTTGGAAGTGTGGAATCTCGTCTTTTCCCAGTTCAACCATAACCCGGACGGCACGTATACGCCGCTGCCGAAGAAAAACATTGATACCGGCATGGGCTTAGAGCGGATGTGCTCGATTTTACAGGATGTGCCGACCAACTTTGAAACCGATTTGTTCCTGCCGATCATCCGTACGACTGAACAAATCGCCGGCGAGCGGTATGGCGAAGACCGGGAGAAAGACGTCGCGTTTAAAGTGATCGCCGACCATATTCGCGCGGTTACGTTTGCAATCGGTGACGGGGCGCTGCCGTCAAACGAGGGCCGCGGCTATGTATTGCGCCGCTTGCTGCGCCGTGCGGTGCGCTATGCGAAGCAAATCGGCATTGAACGCCCGTTTATGTACGAACTCGTTCCGGTCGTCGGCGAAATTATGCACGACTACTATCCGGAAGTGAAAGAAAAAGCCGACTTTATCCAACGGGTCATCCGGAATGAAGAAGAGCGGTTCCATGAAACCCTTCACGAAGGACTCGCCATTTTAAGCGATGTGATCGAGAAGGCCAAAGCCGAAGGAAGCGACGTCATTCCAGGCGAGGATGTATTCCGCCTGTATGATACGTACGGCTTCCCGGTCGAGCTGACGGAGGAATACGCGGCCGAAGCCGGAATGAAAGTCGACCATGATGGGTTTGAACGGGAGATGGAACGGCAGCGCGAACGGGCGCGCGCCGCCCGCCAAGACGTGGATTCGATGCAGGTGCAAGGCGGCGTCCTTGGCGACATTAAAGACGAAAGCCGCTTTGTCGGCTACGATGAGCTCGTCGCTTCTTCCACCGTTCTCGCCATCGTCAAAGACGGGCAGCTTGTTGAGGAAGTTGGAGCTGGTGAAGAAGCGCAAATCATCGTCGATGTAACGCCGTTTTACGCCGAAAGCGGCGGGCAAATCGCCGACCAGGGCACGTTTGCCGGTGAGACAGGAACAGCGGTCGTCAAAGACGTTCAGAAGGCACCAAACGGCCAGCATCTTCATGCGATCGCCGTCGAACGCGGCACGGTGAAAAAAGGCGCGGTGTATACAGCGCGCGTTGATGAAGCGAAGCGGGCGCAAATCGTGAAAAACCATACGGCGACCCATTTGCTTCATCAAGCGTTAAAAGATGTGCTTGGCCGCCATGTCAATCAGGCTGGCTCTCTCGTCGCCCCGGATCGGCTCCGCTTTGACTTTACCCATTTTGGGCAAGTAAAACCGGAGGAACTAGAGCGCATTGAAGCCATCGTTAATGAACAAATTTGGAAAAGCACCCCTGTCGATATTTTCTATAAACCGCTTGAGGAAGCGAAAGCGATGGGGGCCATGGCGTTGTTTGGCGAAAAATATGGCGACATCGTCCGCGTCGTCAAGGTGGGCGACTACAGCTTAGAGCTGTGCGGCGGTTGCCATGTGCCGAACACGTCGGCGATCGGCTTGTTTAAAATCGTCTCCGAATCCGGCATCGGCGCCGGCACGCGCCGCATTGAGGCGGTGACCGGGGAAGCGGCGTACCGCTTTATGAGTGAACAGCTCGCTGTTTTGCAAGAAGCGGCGCAAAAGCTAAAAACGAGCCCGAAAGAACTGTCAGCCCGTCTCGATGGGGTGTTTGCCGAGCTGCGGCAGCTGCAGCGCGAAAACGAGTCGCTTGCTGCCCGCCTCGCTCATCTGGAAGCGGAACACCTCACCCGTCAGGTGAAAGACGTAGGAGGCGTCCCAGTGTTGGCGGCGAAAGTGCAGGCGAACGACATGAACCAACTGCGGGCGATGGCGGATGACTTGAAGCAAAAATTAGGCACGGCAGTCATTGTGTTAGCAGCTGTGCAAGGCGGCAAAGTCCAACTCATTGCTGCGGTGACCGATGATCTTGTGAAAAAAGGATACCACGCCGGCAAGCTCGTCAAAGAAGTGGCTTCACGCTGCGGCGGCGGGGGCGGCGGACGTCCTGACATGGCGCAGGCCGGCGGCAAAGACGTGAACAAAGTCGGCGAAGCGCTTGATTATGTCGAAACATGGGTCAAATCCATTTCCTAAATGGGCGCGAATCGTGTACAATGGATGTAAGAGGACGGGATGGCCCGAATAAAGAGCGAGGTGGAAACGGTGAGCTCGTTTGACCAAACGATGCAGTTTCATTTCCCGGAGGAGCCGGCTGAAACGAACGTTCGCGAAGTGTTGTTGACGGTGTATGGCGCCTTGCAGGAAAAAGGCTACAACCCCATCAACCAAATTGTGGGCTACTTATTGTCCGGCGATCCGGCTTACATCCCGCGACATAAAGATGCGCGCACGCTCATCCGCAAAATTGAGCGCGATGAATTAATCGAGGAATTGGTGAAATTCTATTTACAGGGGCAACGAAAGGATTAACTGATGCGGACGTTGGGACTAGATCTCGGAACGAAAACGCTTGGCGTCGCCGTCAGCGATGAACTAGGCTGGACGGCGCAAGGCTTGGAGACGATCGCCATCGATGAGGAGCGCGGCGACTATGGCCTCAAGCGGCTGCGCGCCATTATCGATGAGTACGGCGTCGATACGATCGTCGTCGGATGGCCGAAAAACATGAACGGCACGCTCGGGCCGCGCGCTGAGGCAAGCGAGCGGTTTGCCGCCAGGCTGCGCGAGGAGTTTTCCTTGCCGGTCGTGCTTTGGGATGAACGGTTGTCGACGATGGCCGCCGAGCGGATGTTGATCGCTGCCGATGTGAGCCGGAAAAAGCGGCGGAAAGTGATCGACAAAATGGCGGCGGCTGTCATTTTGCAATCGTACTTGGACAGTAAACGGTGAACGGGAGGAAAATGGCAATGGAACATGGAGACAATCATATTACCGTGGTCGATGAACACGGCAACGAACAGTTGTGTGAAATTTTGTTTACGTTTGAATCGGACGATTTTGGCAAATCGTATGTGTTTTATTATCCGGTCAGCGCTGAGGCCGAAGATGAAGACGGCGAGACAGAAGTGCACGTTTCGGCGTTCATCCCCGGCGACGAACATGAGGAAGGCGAACTGCTTCCGATTGAGACGGAAGAAGAGTGGGACATGATCGAAGAAGTGTGGAATACGTTTTGCGCTGAGCAAGAAGAAGACGAAGTGTAACAGATGAAGCGGCTGCCTGCGGGCAGCCGTTTTTTTGGCGAATTTTTTGAGCCGCAGGCGATGAGTTTCAAAGGATCCGTCCATGCGAAGCTTTTCTTGTCACGAAAGGGCGAAAAAACAAGAAATTTGTAGTATAATATGACCGGTGAAAGGAGGCTGAAGATGAAACAAAGCGATTTTCAGACGCCTAAGGCGCGGCTTGTACGAAAAATCGTCTTGCTCGTTTGCGCCGGCCTGCTGACCGCGCTCGTCATCGCCGGCGTCAGCAGTTTCCTATACATCCGCCTAGCGTTCGCGCCGGTTGACCCAGGCGACCGCACCCCGGTTCACGTGTCGATTCCGGTCGGTTCGTCGGCGGCAGACATCGCCGAACTGCTTGAACAAAAACGGCTCATTCAAAGTGCGGCTGTCTTCCGCTACTACGTCCGCTGGAAAAACGAGTCCGGCTTTCAAGCCGGGGAGTATGAGCTGACGCGGGCGATGCCGATGACACACATCATTGAGCTGTTAAAAACCGGGAAGTCGTTGAAAATCGGATTGAAGCTGACGATCCCCGAAGGATCGCAACTTGTACAAATCGCTGATCTCATCGCTGCGAAAACGGGATACGATCAAGAAGACATTATGAAGCTGCTCAACGACCGCAAGTACATTGAACAGCTGATGAAAACATACCCAGACTTATTAACGAACGACATTTTTCACCAAAATATCCGCTATCCGTTGGAAGGCTACTTGTTCCCGGCCACATATGTGTTTGCCGACAAAAAACCGCCGCTTTCGGAAATCATTGAGGCGATGGTGGCGAAAACGGCGGCGGTGATCGACCAATACGAGAGGATGATGAAAGAACGGCAGCTGTCGCCGCACCGGTTGTTGACCATGTCGTCGTTAATTGAAGAAGAGGCGACCGAAAAAGCCGACCGTGAGAAAATTGCCAGCGTGTTTTACAACCGGCTGCGCCTCGGCATGCCGCTGCAAACTGACCCGACCGTCTTATACGCGCTCGGCAAACATAAAGAGCGTGTCTTTTACAAAGATTTAAAAGTCGATTCGCCATACAATACGTATATTCACAGGGGGCTGCCGCCGGGGCCGATCGCCAATGCCGGCAAGATGTCAATTGAAGCGGCGCTCAACCCGGCCGTGACCGACTATTTGTACTTTTTGGCAACACCGGCTGGCGACGTCATTTTCACCAAAACGCTGGCGGAGCATAACCGGGAAAAAGCGAAGCATATTGGGAAACAATAGAGCAAAACGGAAGTTGTTGGCCAAACGGGCCAAACAGCTTCGCTTTTTCGCAGTTTTATGGTAGTATAAATAAAGTTGAACAGATCCATGATAAGAGTCCGTTTGCGGCTCTTATTTTTCATGATGATGAAGCGCAAACCTCTGGGCTGCAGTTCGGCTCTAGGCAGGCGCTTTTCACTTTGTTGATGCCGGGGAGGAATCGCCTTGCTTCCGAACGATGTCGTTCGTTATTTGCAGCAGCTGCGCCCGGCGCCAGATCCGGATATCGCGGAAATGGAGCGGTACGCGCGTGAACACCGCGTGCCGATTATGGATCCGGTGAGCATGGAAGTGCTGCTGTTCGTGTTGAAGACCGCCAGACCGCGCCGCATTTTGGAAATCGGCACCGCGATCGGCTATTCGGCGATCCGGATGGCAAAAGCGCTGCCGGAGGCGCGCATTGTGACGATTGAACGGGACCGGGAGCGGTACGAACGCGCCCGTTTTTATATCGGAAAGACGAATACCGGGCGGCAAATCGAAGCGGTTTTCGGCGATGCGCTCGCGGTTGGGGCCGATGTCGCCGCCGTTGCGCCGTTTGATGCGCTCTTTATCGATGCCGCCAAGGGGCAATACGAGCGCTTTTTTACACTCTATGAGCCGCTTCTGGCCGAAGGCGGCCTCATCATTAGCGACAACGTGTTGTTTAAAGGACTCGTCGCCGCTGAAGCGCCCGGTGGCAATAAGCGGCTTTGGAACATCGCCAAAAAAATCCGCCGCTACAACGAATGGCTTATGGCCCGGAACGATTACGACACGGTCATCATCCCGGTCGGCGACGGGCTGGCTATATCGAAAAAACGAGGTGAACGAGAATGAAAAAACCGGAATTGCTCGTCACGCCGACGAGCGTTTCCCATATTCATGAACTGGCTGAAGCGGGAGCGGACGCTGTGATGGTCGGCGAACAGCGCTATGGCTTGCGGCTCGCTGGAGAGTTCTCCCGCGCCGATGTCGCCGCGGCTGTCGAGGCGGCTCACCGGCACGGCATGAACGCTTATGTAGCGATGAACGCCATTTTTCATAACGAAAAAGTGGACGAGCTCGCCGATTACGTCGCCTTTGTCGCTAGCGTAGGCGCCGACGCCATCGTCTTTGGCGATCCGGCCGTGCTGTTGACGGTCCGGGAAACCGCTCCCCATATGAAGCTCCATTGGAGCACGGAAACGACCGCGACAAACTGGTATACGTGCAACTACTGGGGGCGAAAAGGGGCAAAACGCGCCGTCTTGGCCCGCGAGTTGAACATGGACGCCATTTTGGAAATTAAAGCCCATGCTGAAGTGGAGATTGAAGTGCAAGTGCATGGGGCGACGTGCATGTATCAGTCAAAGCGCTCGCTCATCGGCAACTATTTTGAGTACCGAGGAAACGTGATGGAGATCGAGCGGAAAAAGCATGAGAAAGGGCTGTTCCTGTACGACAAGGAACGTGACTATAAATACCCGATTTTTGAAGACGAGAACGGCACACACATTATGAGCCCGAACGATCTTTGCATCATTGACGAGCTCGGCGACATGATCGAAGCCGGCATTGACAGTTTTAAAATCGACGGCATTTTGCATGAACCGCGCTACATTACGGAAGTGACGAAACTGTACCGCCGCGCCATTGATATGTGCGCCGAAGACCGCGGGCAGTATGAGCGGGAAAAAGAGGAGCTGCTTGCAGCCGTTGAGGCGCTCCAGCCGCCGCACCGCCGCCTTGATACCGGATTTTTCTTTAAAGAAACGATTTATTGAAAAGGAGGGAAAACAAATGCTGCTAAAAAACGACCGCATTTCCGAAATCGTTGACGGCAAACGCGTTATTGTGAAAAAGCCGGAATTGCTCGCGCCGGCCGGCAACCTAGAAAAGCTGAAAATCGCCGTTCATTACGGCGCGGACGCCGTCTTTATCGGCGGGCAGGAATACAGTTTACGAGCCAACGCTGACAACTTTACGGTCGAGGAAATTCGCGAAGGGGTTGAATTTGCCAACCGGTACGGAGCAAAAGTGTACGTCACCGCCAACATTTATGCCCATAATGAAAATATTCCGGGCGTTGACGATTATTTGCGGGCGCTCGAGGATGCCGGCGTCCATGGCATTATCGTCGCCGATCCGCTCATTATCGAGACCGCGCGCCGGGTGGCGCCAAAGCTCGAAGTGCATTTAAGCACGCAGCAGTCGCTTTCGAACTGGAAAGCGGTCCAGTTTTGGAAAGAGGAAGGGCTCGAGCGGGTTGTGCTCGCCCGCGAAGTGAGCGCCGAGGAAATTCGGCAAATCAAGGAGAAGGTTGATATTGAAATCGAGGCGTTCATCCACGGGGCGATGTGTTCCGCCTACTCCGGCCGCTGTGTATTGAGCAACCATATGACAGCGCGCGACTCGAACCGCGGCGGGTGCTGCCAGTCATGCCGCTGGGACTATGACTTGTACCAGCTGGCTGACGGACGGGAAATCCCGCTGTTTGCTGAAGGCGACGCCCCATTTGCCATGAGCGCGAAAGATTTGAACTTGATCCGTGCCATTCCGGCCATGATTGAGCTCGGTGTCGACAGCTTGAAAATTGAAGGGCGGATGAAATCGATCCATTACGTGGCGACGGTCGTGAGCGTGTACCGGAAGGTCATTGATGCTTACTGTGCGGACCCCGACCATTTCACCATTCATGAAGAGTGGGTGCGGGAGCTCGACAAATGCGCCAACCGCGAAACCGCTTCATCGTTTTTTGAAGGCTTCCCGGACTATACGAACCATATGTATGGTACGCACAGCCGAAAAACGACGCATGAGTTTGCCGGCTTGGTGCTTGACTACGACCGGAAGACGGGCATCGCCACCGTCCAGCAGCGCAACCATTTTAAACCGGGCGATGAAGTCGAATTTTTTGGCCCGGAAATTGAAAACTTTACCCAAGTGATTGAAAAAATTTGGGATGAAAATGGCCATGAACTCGATGCAGCGCGCCATCCGCTGCAAATTGTCAAGTTCAAAGTCAAGCGTCCTCTCTTCCCATACAACATGATGAGAAAGGAGAATTAAGATGGCGAAAAAGCCCGTTGTCATCGGCGTTGCCGGCGGCTCCGGTTCGGGGAAGACGAGCGTCGCCCGCGCGATTTACGATCATTTCGGCGACCGTTCGATTCTTGTCTTAGAGCAAGACTTTTATTACAAAGACCAAAGCCATCTTCCGTTTGCGGAGCGGTTGAAGACAAATTACGACCACCCGTTGGCGTTTGACAACGACCTGTTGATCGAGCACGTCCATAAGCTCCTTCGCTACGAGCCGGTCGACAAGCCGGTGTATGACTATACGCTTCACACTCGTTCGAGTCAAGTCATCCGCGTTGAGCCGAAAGAGGTCATTATTTTGGAAGGCATCCTTGTCCTCGAGGACGAGCGGCTCCGCAATTTGATGGACATCAAGGTGTATGTCGACACCGACCCAGACATTCGCATCATCCGCCGCCTCATCCGTGATATTAAAGAGCGCGGCCGTACGTTTGACTCTGTTATCGACCAGTATTTATCCGTTGTCCGGCCGATGCACAACCAGTTTGTCGAACCGACAAAACGTTACGCGGATGTCATCATCCCGGAAGGAGGGCAAAACGTCGTCGCCATTGACTTAATGGTAGCAAAAATTCGCACAGTCCTTGAACAAAAATCGGTTTTATAATAACATAACAGAGACAAAACAATATATTATATAACAAGTAAGCGTACGAACAGTTGTTTTTCTGTTCGTACGTTTTACATAATGAAGAACATAGAGGAGTGAGACAAATGGCGAATGAAAAGCAATACCCGATGACGAAAGAGGGAAAAGAGAAACTGGAACAAGAACTTGAGTATTTAAAAACCGTGAAACGGAAGGAAGTTGTCGAACGCATTAAAATTGCACGGGGGTTCGGGGATTTATCGGAAAACTCGGAATACGATGCGGCAAAAGATGAGCAGGCGTTTGTCGAATCGCGCATTCAAACGCTCGAAAACATGATTCGCAACGCGGTCATCATTGAAGAAGACAAAGAAAATCCGGACGTCGTCTCGCTTGGCAAATCGGTGACGTTCATTGAGCTTCCGGACGGCGAGGAAGAGACGTATACGATCGTCGGCAGCGCGGAGGCCGATCCGTTTGAAGGGAAAATTTCCAACGATTCGCCAATCGCCAAATCGCTCATCGGCCGCCGTGTCGGCGATGAGGTGACCGTACAAACGCCGGGTGGGGAAATGCTGGTGAAAATTGTTGCAGTCAAATAAGCGCCCTGAAAATCGGCGACGCCAACAGAAAAATCGCCGCCTTTGGTACGTTTCAAATGAAAACACCTCGTCGAAACTGGTGATGAGGTGTTTTCTTTATGTGGAAAAAACGGACGATCGCCATGCTGGCGCTCATTCAAGTTGGTTTGCTGCTGCTCGTCGGACGGTTGGCACAGCTTCAGCTCATTGACACCGAGTCGTTTGCCAATCATAATTTAATTGCCGAGAGCGTTGCCCAACGCACGCAAGAATTGATGATCGATGATGGACGCGGGTCGTTCGTCGACCGAAACGGCAAGCCGCTTACCAAGCGGTATGTGCCGTCGCTTGTGTTATTCCCATTTTTAAGTACGATGAAATGGCCGATTGAACAAGTCGCCCGCATCGTAGGGGTTGCCGAAGAAGACATCCGCCGTCAGCTCGAGCGGGCGGAAGGTCCGTTCGTTTTAGAGCAAGGCGGCGAGCCGCTCGCTTTAAGCGCCAATCAGATGAAACAAATTAACGATTTGCGCATCCCGGGCGTCTTTGCCGTCAATAAACAATATTCGCTCGAGACGGTGTACGCCCCGCATGTGCTAGGTTTTACCCGCCCGGATCGGGAGCTCTTGCGCGCGCGCTACCCGAAACGGCCGCTCCCGCCGCAGGCGGAAGCCGGCATTCAAGGACTCGAGAAGGCGTTTGACGAATTTTTGCTCGCCGACGGCGAGACGAAGCTGCTTTACCATGTAGATGCCGAAGGACGGCCGCTGTTTGGGCTTGATGTCAAATATAGCGACCCGGGCAATCCGTTTTATCCGGTGACCGTCCAAACGACGCTCGACCGTGATATCCAGCAAGAAATGGAGCAAATCGTTGACCGGTACGGGTTGAAAAAAGGCGGGCTCGTCCTGCTCGATGTGGACGCCAACAGCGTGCTGGCCATGGTCAGCCGCCCGAATATGGACCCACGCGATCCATACAAAAACCGTGGGGCGGAAAATCAAATGGTGCTGCCGCAAATTCCCGGCTCCATCTTTAAGACGGTGATCGCTGCAGCGGCGCTTGACAAAGGGCTTGCCTCGTTCGGGACGACGTTTGATTGCAGCAAAAAAATTGATGGCGTGACCCGCGATGAGGAGCACGATTACGGCACGCTCGACTTCGTTGATAGTTTTGCCGTCAGCTGCAACAACGCTTTCGCCACCCTCGGCAAAGAGTTGATTAAACGCGATTCAGACGCATTTGAGACGTATGCCGAAAAACTCGGGTTGTATCCGACAGCCGGTTGGGAGGGGGCAGTTTACCATGAGGACGAGTTCCGCCAGTTTCCGGAAGAGCGAAAAGGAACGATTTGGCATGACCGACGCGACAAACGAGTGCCGCTCGCTGTGGCGCAAACGGCGATCGGGCAAAAAGATGTGCGCGTCTCGCCGCTTGGCGTCGCCAACATGATGGCGACGATCGCCCGCGGTGGCCCAGCCTTTAAAGTGCGGGCCGTCGATAAAGTGCTCTATAAAAACGGCACGACACTATTTTCCTTTTCGCGTGAACCGGCGACAGATAAGGAACCGCTTGCGCCGGAAACGGTGCAGCAGCTGCGACGGCTTTTGCGCAGCGTCGTCATGGAGAAAGAGGGAACCGGGCGCCGCTTCCGCTCGCTGCCGTATGCGGTCGCCGGCAAATCGGGAACGGCGGAGACAGGGAAAACGGACGGCGGCAGCGAACTGATTAATAAATGGTTTGCCGGCTATTTCCCGGCTGACCGCCCAAAATACGCCCTTGTCGTCGTTGAGCTTGACCGTCCGGGCGGGCTCGCCGTGACGAACGATGTGTTTGCCGCCGCCGTCGAGGCGCTTTACGCGTATGACCGCGACAAAAATGAGCGGGGATGACGAACCAATATAGAGAACCCGTTTTTTTTCAACAGGAAAATTGCCGAAAAGGGGGAGGAGACTGTGCCGCAAACAGGAACGCGCTTTGCCGCCCGCGCCAAGCGGCGGAAAGTCAACCGCTGGCTGAACGGGGCGATTGCCATTGTTGTGCTGCTCATTCTCGTTGTTGCTTGGAATTTGCTGTTTGGCGGCCAGCCAAGCCGTGAGGAGGCCGATTCCCGGGTCAAAACAACCGGATCAGCCAACAGCGCGAAACAGGTGGAAGTGGAAACGGCCGCACCGGCCGAAGCGGAGGAGACTCCGCAAGAGGATGATGCGGCTTCCGCCGGCGAGAAAGAAGAAGCCGAGGTGACGGAAACGCCGGGCCCGCCGGGGTCGAACATTGAAAAAGAAATCGTTAACCCGGCATGGCAGCCGGTTGGCACGACGCAATCAGAGCCGCACGAAACGGTGTTTAAAAAAGATTCGGTGGATTGGAAGGAAATGCTTGATGCCGTCAGTTATGCGACCGGCATTGCCCCGGAAGAGATGATCGTTTGGTTCATCGGCAACAACGGACCGAATAAAGCGGTCGCCACGATTTCCACGAATGATCAAACCGCCCATTACAAAGTGTATATTGAATGGGTGACGAATGAAGGTTGGAAGCCGACAAAAGTGCAAAAGCTGAAGCAAAAGCCGTAACAGGTTTGGAAGGTATATGGCCCCGCCCGGCGGGAGAACGGAAGAGGGACATTTAGGTGTGACGCAAGGCAGGTGCCCGAAAGCGGTATGGGCACCTGTTATTTTTTTGCTTTGAAATGGACGACCGCACTGTAAAACCGTTTCCCGTTTTCCATGACATGCATTTGGTGCGACACATGGTGGACGGAAAGCAGCAGCGCTTTATTATGTTCGATTTGCTCGTTAATGTTTTTTTCGAGCGTCCGTAAATCATCCGCTTCAAAAAATTCCACTTTGTCTTCGATTAAATCAAGGGAAATGTTGACCATCGTTTCGCCTCCTTTCAACGCCAGTGTAGCAAATTTTCCCGCTGTCATCCACCGGTGTGCAGTCAGCGGCATGATGGGGAACAATACAAGCAGCGGCAGGCATGATCGTTGAACAGCGGGAAAAGTTATGCTACATTGGGAACAGATGATTATTCAAAGCATACTATGTTTATAGGAATTATAAACTTTACGAGGTGTATGACTATATGGGCAGGGAATTTCTCGATTTGTTCGAGCAATGGGCGGAATCGTACGATCAATCGGTCGAGGGCTATGATGAACAATACCGGGACGTGTTTGCCGGTTATGACCGTATTTTAAGCACGGTCGCTGACAAATCCGGCCGGGTGGTGCTTGAGTTTGGCGTCGGCACCGGCAATTTGACGAAAAAGCTGCTCGAGCGCGGCAAAACAGTGTATGGAATTGAGCCATCAGCGCCGATGCGGAAAAAGGCGGTGAAAAAGCTCGGCGGGCAGGCGGTCATCATGGACGGTGATTTTTTGCAATTTCCACTGCCGCCCGAACCGATCGACACGGTGGCCAGCACGTATGCGTTCCACCATTTGACCGACGCGGAAAAAGACAAGGCGATCGCCAAATATAGCCAACTGCTTAACCCGGGTGGTAAAATAGTGTTTGCCGATACGGCGTTTCGCGACAAAGAAGCGTTCCGCCAAGCTGTCGAAGCCGCCCGGGCGCGCGGTTTCCACGATTTGGCCGACGATCTCGAGCGCGAATATTATACGACGCTTGACGTATTGGCGTCATTGTTTGCCAACCATGGCTTTTCCGTCTTCTTTGTGCAGCAAAACGCGTTCGTCTGGGTGATGGAGGCGGTAAAACAAACGACATAGAAAGAGGGAGAACGATGAAAGCAGCCATTATTGGAGCAATGGAAGAAGAAGTAGCCATTTTGCGCGCACGTATGGAAGGGCGTGAAGAGGTGGTGATCGCCGGATGCGAATTTTCTACTGGACGCCTTGGCAGCATCGAAGCGGTGCTGCTCAAGTCCGGCATCGGCAAAGTGAACGCGGCGATGGGCACAACGCTGTTGCTTGACCGATTCCGACCCGATTTCGTCATCAACACCGGCTCGGCCGGCGGGTTTTTGCCGTCGCTGCGCGTCGGCGATCTCGTCATTTCCGATGAGGTCGTCCATCATGATGTCGATGTGACGGCGTTCGGCTATGCGTACGGGCAGGTGCCCGGTCTGCCGGCGCGCTACCGTGCTGACGAGGCCCTCGTTCAGGCGGCGAAACAGGCGGCAACGCAGCTCGACGGCCTTCAGGCGGCCACCGGCTTGATTGCGACCGGCGATTCATTTATGAATGATCCGAAACGCGTCGAATTTGTGCGCGGCCAATTTCCGGAGCTGTGCGCCGTCGAAATGGAGGCGGCGGCCATCGCTCAAGTGTGCGTGCAGTTTGGGACGCCGTTTGTGGTGATTCGGGCGCTGTCCGATATTGCCGGCGAGGAGTCGAATATCTCATTTGAACAGTTTTTAGAGACGGCGGCAAAACATTCGGCTGAGCTTGTGTTGTCGATGTTGGCCGTGGTGCACAAACAAGGCTAAACAGCGAGAAACGTAAAGACGCCGCCGTTCCGCCGCCAAATGGATGTGAAGAATGGAGTGACCGACGATGCGGGTAGCCAAAAACATTCATGAGCTGATCGGCCATACGCCGGTTGTTGAGATTACACGTTTTTCCTTGCCGGATGGTATCCGCCTGTTCGCAAAGCTGGAGTACTTCAATCCAGGCGGAAGCATCAAAGACCGGCTTGGGCAGGAGCTGCTGCGCGAAGCATTCGAATCGGGAAAATTGAAAGAAGGCGGCACGATCATCGAACCGACGGCCGGCAACACTGGCATCGGTTTGGCATTAGCGGCGATCGGCAAAAATGTGAACGTCATCTTTTGTGTGCCGGAAAAATTCAGCATTGAAAAGCAACAGCTGATGAAAGCGCTCGGAGCGCAAATCGTCCATACGCCGACCGAGGAAGGAATGGAAGGGGCGATTCGCAAAGCTGAAGAGCTCGCCCGCACGATTCCGGGCGCGTACTGCCCGCAGCAGTTTCAAAACCCGGCCAACCCAAGGACGTATTACAAAACGCTCGGGCCGGAGCTGTGGGATGATTTAGGTGGGCAGATCGACGTTTTCGTCGCCGGCGCCGGTTCCGGCGGCACGTTTATGGGGACGGCGATGTTTCTAAAGGAAAAAAATCCAGCCATCAAAACGGTGATCGTCGAACCGGAAGGCTCGATTTTAGGCGGCGGCGAGCCGGGGCCGCACCGGACTGAAGGGATCGGCATGGAGTTTTTGCCGCCGTTTATGGATTCGGATTATTTTGATGCCATTTATACGATTGCCGACGATGATGCTTTCCGCCGTGTCAGGGAACTGGCGAGGCAAGAGGGGATGCTTGTCGGCAGCTCGTCCGGCGCTGCGTTTCATGCCGCTTTGCTCGAGGCGGAAAAAGCGAAGCCCGGGACGAACATTGTCGTTATTTTCCCCGACGGGAGCGAGCGGTATTTAAGCAAAAACATTTACGAAGGTGGAGGATCCTCATGAGACGGAAGACGATGCTCATCCATGGCGGCATCCCAGGCGACCCGCACACCGGGGCGGTGTCCGTTCCGATTTATCAAGTGAGCACGTACAAACAAGAGGAAGTCGGCAAACATAAAGGGTTTGAATACTCGCGCACCGGCAATCCGACGCGCGCGGCGCTCGAAAAGCTCATTGCCGACCTTGAAGGCGGTGAAGCCGGATTTGCATTCGCTTCCGGGATGGCCGCCATTACGGCTGTCATGATGCTGTTTCAAAGCGGCGACCATATCGTGCTGACCGATGACGTCTACGGCGGCACGTACCGCGTGATGGCGAACGTGCTGAACCGGTTCGGGCTCGAGGCAACGTTCGTCGACACAAGCGATATCGCTAACATTGAAGCGCATATTCGCCCGAACACGAAGGCGATTTACGTTGAAACGCCGACGAATCCGCTTTTGAAAATCACCGATTTGCAGGCGGCGGCCGCCGTTGCCCGGGCGCGCGGTCTTTTGACCATTGTTGATAACACGTTTTCGACGCCGTATTTTCAAACGCCGCTTGAACTTGGTGCGGATATCGTCATCCATAGTGCGACGAAATATTTAGGCGGCCATAGCGATGTCGTCGCCGGACTGGCTGTCGTCCGCACCGCGGAACTCGCTGAACGGCTCCATTTCGTGCAAAACTCGACCGGCGGCGTGCTCGGCCCGCAAGACTCGTGGTTGCTCATGCGCGGGATGAAAACGCTCGGCGTACGAATGGAAGAACATGAACAAAATGCGCGCGCCATTGCCGCCTTTTTGTCAGAACATCCGGCGGTCACCCGCGTCTATTACCCCGGGCTTCCGGAGCACCCGAACCACGAGTTGGCCAAACGACAAATGCGCGGATTTGGCGGTATGATTTCGTTTGACGTCGGCAGCCTTGAACGGGCGGAAACGGTGCTTTCCCGCGTCCGCTATTTTACGCTTGCTGAAAGCTTAGGAGCGGTTGAAAGCTTAATTTCGCTGCCGGGGAAAATGACGCACGCCTCGATTCCGAAAGAGCGGCGCGAACAGCTCGGCATTACGGATGGGCTCATCCGTCTATCGGTCGGCCTCGAAGACGTCAACGATCTGCTTGACGATTTGGCGCAGGCGCTTGGCTGAAATTGCCGCTCCCTTCTCCCCTTCTTGTTATGGTACAGTGGGAAGGAGGAGGGATCGGCGATGAACAAGGAGCAACGAAACGACTGGCGCGCGAAGGCAGGCGACTTTAAGACATACAGCCTCGTCTTGTTTGCGCTTGGTGCGTTTTTCTATTTAGGTACGATCATCCCGGGGGCGCTTGAGGCGGCAAAAAAACCAGTTGCTTTGCTGGCAGTTGGCGGCTGTTTTGCCGCTGCCTTGTATTGTTCGCAGCGTTCCGCCGCTTACGCCCGCCGGCTTGAAGAAGAGGAGAACTCGTTAAAATAGTAGCAGCCTGCCTTTTGATTCAAAAGGCGGGCTTTTTGTTTCACCACGTTAGCGTTCAAAGGGAGGAAAAATTTTCTCTAAAAAAGGTTTACAACAAGGATATTTTTGGATATAATTACCTTCGTAACGTCATTTCCAAGGGGAGGTCGAAGACAATGACAATGATGGTATGGACAGAATCAATGAATACATTCCATTACTTGGCTATTCGACCTTCCGCCGACCGGAAATAAACGTGCACGATGATGAAAAGCAGCGATCGGGCCGCAGAAGGGGGGGTAGTCTCGCTTTCTGCGGCCTTTTTGTGTACTTAGCCGCAGAAACCCTTCCTTCTGCGGCTTTTTGCATAGAAAGGAGGTGAGCGGGCATGACGATCCATTTGTTTTTTATTACGATCACCATTGAGCGGAGAAAGCCGCGGCAAAGGAACAGCGAAGAAGAGCCGTTCGCACGGGCGGCCGAGGAAGAGCTGCTTGACCGCAAATGTTCTTTCCATCAACGATTGTTTTAATCAATGAGGATGAAAGGGGAGAAGATCCATGTCAATTGCGCGAGTATGGCTTATGATGTGGCTGGAACGGACGGATGGTTCGACTTGACTGAGGCTGAAGGGGATCCATGCTTTGCGCGTCCCTGTTGGCGGTCGAATTTCAAGAATTGTTCAAAATGTGGCAGAAGCGCTTCCGTACTTCTTTGGTAAAATAAAAATAAACTAGGAGGCCAAGGAGGGAACGGGGATGTTTGCTATCGTCATGGCAGTCGTCATTACCGCGTCGATCGCGCTCGTTGTCGCTGCGGAAGTGAGCGCCGAAGCGGGAGTGTAACGGAAGCGCAGCGGCCCCGTCTGGGAGGGGAACAGCAGGCGGGCTGCACAAGGGATGTTTGTTTTTGCTGATTAACGCGGGCGGTATGGTTGCCTGCAGCCGGCTCCTTTTGGAGGGGCCGGCTAAATTTTTTTGTCCAGACACGGACAACATCCTCCCCGCATATACATAACGATAGGCGGTTTCCGCCGACGAAAGCAGGCGGGGGTGAGAGCGTGTCCGACATTTTTTCAGCGTTTGCCTTTTTATTGAAAGAGCTGACGTTTCTCGTCTCATACATTAAAAACAATGCATTTCCCCAGCCGTTAAGCCCTAAAGAAGAGGAAAAATATTTGGAATTGATGGCCAAAGGCGATGAACAAGCCCGCAATCGGCTCATCGAACATAACTTGCGCCTTGTCGCCCATATTGTAAAAAAATTTGAAAATACAGGAGAGGAAGTAGAAGATTTAATTTCCATCGGCACGATTGGGTTGATTAAAGCGATTGAAAGCTATTCACCCGGCAAAGGGACAAAACTGGCGACATATGCGGCCCGCTGCATTGAAAACGAGATTCTCATGCATTTACGTTCGCTGAAAAAAACGCGCAAAGATGTTTCCCTCCATGAACCGATCGGTCAAGATAAGGAAGGAAATGAAATTAGTCTGCTCGATATTTTAAAATCGGAGGGGCAGGATATCGTCGATGAAATTCAGCTCAACATGGAACTTGAGCAAGTGAAACGATACATCAGTGTGCTTGACGAGCGGGAAAAAGAAGTGATCGTCAACCGGTTTGGCCTCGGCCGGCAGCGCGAGAAAACGCAACGTGAAATCGCCAAAGAGCTCGGCATCTCAAGAAGCTACGTCTCGCGCATCGAAAAGCGGGCATTAATGAAAATGTTCCACGAGTTTTACCGGCAGGAAAAAGAAAAGCGCCGGCCATAAAGGAGGCTAGAAGGTCAAGATTAGGGAAACCGGCCTAGTAAGGTTTCCCTAATTTTTATGCAACAAAAATGAAAATTAAAACTATTTTAAAAAAGAAAAATCCACCTTTAGTGTTGCTTAACGAAGCGGATTTAGAGAAAGACATTGACAAGTTTTATTTTTAAAAGTAAAATAATTTTGTCGGTTTTTGTCTAAATTTGTCTAAAGGAGGCGAAAAAGGTGAAGAAAATTGGACTAGCTTGGCAAATTTTTATCGGCCTTATCCTCGGGATTGTCGTCGGGGCTCTTTTTTATGGGAATCCTAAAGTAGCGGCATATTTGCAACCGATCGGGGACATTTTTCTCCGTTTAATTAAGATGATCGTCATTCCGATTGTTGTCTCGAGCTTAATTGTTGGCGTCGCCAACGTCGGCGATGTGAAAAAGCTCGGGAAACTGGGCGGCAAAACGATTATTTATTTTGAGATTATCACAACGATTGCGATTGTCGTCGGCCTCTTGGCAGCGAACGTATTCCAGCCGGGTGCGGGCGTCAATATGAAGTCGCTGGAGAAAACCGATATTCAATCATACATTGATACGACGAACGAAGTGCAGCACCACTCGATGGTGGAAACATTCGTTAACATCGTGCCGAAAAACGTGTTTGAAGCGTTGTCGACCGGCAATATGCTGCCGATCATTTTCTTTTCGGTCATGTTTGGATTAGGGGTAGCGGCGATCGGTGAAAAAGGAAAACCGGTGCTTCGCTTTTTCCAAGGCACTGCCGAGGCGATGTTTTACGTCACCAACCAAGTGATGAAGTTCGCGCCGTTTGGCGTCTTCGCCCTCATCGGTGTGACGGTATCGAAGTTTGGCGTCGCTTCGCTCCTCCCGCTCAGCAAGCTCGTCGTGCTCGTTTACGCGGTCATGGCTTTTTTTGTGCTAGTTGTGCTCGGCGGCGTGGCCAGATTGGTGGGCATAAATATTTTTCATATTATTAAAATCTTAAAAGATGAATTAGTGTTGGCATATAGCACATCGAGCTCTGAAACGGTGCTGCCAAAAATCATCGAAAAAATGGAGAGATTCGGGTGCCCGAAAGCCATTACGTCGTTTGTCGTTCCGACGGGCTATTCGTTTAACTTGGACGGCTCGACGCTGTATCAGGCATTGGCCGCCGTCTTTATCGCCCAGTTGTACGGCATCGACATGCCGCTTTCACAGCAAATTTCGCTCGTGCTCGTCCTGATGGTCACCTCGAAAGGAATTGCGGGTGTTCCGGGCGTTTCGTTCGTCGTCTTATTGGCGACGCTTGGCACGGTCGGCATTCCGGTCGAAGGGCTGGCGTTTATCGCCGGGATTGACCGCATTTTAGATATGGCGCGCACGGCTGTGAACGTAATCGGCAACGCGCTTGCGGCCGTCGTCATGTCGAAATGGGAAGGACAATATAACGAAGAGCAGGGAAAACAATATATGGCGGAGTTGCGGCAAAGCGCCTGACCGAAAACAGCGGCTGAACGACCGGCCGCTGTTTCGCTTTATGCGCAAAAACAGTTGCCGTCCTGTAGCCCGTCCGCTATATTTATAGTGGAACATCATTTCGCCAAATCTTGATTAAATGAGGGACGAACGTGAAACGTTGGATTATCATCGCGCTGTTGCTCGCCATCGCGTTATGGCTTCTGCCGTACAGCGTGCCGCTTCTGCTGGCGCTCGCCACCGCGCTTCTGTTAGAACCGTCTATTCGCCGCTTGCAAGAGAATTACCGGCTGAAGCGCGCGCACGCCGTGACGGCCATTTTTTCGTTATTTTTAGTTATCGTCGGATTTTCACTTTACTTTTTAATCGTTATTTTGGTTCAGCAAGTGATGGCGCTTTCGCAAAAGCTTCCTTACGTGTTAAGCGAAACGACGAAAGTGCTCGATCATTTCATCCAAACGTGGCAGTCGTATTCTAGCTCGATTCCGCAGGAAATTATTGATTCGGTGGAACGCAGCGTCAATACGGTTCAGCAAATGCTGTTATCGTTTGCGACGAATTTGACGCAGTCGCTTGTCCATTATATTGCTGCCATTCCGGCATTTTTTATCCATTTTTTAGTTTATTTGATTGCTTTGTTTCTCATTTCGCTCGACTTGCCGCGGTTGAAGCAAGCCATAAGCCGCTATTTGTCCGAGCGCACCCGCCAGCGGCTCGGAATGGTCATCGCCCAGTTGAGCAAGGCGGGGGTCGGGTTTATAAAAGCACAGTTTTTGTTCAGCTTAATTACGTTTTTCCTTGCTCTTGCCGGTCTTCTATTATTGGGCATCGACTATGCCGCTTTGATGGCGCTCGTGATTGTCGTCGTCGACATTTTGCCCATTTTAGGAACCGGCTCGGTGCTCGTTCCGTGGGGCATTATTAGCATCGCCAACGGCGACAATACACTCGGCATCGGACTGATCGTGTTGTTTGTCGTCATCACCGTCGTGCGCCGGATCATTGAGCCGAAAGTGTTTTCGACGAATTTAGGCATTTCTCCGCTTGCAGCGCTCGTCAGCGTCTATCTTGGCTTTCAGCTGCTTGGCTTTATCGGGCTGTTTGTCGGTCCGGCTATTGTGATTTTAGTTGAGACACTCGTAAAAGCAGGGGTCATTAAATGGACAGTTAAACTATGAACAAGCCGGTGGAAAGCCGGCTTGCTTCCGACTAGAAGTGATCGAGGGAAAGGAAACTTAAAAAAGGACATGGGGGCGTAGCGGAGGACAACGGACAAGCTGCGGCCGGCGGAAAGTAAAAAGACCGCCTTGACGGCTGGCGGTCTTTTATTGGGCGGGCGATTGTGAACGGCTGATCTCGGTGCGCGGCAAAATTAAAATTTCGACGCGCCGGTTTTTCATCCGGCCGGCGGCGGTCGCGTTCGAAGCGATCGGCTTGTATTCGCCGTAGCCTTTCGCGCTGAAATAGCGTGGGTCAAGCTGTTTGTTTTCAAGCAACACTTTCATAAAGTTGACGGCACGCATGACGCTAAGTTCCCAGTTAGAGGCAAACTGTTCGTTATGGATCGGCACGTTGTCCGTATGGCCGCTGATGATCACGTTGCGCGGCGGATTCATGACAAGCAAAGCGGCAATTTCTTCTGCCGAGTGCCGGTCTTTCATGCGCACTTCCGCGCTGCCGGAATCGAATAAAATGTCGTCCAAAATCGTGATGGCCAGCCCTTCGTCAGTCAAAGAAGTTTGCAGCTTTCCGTCAAGCTTGTTTTGGCGGATATAAGCGTCGATTTTTTCTTTCACTTGCCCGAGCTCTTTTCTTTCTTGTTCGCTTACAACCGGAGAGGGCTCCCTTTCCGATTGCCGCCCTTCTTCATCTTGGGCCGGCGGGGTGATTGGCTCCACCGGGCTTTGAAAATCGAGGACGCCCGTGCCGCCGGCAAAGGCGGTGCTAAAGGCGTGCGCGATTTGTTGAAACTTTTTTTGATCAATTTGGCTGCTTGAAAATAAGACGATGAACAGAGCAAGCAGCAGTGTCAGCAAATCGGCGTACGGAATAAGCCAAGATTCGCTCATGTGCTCATCATGCGAGTGTTTCTTTTTCTTAGCCATTGACCGTTTCCCCTTGTGCCAGCACTTGATGACGCTCGCTTTCCGGCAAGTAGGAAGCGAGTTTTTGCTCGATCATCCGCGGGGCTTGTCCTTCCAAAATGGACAGCACTCCTTCAATCATGATGTAGCGCACTTTCGCTTCTTCTTTTGATTTTCGCCGCAATTTGTTGGCGAATGGATGCCAAAGCACGTAGCCGGTGAAAATCCCGAGCAGTGTCGCGACAAACGCGGCGCTGATCGCTTCGCCGAGCTCAGCGATATTTTCCATGTTCCCAAGCGCGGCAATTAAGCCGATGACAGCGCCAAGCACCCCGAGCGTCGGCGCGTACGTGCCGGCCTGTGCAAAAATGGCGGCGTTCGCCTCGTGCCGTTCTTCCATGGCCGCAATTTCTTCCGTCATCACATCACGGATGAACTCTTGCGTCTGTCCGTCGATCGCCATGCCCAGCCCGTTGCGCAAAAACGGATCCTCGATGTCATCGAGCTTCGCCTCGAGCGCCAACAGCCCTTCGCGGCGGGCGATGTTTGCCCAGTCGACAAACAGCGGGATGAGCTGCTCAACCGTCGGGGTGGCCGGCTCGGTAAAAATGATTTTTAACAGCTTTGGCACTTTTTTGATTTCTTTCGTTGGAAAAGCAATCGTAACCGCCGCGGCTGTCCCGACAAGAATAATTAAGAGGGCGGCCGGATTGATTAAAACAGCGGGCGACACGCCTTTAAAATACATGCCAAGTCCAACGGCAACAATACCAAGAATCATACCGATAATCGATGTTTTGTCCAACTGGATCCCCCCGCTCTTTCCGTGCAAACGATCTATGCCGCTTTTGTTTTATGAAGAAACCATATTTATCATATACTGAATAGAGAAGGTTGAAAAGGGAAAAAGGTGTGACTTCGGACGCAAAAAAGCCGCCCGATCCATATGCCATTGGAAAGAGGCGGCCTGGCGTTGGTCATACTTTTTTCAGTTTAAACGTCCCGACCATTAAAAACGATAAAATCAGCGCCAAAAACATAAACGACTGCGGCGGAAAGTACGGAATGGCCAAATAACCTAACGTCATCAGCACCCCGGCGGCCGTGATCGGCAGCCCGGAGAAATAGCCGTTGTTCTCCGTGATGTTAAAGCGGGCGAGACGGAAGGCGCCGCAGGCGACATACAAAATAGTGAACACCGCTCCCGGCGCACCGAATTCGCGGAACAAAGCTTCGTACATCAACAAGGCGGGCGCGACGCCGAAAGAAACAATGTCGCTCATCGAGTCAAGCTGCTTGCCGAGTTCGGATTCGATGTTCAGTTTGCGGGCGACTGCGCCGTCAAAGCGGTCGACAAACGCTGCTAAAAAAATGAGAAGCACGCTCATGTGAAGCTGGCCGTTCAGCGTAGTCAAGACAGAAAAACCGCCGAGCGATAAGTTTGTCATCGTCAAAATGTTGGCCATGTTTGCCTTTAACTTTTTTAACGTATAATCTAAATAATCGGATAAGAACAACTCTCCCCACTCCTTTTCCAACAGAAAACGCCAAAAGAAAATTCTACTACCATTATACTCATTTTGGCGGTAATATGGAAGGTAGTAACAACCGGCGACGCTACATAACTGGAGGGAACATGCTTGCGAAAATGGCTGTATCGTTTGTTGATTGAGTTGACCAATCACTCGCTTTCCTCGAAGCTGCTCGCTTCGTTTGCCAGATCGCGCCTCAGCGCGCCATTGATACCATCGTATGCGAAAATTTATCATATTAACCAAGAAGAAATGGAAAAAAGCTTAAAAAATTATAAAACATTGCAGCAGCTGTTCGTCCGCCGACTCAAAGCCGGAATCAGACCGGTTGATGCTGACGAGCATGCGGTTGTCAGCCCGGTTGATGCGGTCATTGAGGAGATGGGAACGATCCAAAAAACCAGTGAAATGATTGTCAAAGGGAAACCGTATTCGATTGCGGAAATGCTTGGAAGCGTTGAGGCCGCGCAACCATACGTGAACGGGTTCTTTTTTATTCTGTATTTGAGCCCGAGCCATTATCACCGCATTCACAGCCCAATATCTGGCGTGATCGAAAAACAGTGGACGCTCGGCCGTAAATCGTATCCTGTTAATCGTCTCGGTTTAAAATACGGTCGGCGGCCGCTGGAAAAAAATTATCGCCTCATCACAGAGGTCACAGCCGGCGGCAAGCGGATGGCAATCGTAAAAATTGGCGCTATGTTCGTCAACAGCATCGAGCTGACCCATAAGGGGGAACGGTTGGTAAAAGGGGAGGAAATGGCGTACTTTTCGTTCGGCTCGACGGTTGTGCTGCTGTTTGAACGGGGAAGCTTTGCGCCCGACCCGCGCATTGCCGCGCCGATGCCGGTGAAAGTCGGCGAGCGGATCGGCTATTGGCGCTAGGTCCGGGCTTTTTTTAAAACAAACAAAAAAAGCCCGAAGGCCTTCGTTCATGAGGACAGCTTAATTTTATGAGTCAATGACCGGCGCTGGATTTCCTTTTCGATCAGTTCAATAAATTCCGGGCTTAAGTTGAGCTCTTTCGCCTTAAAATACGATTCGATCAACAGCTCATCAGATAAATATTTCATCGGAGAACGCCCTCCTTTTCCGATGGAATATAACGAGTATTCCATACATATAATGGTAGGTTACTTTCACTGTACCATGATTTACAAAATAGAACAACCGTTCTGTTATCCACAGAAAATAGTGGATAACATGTGGAAAACATGTTTATAAAATAGTGGAAGTATCGTCATCCGTTTGTGTATCATGTGGGTAACAGTTATCCACAAACCGGAGAACCGCAAAAATTGTCGAAAACTTTTTGTTCCACTGTTCTCGATCAAGGAGGCTGCCAAACTTTGTTTTGAAACGAACGGCCAAATCCGCTATGATGGGAAAAGCAGATGATAAAGGCAGGTGACTTATATGCTTCACTATTTTTTACCAAGCCAGTTTACGAAGCGCGTCATTGACATTGCGCCGGACGAGTTGAAGAAAAAAGGAGTAAAAGGGATTATCACCGATCTCGACAATACGCTTGTTGAGTGGGATCGGCCAGGTGCGACACCTGAGTTGGCCGCCTGGTTTGAGGCGATCAAGCGGGCGGGCATTAAGGTTGTGATCGTATCGAATAATAATAAACGACGCGTGCAGTCGTTTGCCGAACCGCTTGGCATCCCGTTCATTTTCGAAGCGCGCAAACCGCTGACCCGCGCGTTTTTGCAGGCGTTGGAGATGATGGGGCTGAAAAAGGAAGAAGTCGTTGTCATCGGCGATCAGTTGTTGACCGATGTGCTCGGTGGCAACCGTGTCGGATTAAATACGATCTTAGTCGTTCCGATCGCCCAGACGGACGGGGTATGGACACGCTTTAACCGGAAAATAGAGCGGAAAATTTTAAGTGCCATGCGGAAAAAAGGGATGATTTATTGGGAGGAATGATTGTGGAGCCACAACTGCGTTGCATCGGCTGCGGGGCGGCCATCCAGTTTGAAGACCCGAAAAAGGCAGGGTATGCGCCGAAAAGCGTGCTTGAAAAAGAAACGGAAGAGGTGATTTGCCAGCGTTGCTTTCGCCTGAAACATTACAATGAAGTGCAAGATGTGCCGCTTGATGACCGCGATTTTTTGCATATGCTGCATCGCATTGGGGAGTCGAAGGCGCTTGTCGTCAACATCGTCGATATTTTTGACTTTAACGGAAGCTTTATTCCCGGGTTGCCGCGGTTTGCGGCTGACAATCCGATTTTGCTTGTCGGCAATAAGGCCGATTTATTGCCAAGATCGGTCAAATATCCGAAGCTGTTGCAGTGGATGCGCCGCATGGCCGAAGAGCTCGGGCTGCGTCCGGTGGATGTCTGCCTAGTAAGCGCGGCGAAAGGGATCGGCATGGCAAAGGTGATGGAGACGATTGACCGCTACCGCGACGGCGGCGATGTGTATGTCGTCGGTTGCACAAATGTCGGCAAATCGACGTTTATTAACCGGATCGTGGAGGAGGCGACCGGCAAAGGAAACGTCATTACCACATCGTATTTCCCGGGAACGACGCTCGATATGATTGAAATCCCGCTCGAGGGCGGGGCGTCGCTCTATGATACGCCGGGAATCATCAACCATCGTCAAATGGCACATTTTGTCGATGCACGCGATTTGAAAGTGATTACGCCGAAACGGGAAATCCATCCGCGCGTCTACCAGCTTAATGAAGGACAAACGCTCTTTTTCGGCGGCTTGGCCCGCCTCGATTACATCAAAGGTGGACGCCGCTCGTTCGTCTGTTATATGGCGAATGAACTGGCCATTCACCGGACAAAGTTGGAGAAAGCAGATACGCTTTACACCAATCAACTCGGCGGCTTGCTCGCCCCGCCAAACAAACGCTATGCAGAGGAATTTCCGCCGCTTGTGCCGCGATCGTTGTCCGTCAAGGAGCGAAAAACGGATGTCGTCTTTTCCGGGCTTGGGTGGGTGACGTGCAATGACCCGGGCGCCCAGCTCGTCGTCCATGCTCCGAAAGGGGTCGATGTATTGATTCGCCAATCGTTGATTTAATGCGTACGGGAGGGGAGAAGGATGGAAAGCGTATACGGGCTAATCGGTTTTCCGGTCGGACACTCGCTGTCGCCGCTCATGCATAACGATGCGTTTGCCCGCCTGGGCATTCCGGCGCGCTATCACTTATTTTCCGTCAAACGGGAGCAAGTCGGCGAGGCCATTGCCGGCGTGCGCGCGCTTGGCATTGCCGGGGTCAATGTAACGATCCCGCATAAGATGGCAGTCATTCCGTTTTTGGATGACATCGATGATCATGCGCGCCGCATCGGGGCAGTGAATACGATCGTCAATGAAAACGGCCGGCTTGTCGGCTACAATACAGACGGGCCCGGCTATGTCCGGGCGCTCGAAGAGGAGATGGAAGTGGCGCTTGACGGCAAGCGGATTTTGCTCATCGGCGCCGGCGGCGGTGCGCGCGGCATTTATTTTTCCCTTCTTTCCACCGCCGCTGAACGAATTGACATCGCCAACCGAACGATCGAAAAAGCGGAACAGCTCGTCCGCAGCGGGGAAGGCGAAGGCCGGTCGGCGTTTTTCTCGCTGGCTGAGGCCGAACGGCGGGTGGCGGAATATGATATTATGATCAATACAACCTCGGTCGGCATGCATCCGAAGGAGGACGAACAGCCGCTTTCCCTTGAAGGGCTGCGGCCGGGGACGATCGTATCGGATATCATTTACAACCCGCTCGAAACGAAGTGGCTGAAGGAAGCGAAAGCGCGCGGCGCCCGCGTGCAAAACGGTGTCGGCATGCTTGTGTACCAAGGGGCGCTTGCGTTTGAAAAATGGACCGGTCAATGGCCGGATGTCAAACGGATGAAACAGCTTGTCACCGCACAATTGAGGAGGTAACATATGTTAACGGGAAAGCAAAAACGGTTTTTGCGGGCCCAAGCCCATCATGTCAAGCCGATTTTTCAAGTCGGCAAAGGCGGCGTCACCGAAGAGATGACGAAACAAATTGCCGCGGCGCTCGAGGCGCGAGAACTGTTAAAAGTGAGTGTTTTGCAAAACTGTGAAGAAGACCGCTACACCGTCGCCCAGCAGCTGGCGGCCGGGACGGAGGCCGAACTCGTGCAAGTGATCGGCAATACGATCGTCTTATACAAAGAGTCGAAAGAACATAAACAAATCGTTTTGCCTGACTGACGGCAACACGGCCAAGGCAAAACGGCGGGGGGAAGGAAGATGGGAAAAGTCGGGATTTTCGGCGGAACGTTCGATCCGCCTCATTACGGCCATTTGATTATGGCGAATGAAGTGCTCGATGCCCTTCAGTTGTCACAAATTTGGTTTCTGCCCAACCGCATTCCTCCCCATAAGCAGTACGAACAAGTGACGAAAAGCGAGGATCGGCTCCGCATGCTGGAGTTGGCCGTGGCCGGCCATCCGCGCTTTCATATTGAGACGATCGAGCTTGAGCGGGAAGGGCCTTCCTATACGTACGACACGATTCGCCAGCTTGTTGCGATGCACCCGGATGACGAGTTTTATTTCATTATCGGCGCGGATATGGTCGAATATTTGCCGAACTGGCATCGCATCGATGAACTTATTGAGCTCGTGACCTTTGTCGGGGTGAAACGCCCCGGTTATTCCATGGAGACGCCATACCCAGTCATCGAGGTGGAGGCGCCGCAATTTGCCGTCTCTTCCTCACTCATTCGCAAGCGGGTGCAAAACGGTCAGACGATCCGTTACCTCGTGCCGGAAGGCGTCAGACTTTATATTGAGGAGAAGGGGTTATATGGAGCGAGAACAGGCGTTGCTGATTGTGAAACGGCAGCTGACGGAGCAGCGTTACGAGCATACGCTTGGCGTTGTCGAAACGGCCGTTAAGCTTGCCAAGCGGTATGGCGCCGATGTCAAAAAAGCGGAGTTGGCCGCTATTTTCCATGACTATGCGAAATTCCGACCGGTCGACGAAATGAAACAGCTCATTTTGGCGCACAATATGCCCAACGACTTGTTGGCGTACAACAGTGAATTGTGGCATGCGCCCGTCGGCGCCTATTTAGTGCAAACGGAAGCCGGCATTGACGATCCGGATGTGCTCGATGCCATTCGCTATCATACGTCTGGAAGAGCCGGGATGACGTTGCTTGAGAAAACAATTTATTTGGCTGACTATATCGAACCGGGGCGGAAGTTTCCCGGCGTCGAGGAAGTAAGGCGCCTTGCCGAGGAAGATCTCAACCGCGCCCTGTTGCAAGCGGTGCAAAATACGATCACATTTTTGCTCGGGAAGCGCCAACTGATTTATCCGGACACGATTCATATGTACAATTCGCTTGTACGCGAGGTGAAGGGGGAAATGGAACGGTGACCGAACAAGAGGTATTGCAGCTTGTCGTCCGTGCGGCGGATGATAAAAAGGCGGAAAACATTGTCGTGCTCAACATGAAAGGTATTTCGCCCGTTGCCGATTATTTTGTCATTTGCCATGGCAACTCGGATAAACAAGTGCAGGCGATCGCCCACGAAATTCAAGACCAGGCTGAAGAGCACGGACTGCCGGTTAGGCGGATCGAAGGATTCCAGGAGGCGAAATGGGTGCTTGTAGACCTCGGCGATATCGTCGCCCACGTGTTTGCGAAAGATGAGCGCGACTATTACAATCTCGAGCGGCTTTGGGGAGACGCTCCGACAGAAGATGTTGCCGCTGTGCTGCAGCCATGACGTACGGCCGCTTTGCCGATTGGTATGACGCGCTGATGACGGAAGCGCCGTATGACGCGTGGCAATCATTTGCTGAGCGGACATTTGCCCAATACGCCAAACGGCCGGGACGGCGGGTCGTCGACATCGGCTGTGGGACGGGCGAGCTTGCCATCCGCCTCGCCAAGGCCGGATGGCAAGCAGCCGGCGTCGATCTCTCTGAGCATATGCTCGCCATTGCTCAGGCGAAAGCGGAGGCAGCCGGCGTCAACGTGCCGTTTTTCGAGCAAAACATGGCAGAGCTTGACGGGTTTTCCGACCTTGATGGCGCCTTCATTTTTTGCGATGCGCTCAACTATTTGACGGATGAAGAGGACGTGCAGCGGACGTTCGCCGCCGTCTCCCGCGCGCTTGGCCCCGGTGGGCTGCTGCTGTTTGACGTCCACTCGGTTTACAAAATGGACGTCTTGTTCCGCGATGCCGTCTTCGCCGACCAAGGGGATGACCTCAGCTACATTTGGACGTGCCATCCGCTTGACTGGCCGCACAGCGTCGGGCACGAACTGACGTTTTTCGTCCGCCGCGGCGCCTTTTATGAGCGCCACGACGAATGGCACGAACAACGTACATTCGAGCGCACAGCTTATGAACAATGGCTTGATGACGCCGGTTTCGACGTTCTCGAAGTGACGGCCGACTTCACCGATGAACCCCCGGCCGAGACGTCTGAACGGTGGTTTTTTGTGGCGCGGAAGCGGTGAGAGGCGCATGGCGGGAAATCATATTATAATATTTTGGTTGAAACATATAATACGGGGAGAAGTTCTGTGTCGTGTTGCATCCGGATGAATAGTTGGATGAGGATTGAAATGAATGTAGCGTCAATCAAGCTTAATAAGAGAGCTTGTACCCTATTCAATAGCTGGGTGAGGATCGAAACGAACAAACAAAAACAGGCATACCTAAAAAGTTGAACAACGATGGAACCCGACGAAATATCCGTAAATATGAAAACCCCAGCCGTACAAGCTGGGGTCTATTTTTTGTCGAACGAAGCAGGACTTTCGCTGTTGCTTGTCGAATAAAAACCTATCAAGGAAACTGCTGCCTCACCTTCTTCACATCTTCTTTAAACTTCTCATGCGTTTTGGCCAGCACCGCTTCAAAAACGCCGTCGAGCCGCTGCTCGAGGACGGCGATGCCTTCTCCAGTAATCCCGCCTTTGACACATACTTTTTCCTGCAGCGTCGGGAGTGTGTACAAGTTTCGCTTCAGCAATTCCCCTAAGCCGATGATCATATCGGTCGCCAACATCGTCGCCTGTTCTTTCGTGATGGCCGTTTTGGCCGTCGCGGCGTCGATGAAGCGCTGCAGCAAATAGCTGAAAAACGCCGGGCCGCAGCTCGAAATGTCCGAAGCGACGCGGGTGATGGCTTCGTCAATGCATATCGGCGATGCGATGCGGCGGAGAAGGTCGTTGATCGTTTGCCGGCAGGAGGCCGAACATCGCGACCCAAACGTGACGAGGATGCTGCCGGACAGCGCCCGGTTCGTGATGCTCGGAATGGCGCGCACGACTTGGCAAGGGACAACAGCTTCAAGTTGTTCGACGGTGATCGGGCTTGTGATCGACACGAGGCAATGCTCGTCGGTCCAGTATGGCGCCAGCTGCTGCAACAACGGAACCATCTCGAGCGGTTTAACGCATAAAAAGATGATGGCAGCTTGTTTGACCGTTTCAGGTGCATCGCGGGCGACGGTGATGCCCGGATGAGTTTTTTGTATATCGAACGCTTTGGCCAGCGTACGGTTGGTGATGATCAGCTCTTCTTCTTTGACGGCGCCGGAGTCAAGGAACGCCTCGATCAAAATGGTGCCCATATTCCCCGTGCCGATAAAGCCAATGTTCACGTGCAGTTCCCCCCTCCCGGTTCATGTTCGCCGGTACTCTTTTTCGATATGTATGCCGCAAAGGCTGATTTTATGACTAGAAGCAGGAAAGGATGGGACGTATGTGGGACGCTGTCAAAATGCGATGGAAGATGGGAGCGCTTGTGCTGTTTGCCGTTGCGGCAGGGGCATGGCTGTTCAGCCGCTCCCCGGCCGAACAAGAGCCGCTGGTGCTGCCGCCGGCGGCGGAAGAAACGGATGCTGGGGAACCGGCGGTGAAAACATCCGCCCCGCCATCGACCGCGATTGTCGATATCAAAGGGGAGGTCGAGAAACCTGGGGTGTACGAGGTGGCGGCGGATGCCCGCGTCCGTGATGTCGTTGCTTTGGCTGGCGGTTTGACGGCAGAAGCTGATGATACCCGGGTGAACTTGGCGGCGAAAGTGCGCGATGAAATGATGATTTATGTGCCGAAAAAAGGCGAGGCCGCCCCGGCGCTGGAAGCGGCGGACGCCGCGTCGAAAACGGAGGGGGACAGCCCGCAAGTGGCCATTAATACGGCGACCGCCGAGGAGATCATGCAGCTGCCGGGCATCGGGCGGGCGAAAGCGGAAGCGATTGTCGCCTATCGGGAGGAACACGGACCGTTTCAGCGGGTGGAAGATTTGTTAAAGGTGACCGGAATTGGCGAAAAAACGTTGCAGAAATTGAAACCGTATTTGCTCGTGCCGTAGAGGGGGAGCTGGTATGCGGGTCAGGGACCCGCGGACGTTTTTTGGCGTTGACGGCGCCATGGACGGCGATTAGACTAAAATTATCAAAACGACCGGAGGGATATGACATGGAGCGGATGACATGGGATCAATATTTTATGGCGCAAAGCCATTTGCTTGCGCTGCGCAGCACGTGCACGCGGCTCGCGGTCGGGGCGACGATTGTGCGCGACAAACGGATCATTGCCGGCGGGTATAACGGTTCGATCGCCGGCGGCGCCCACTGCATTGACGAAGGGTGCTACGTCATTGATGGCCATTGCGTCCGGACGATTCACGCTGAAATGAACGCCATTTTGCAATGCGCCAAGTTTGGTGTCCCGACCGAAGGGGCCGAGATGTACGTCACTCATTTTCCGTGCCTGCACTGTTGCAAAGCAATCATTCAAAGCGGTATTCGCGCCGTCTATTACGCGCAAGATTACAAAAACCATCCGTACGCCCTCGAGCTGTTTGCCCAAGCCGGCGTCCGGCTCGTGCAAGTGCCGTTGAAGATGGATGTGTTTGCCCAACTTTCCGGCGGGGAAGAATCATGAGGGGACAAGCTATTTATGTCGCTGCGGCGGCGCTTTTGGCCGTAGCGGCGGCCTCTTTGTCCAAGCCGGCATTTTTCCTCCTTTTTGGGTATCTCCTTCTTCTTTTCCTTCGCCGCCAGCACCTCTTGGTGCCCGCTTTGGCTGCCGCCTCCTTATTTTTCGTCTATTTTCTTTTCGTTGATCATCATAACAACACATCCCTTTCCGACGGCCGACATTCGCTTTTGGTTCGCTTTTCCGCCCCGCCGGCGATCGATGGCGACCGGCTGCAGGCGCCGGTCAAAGTCGGCCGGGAAAAGGTGCAGCTTCGTTACACCGTTCGGACGGCGGCGGAAAAAGAGGCGCTGCAAGCGCGCCTGGTGCCTGGGACGGTATGCCGCGTCACTGGAACACTCGAGCCCCCGATGCCGGCAAGCAATCCGTATGCGTTTGACTACCGACGCTATTTGCGCTTCCACCACATTCACTGGCTGTTTCTCCCCGAAGAGATTGACCTTTCGGATTGTGTGCGCGTACGCCCGACTGCCATCGAACGGCTTATGACGATTCGCGAGGCGGGCGTCCGCCATATTGAAGACCGTTTTCCGCCGGAGGCCGCTGGCGTGGCCGCCGCCCTGATTTACGGCGAGCGCCGCCAGTTGGATGATGAGGTGCTCAGCGGCTACCAAGAGCTTGGGCTCATCCATTTGCTGGCCATCTCCGGCGGCCATGTCACCTTGCTTGTCGGTGCGGTGTTTGCCGCAGCGATCCGTTTCGTGACACGCGAGGCGGTTGTCGTCGCTTTACTGGCCGCCCTGCCGGTTTACGCGGTGCTCGCCGGCGCCTCGCCATCGGTTTTGCGCGCTTGTGCGACAGGCATGATCGTGCTCGCGGTCCAATGGAAAAAAGGAGCGATCCATCCGCTCGACGCGTTAAGCTGGACCGCCCTTGCACTTTTGGTCTTCGATCCGTACATGGTGTGGGATGTCGGATTTCAACTGTCGTTTGTAGTGACGTTCGTCCTCCTCGTTCATTTTCCGGCGCTTGTTGCTGTTCGCTCGATAGTGGGACGGTTGCTGCAAACGGCACTCGTCGCTCAAACGGCCGCCCTGCCGGTTTTGCTTTACCATTTTTACGAAATCTCTGTTTGGAGCGTATTTCTCAATGTCGTGTTCGTTCCTTGGTATTCGTTTGTTGTGTTGCCACTCTCCTTTCTATCCACTGCTGTTCCGATTTTTCCGCTCGTTTGGCTGTTTGTTCAAACGGTTGGGCTTACGAATGCGGTCGTTCGTTTTTTCTCGGCCGACCATCCATTGATGCTTGTGCTCGGGCGCCCGGAGCCGTGGTGCTTGGCCGTTTATGCGGCAGCGGTCGCAGCGGCGTTTCTTTGTTGGGAGCGCGGTTGGATCATTCGCGGGTTGGCAACAGTCGCGGCGGCGATGGCGTTGCAGCTGGCCGCCCCATACGTGAACCCGAAGGGGGAGGTGACGGTGCTCGATGTCGGCCAAGGTGATTGCATTTACATTGAACTTCCTCATCGGAAAGCGGTCTATCTCATTGACACTGGGGGGACGCCGGAGTGGGGGCGTGAACCGTGGCGCGAGCGGGCTCGTCCGTTTGCCGTCGGCCGCGATGTCGTCGTCCCGTTTTTAAAAGCGCAAGGGGTGCGAACGATCGACAAACTCCTTTTGACGCACGATGACGCCGACCATATCGGGGCGGCTCCTGAGGTGATGAAGGCCATACGCGTCAACGAAATTGTCACCAGTCCGGGAGCACGGCCGGCCGTAAAGGCGGTAGCGCGCCCGTTTTCCGTGCCGGTCCACACCGCGGTGCGGGGGGAAGGATGGACAGAGGGAGGCGTGCGGTTCGTTGTGCTCCATCCGGAAAAAGGGAACGATGAGGACAACAACGGCTCGCTTGTGTTGCTTGCTCGCCTTGGCGGTTTCGTTTGGCTGTTTACCGGAGACATTGAAAAAGAAGCGGAGGAAGCGCTCATCCGCGCCTATCCGACGCTGCGCATCGATGTATTGAAAGTCGCGCACCATGGCAGTGAAACGTCGACAACTGCTCCGTTTTTGCGCACAGTGAAGCCGCGGGCTGCGCTTATTTCGGTCGGCCGTTTCAATCGTTATGGCCACCCGTCCCCGGAGGTGCTAGAACGGCTGAAGCAACAAGGCGTCATCAGTTGGCGGACGGATGAAAACGGAGCCATTCGGTATCTTTATGATGGCGGAAGCGGAACTTTTCAGGTGATGAAGCCATACAATGCAGTAGGCAAAAAAAGCGGAACCTTTCAGCAAATAAAACCATAGCATATTATACACAAAGAAAAAAGGATTGCTTATGTAAGCAACCCTTTACCGGCCGAAAAATTCGATCAGCGTCGCGATGATGAATATCGTCGCGAAAAAGCCGAACGACACGATAAACCCGACGGCGGAATCGACGGCGTCATTCCGTTGGCTTTGCACTTCCTTTTCAAATACGTTCATCGTTTTCCCCCTCCTCGTGCAATCATTTTTAGTATAGACGAAAACACCAAAAAAATCTACCGTCGCTTGTCCATTTTCCTTCCTTGACAACAGTTGACACAAATACTTTCAAACGGCCGGGAAAACATAAAAATAACCCGCTGGCAAATAAGGTCCTAGGACTTATTGGCCGGCGTTTATATAAAGGGGAACCGGTTTTCTCGACAGCCGGTTCCCTTGTAAAATGGCGGAAAACGGTGTATCTTTCTAGCAGGGAATCTTGCTAGAGAATGGAGAAGGGAACATGCTGGAACGGGTATGGGGAAATATTGAAAAACGGAGGTTTTCTCCCCTTTATTTATTATATGGCAGCGAGCCGTTTTTATTAGTGGAAACGTACGAACGGTTAGTGAAGGCGGCGCTTGGCGACGAAGAACGCGAATGGAATCTTGCCGTGTATGACTGCGAAGAAACACCGGTGCAAGCGGCGCTCGAGGAGGCGGAGACGGTGCCGTTTTTTGGGGAACGGCGCGTCATCCTCATTAAGCATCCGTATTTTTTTACGGCCGAAAAAGAGAAGGAGATCGAGCACGATTTGACGAAGGTGGAGGCATACTTAAAAGCGCCGGCGCCGTTTTCCATTGTCGTTTTTTTCGCGCCGTATGACAAGCTTGATGAGCGGAAAAAAATTACGAAGCTCGCCAAAGAGCACAGCGAAGTCGTGGTCGCCGCCCCGCTCGCCGAAGCGGAGTTGCGGGCCTGGGTGCGCCGCCGGTTCGAACACCAAGGGGTGTCGGTGAGTGACGAAGCCATTGAGCTGCTTTTGCGCCGGGCCGGAACGCAGCTGGCGGTCTTGGCGAATGAAATGGATAAGCTGGCCTTGTTTGCCGGGCCGGGTGGGACGGTGGAGGCGGCGGCGGTGGAGCAGCTTGTTGCCCGAACACCGGAGGAAAACGTCTTTGTCCTTGTCGAGCAAGTAGCGAAGCGCGACATTCCGGCGGCGCTGCAGACGTTTTACGACTTGCTTGAAAACAATGAGGAACCGATCAAAATTTTGGCATTGCTCGCCGGCCATTTCCGCCTGTTGGCGCAAGTGAAATGGCTCTCTGAAGCAGGTTATGGGCAGACGCAAATCGCCTCGGTGCTCAAAGTGCATCCGTTCCGCGTCAAGCTCGCCCTTGGCCAGGCGTCCCGTTTTTCTGATACGGAGCTGACGGAAGCAATCGATCAGTTAGCCGCCGCTGATTATGAAGTGAAAAGTGGAGCCATGGACCGCCGCCTGGCCGTCGAGCTGCTGCTCATGCGTTGGGGCGCCCGCCCGGCGGCAAAGCGCGGCAGCTGATCGTTGTACGGCCGCCCCTTGGCGTTTGGGCTTGTGCGCAAGCGGGCGGGCCCGCCTTTTCCGTTGGAATGCCCAGAAGATTCATGCAGTACAAAAAAACGACCTGGCGCCAGGTCGTTTTTTATTATGAAGCTTGGATGCTGTTTAATTTTTTCGCTAAACGCGATTTTTGCCGGCTGGCGGCATTTTTATGAATAAGGCCTTTGCTTGCGGCTTTGTCTAATTTTTTCGACGCGATAATGAACGCTTCTTGCGCTCTTTCCACGTCTTTCACTTCAACAAGCGTTTCAAATTTTTTGATCGCCGTGCGCATGGCCGATTTCATCGAGGCGTTGTGAGCCCGACGTTTTTCGCTCGTTTTCGCGCGTTTGATCGCCGATTTAATGTTAGCCACGTCCGTTCACCTCCATTACCGTTCCTATTTCTGCTGTGAACAACAGGAAGAACAAATGTTATTCTATCAAACGCGTTTTGATTATGCAAGAGTGTTCAAGCGAAAATCCTTTACAAAATATGAATGACACGGCCCCATTGCGGCGACAATAAAAGAAAACAGCATGAACGAGGAGGAACGAGATGGAACAGCCGCTTGATTTACGCATGTACTCGGTGCGTACCGACTTAGCGATCGAAGCCCATGAGATCGCGGTCGAGGAGCGTTTGCAGCAAAAAAAAGAAAGCGCCTCGCCGATTGAGGGAGTCATCATTCATGATCAGGAGATCGACGGCGTCAAACTGTCGCACGTGCATGTCACAGAGCAAGGGGCAGCGTCAATTGGCAAAAAGCCGGGCCATTATTTGACGATTGAGGCGCAAGGCATCCGCGAACAAAACACGGAATTGCAGCAAAAAGTGCAGCGCATTTTTTCGGAACAACTGAGCACCTTTTTACAACGGCTCCGCATTCCCGAGCAAGCGAGCTGCCTGATTGTCGGGCTTGGCAACCAAAACGTCACCCCTGATGCGCTCGGGCCGTTGACGGTCGAAAACGTGCTCGTCACCCGCCATTTGTTTCAATTGCAGCCGGAAAGTGTCGAGGAAGGATTCCGGCCGGTGAGCGCCCTTGCTCCCGGGGTGATGGGGACGACCGGCATCGAAACGAGCGATATTATTGATGGTGTCGTCCGGAAAACGAAGCCGGATTTTGTCATCGTTATTGATGCTCTGGCAGCCCGTTCAATTGAACGGGTCAACGCGACGATCCAAATTTCGGATACCGGCATTCACCCTGGTTCCGGGGTCGGCAACAAGCGGAAAGAGCTAAGCGATAAGACGCTTGGCATCCCGGTCATTTCAATTGGCGTTCCGACGGTCGTCGATGCCGTCTCGATCACAAGCGACACGATCGATTTCATTTTAAAACATTTCGGCCGTGAGATGCGCGAAGGACAGCGGCCGTCAAGCGCGTTGGCTCCGGCTGGCTGGGCGTTCGGCCGCAAAAAGAAGTTGACCGAACACGATATGCCGTCTCCGCAAGAACGATCGACATTCCTGGGCATGGTCGGCACGCTTGGCGATGACGAAAAGCGCCGCCTCATTTATGAAGTGCTCGCTCCGCTTGGACATAACTTAATGGTGACACCGAAGGAAGTCGATTCGTTCATCGGCGATATGGCCAACTTGTTGGCCGGCGGCTTAAACGCGGCGCTGCATCAGCAAGTCGATCAAGGCAATACGGGCTCTTACACCCACTAGGCAAAAAACGGTTCTATCTTTTCCTGCTTGGCCATACGTTAAAGTGAGGAGACAAGCCGGGAAAGGGTGGAAAAGATGAAACGAGGGCGCTCCCCAAACGTCGTGATCACTGTTCCAAGAGCCAGTTTAAAAAAATTGCTGATGTTCATCGTTCTTGGATGTATGATGATGTTTATGCTCGTCGGAGCGCTTACGTCGCTGCGTCCGGAATACCGCCCGTCGTCATCGTCGCTTAACGATATGGCGGCCCATTTTCCGGAAGAAACGTTCATTCGCCTGTTCGGGCTTGAAAATCGTTATTTTACCCAGCTGCTGCCAAAAGAGCGGCAACAGACGAGTTATTCGTCGCTGTTATTCCGCTTGGCGACAAGCATCAATCCCGATGACCCGCGCAGCCTGCTCGGCAGCGAGCTGCCGGGCTTTGCCTTGTATGACAGCAAAATTTTGGTCGCCGGTGAAGGGACGGATTATACGAATATTCCGTACGAATCAGCGCCGCCGCTTGAAGTGATGCTCGCTGAGCGGCAGGCATCGGTTGAGGAGCTCGAACAAGCGGAGCAAAGCCAAGATGAAAAGCCGGTTCCGCCGCCCGCGCAGACGACGGGGGGAAGAGAGGTCGTCTACATTTACCATACGCATACGCGTGAGTCGTATTTGCCGGCCTTAAAAGGTGTGACCGACCCGGATTTAGCGTTCCACCGAAGCGTAAATGTGACAAAGGTTGGAGAAAAATTAATGGAAGAATTAGAGAAGCGGGGAATTGGCGCGCAAGTTAACAAAACCGATATTGAAGCGGAATTGTTGAAAAAGGGGATGAAATACGGCCAAGCGTACGACATGTCAAGACAAACGGTCGTCGCGGCGATGAAGCAAAATCGCGATCTGCAATACTTCATCGATATTCACCGCGATGCGCACCGACGGAAATATACGACGACGACGATCAATGGGGTTGACTACGCACGTGTGGCGTTTATTGTCGGCGGCGAGAACGCGGAATATGAGAAAAACTTGCAGCTGGCGACAGATCTCCATCATCTGCTGCAGAAAAAATACCCGGGGTTGAGCCGTGGGGTCATTAAGAAACAAGGAGCGGGAACGGATGGAAAATTTAATCAAGATTTATCCGGGAACGCGATTTTAGTTGAATTCGGTGGCGTCGACAATACGTTTGCTGAATTGTTCCGTTCGGCGACTGCTTTTGCCGATGTGTTCAGCGACTATTATTGGCAGGCGGAAAAAGTCGAAGCGCCGGCTCCGGCGGAGAAAAAGTAAAGGGGCGTCGTATATGGCAAGGTGGTTTATTCGGTTTAGTCTAGCGCTCTTTCTCCTTTTTTTCGGTGTGTTGTTGGGCATGCAGCAGGCGCACCACGGCATGGAGCGAATGCGGGGCTACGCTGACCCGTCGTTTCCGTCCGTCATTCAGATCGAGAAAAATGGAAACGGAGAGCTTGAGACGGCCGTGTTCGGACGGACGGTGACGGCAGGTGATTTGCAGGAAAAAAAGGAAACGATTGAGGAACTGAAAACGTTCAATCTCTTTTCTGAACTCGGCCGGCAGTTTGCGGATGCGGTGACGGCGTTCATGGAGACAGTGCTGTCGCTCGTCGGCCGCGCGTTTAGTTAGCCGGTTTCCGGACAAGTTCAAACGATGATTGCTCCGCCAGGCATGGCGGCTTTTTTGTTTTTACCTTGGTCATTGAATCTTCTTCGCACTGTTGCTATAATCAAAGCTAGTGTAGTTTTGCGAAGAAGCAGGAGTGAGAGACGATGAACCGGGAAGAACGGCTGAAACGGCAGGAACGGATTCGAAACTTTTCCATTATCGCCCACATTGACCACGGAAAATCGACGCTAGCGGACCGCATTTTAGAAAAAACGGGCGCGCTGTCGGAGCGCGAGCTGCGGGAGCAGACGCTCGACATGATGGATCTCGAGCGCGAACGCGGCATCACAATCAAATTGAATGCGGTTCAGTTGACATATAAAGCGAAAAACGGGGAAGCGTATATTTTTCATTTGATCGATACACCGGGTCACGTCGATTTTACGTATGAAGTGTCCCGCAGCCTGGCCGCTTGCGAAGGAGCGATCTTGGTCGTCGATGCGGCACAAGGCATTGAAGCGCAGACACTCGCCAACGTGTATTTGGCAATTGATAACAATTTGGAAATTTTGCCGGTCATTAATAAAATCGATTTGCCAAGCGCCGAGCCGGAGCGCGTTCGTCAGGAAATCGAGGACGTCATCGGTCTTGACGCCTCCGAAGCAGTGCTCGCCTCAGCGAAAGTGGGCATTGGCATTGAAGAAATTTTGGAACAAATCGTGGAAAAAATTCCGGCCCCGTCAGGCGATCCGGATGCGCCGCTGAAAGCGCTCATTTTCGATTCGCTCTATGATCCATACCGCGGCGTTGTCGCCTACATTCGCATCGTCGACGGAACGGTGAAGCCAGGGCAACGCATTAAAATGATGTCGACCGGCAAAGAATTTGAAGTGACCGAAGTCGGCGTGTTTACGCCCAAACAAAAAATGGTTGACGAACTGACGGTTGGCGATGTCGGCTATTTGACCGCTTCCATTAAAAATGTAACAGATACGCGCGTCGGTGATACGATCACCGACGCCGAACGGCCGGCCGCTGAGCCGCTCCCCGGCTACCGAAAGCTCAACCCGATGGTGTTTTGCGGCCTGTACCCGATCGATACGGCGCGCTACAACGATTTGCGCGAAGCGCTTGAGAAACTGCAGCTCAATGACGCGGCACTTCATTTTGAGCCGGAAACGTCACAGGCGCTTGGATTCGGTTTCCGCTGCGGATTTCTCGGCTTGCTCCATATGGAAATTGTTCAGGAGCGGATCGAGCGCGAGTTCCATATCGATTTAATTACAACGGCACCGAGCGTCGTCTACAAGGTGTATTTAACCGATGGGACGGAAATCGCCGTCGACAACCCGACGAATATGCCGGATCCGCAAAAAATTGACCGCATCGAAGAGCCGTATGTAAAGGCAACGATTATGGTGCCAAACGACTACGTCGGCCCGGTCATGGAGCTCTGCCAAGGAAAGCGCGGCACGTTCGTCGATATGCAGTATTTAGATGAAAAGCGGGTCATGCTCATTTACGACATCCCGCTCTCCGAGATTGTGTACGACTTTTTTGACGCTTTAAAGTCGAACACGAAAGGATACGCGTCATTTGACTATGAATTGATCGGCTACCGCCCATCGAATCTTGTCAAAATGGATATTTTGTTGAATGGGGAAAAAATCGACGCTTTATCGTTTATCGTCCATCGTGATGCGGCGTATGAGCGCGGCAAAGTGATTGTTGAAAAGTTGAAAGATTTAATCCCGCGCCAACAGTTTGAAGTGCCGGTGCAGGCGGCGATCGGCAACAAAATCATCGCTCGTTCGACGATCAAAGCGCTGCGCAAAAACGTGCTTGCCAAATGTTACGGCGGCGACGTGTCGCGGAAGCGGAAGCTGCTTGAGAAACAAAAAGAAGGAAAGAAACGAATGAAACAAATCGGCTCGGTCGAAGTGCCCCAAGAAGCGTTTATGGCTGTCTTGAAAATCGATGACCAGAAAAAATAACGAGCAAGGCTGTCTCCTTCGGGGATGGCCTTGTTTGTTTATCGCTATGCGACGCCGGCGGAAGGATGAGAGATGCCACGAGCCGTTATGCCGGCAATCCGGCTGCAGCCGAAAGGAGGATGACTATGGCAACATCAGCATATTTTCACATTCCGTTTTGCGCCCATATTTGTCATTATTGCGACTTTAACAAAGTGTTCGCCGCCGGCCAGCCGGTTGACGGTTATTTGCGGGCGATGGATCAAGAAATGGCGTGGACGGCGGCCGAGTTCGGCAGCCATCTCGAGACGCTGTTTATCGGCGGCGGCACGCCGACGGTGTTGGAGCCGGCGCAGCTCGGCCGCTTGCTTGAGAGCATCCACCGCCATTTTCAGTTTGACGCGCAAATGGCGGAGTTTACGGTCGAAGCGAACCCGGATGGGCTGACTAAAGAAAAACTTTCCATTCTCCGCGCGGCTGGGGTAAACCGGTTAAGCATCGGGGTGCAGACGTTCGATGATCAGCTTCTTCAAGCGATCGGTCGCACACACCGACGCGGCGATGCCGAGCGGGCGGTGGCCATGGCAAGGGAAGCCGGGTTTGAAAATATCAGCCTCGATCTCATGTACGGGCTTCCCGGGCAGACGTTTGAACAGTTTCTTGCCGATTTGGAAACGGCATTTTCGCTTCATGTGCCGCATCTTTCTGCCTATTCGCTCATTCTTGAGCCGAAAACGATCTTTTACAATGAGTGGCGAAAAGGCCGCCTTTACCTTCCGGGGGAGGAGGCAGAAGCGGCGATGTATGAAGCGGCAATGGAACGAACGACAGCCCGCGGTTATCGGCAATACGAAATTAGCAACTACGCGTTCCAAGGATTTGAAAGCCGGCACAATTTCGTGTACTGGAACAATGAAGAGTATTACGGCATCGGTGCCGGGGCACACAGCTACGTTGATGGAGTGCGGCGCGCCAATATCGGTCCGGTCCGCCATTACATCGAGAAGGTGGAACGCGGCGAATGGCCGCACCGCGACGTACACCGCTTGACCGTCCGCGAACAGATGGAGGAGGAAATGTTTTTAGGATTGCGCAAGACGGAAGGAGTGTCCAAGGCCTGCTTCCAGCAAAAGTTTGGCTGTGAGATGAACGACGTGTTTGGCGAGGCGATCCGTCGTGAAATCGAAAACGGACGCCTTGAGGAGACGGCGACCCACGTCCGCTTGACAAAGCGCGGCAAGCTGCTCGGCAATGAAGTGTTCGCCGCCTTTCTCGGCGAAATGTAAACATTGACATTTGCCGAGCGATTTGCTACCCTAATAGTAGAATTAGCACTCGAAATGTTTGAGTGCTAACAGAGGTGAGAAACGTGTTAACGGACCGTCAACTGCTGATTTTGCAGGTGATTATCGACGACTTCATTCGTTCCGGGCAGCCTGTCGGTTCGCGGACGTTATCAAAAAAGCATCAAATCGCGTTCAGCTCGGCGACCATTCGCAATGAAATGGCGGATTTGGAAGAGCTGGGCTATATTGAAAAAACGCACATTTCCTCGGGCCGCGTGCCGTCGGAGAAAGGATACCGCTATTATGTTGACCACTTGTTGCCTCCGCAGCGGTTGACAAGGGCAGATATTCAAAAAATCCGCTCTGTGTTCGCCGAGCGCATATATGAGTTAGAGAAGCTGGTGCAAAAATCGGCACAAATTTTATCTGACTTGACCAATTATACGTCGATCGCCCTCGGTCCGGCGTTTAAAGAAAACAAGTTGAAACGGATGCAAATCATTCCGCTCAACGAACAGACGGCTGTTGCCATCGTTGTGACCGATACAGGCCACGTCGAAAACCGGGTGGTGACGATTCCGGCTGCGGTTAACGCCAGCGATCTCGAAAAAATGGTCAACATTTTAAACGAACGGTTGAACGGTGTTCCCCTTATTGATTTAAAGGAAAAAATCGACAGGGAAGTGGCCGATGTGCTGAGCCGGCATATTAGAAATTATGACAGCATGCTCAATACGCTGATCGATACGATCGGTGCCCCCGAAGAGGAAAAAATGTTTTTCGCCGGCAAGGCGAACATGCTCAATCAGCCGGAATTCAGCGACATCCAAAAAGTGCGCCCGCTTCTGAACATCATCGAGCAGGAAAAGGATATTTACCGCCTGCTGCGAAAGCAGAGTCGAAAAGGGGTGCAAGTGTCAATCGGGCGGGAAAATGAACTGAGCGGCATGGAAAACTGCAGCCTGATTACGGCCACATATTCAGTCGGCGATGCGCCGCTTGGGACGATTGCGATTCTCGGCCCGACGCGCATGGAATATTCGCGCGTGATCACCGTCTTAAACCGCGTTGCCTCCGATTTGTCGGCGGCGTTGGCAAAATGGTATCAAAATCAGTAAGAATGGCCATATTGGTTAACGGATGGATGCACAGTCCATCCTTTCCTTGTGGCCATTGGTACATAAATGGTGAGCCCTGTTGGGGAGGTGAAAGCAATGGAGCAAGGAGAAAAACAAATGACTGAACAAGCTACATACAACGAACCTGAAATGGAGCAGCCGGTTTCGTCGGAAGAGGCGGTTCTACAGCCGGAAGGCGAAGCGGATGCTGCCGGGTCGGTTGGCGGGGAGCCAGAGCCGGTCTCTGGGGCAACCGGATCTGCTGAGGAGGTGCAAGCCGAGGCGGGGGAGCTCGCGGCCGCCAAAGCGCAAGTGGCGGAGCTCGAAGCCAAGTTGGCTGAGATGGAAAACCGCTATCTCCGCCTGTATGCTGATTTTGAAAATTTCCGCCGCCGGACACGCCAAGAGATGGAAGCGGCTGAAAAATACCGCGCCCAAAGTTTGGCGAGCGATTTGCTTCCGGTGCTTGACAACTTTGAGCGCGCCTTGAAAATAGAGACGGAAAATGAACAAGCCAAATCGATTTTGCAAGGGATGGAAATGGTGTACCGTTCGCTCCTTGACGCGTTGAAAAAAGAAGGCGTCGAGGCGATTGAAGCGGTCGGGAAGCCGTTTGACCCCCATTTGCATCAAGCGGTCATGCAGACGGATGAAGGCGGCTACGAGCCGAATACAGTGGTCGAGGAATTCCAAAAGGGCTATAAGTTAAAGGATCGCATTCTCCGTCCTGCGATGGTCAAGGTAAGCCAATAACGGAAATGGAGGGTGATGAGCGATGAGCAAAATTATCGGCATTGACTTAGGGACGACAAACTCTTGCGTCGCCGTGTTAGAAGGCGGCGAAGCCAAAGTCATTCCAAACCCGGAAGGAAACCGCACAACCCCATCGGTTGTAGCGTTTAAAAACGGTGAGCGTTTAGTCGGTGAGGTCGCCAAACGGCAGGCGATCACGAATCCGAACACGATTATCTCGATTAAGCGCCACATGGGGACGGATTACAAAGTTGACATCGAAGGGAAGCAATATACGCCGCAGGAAATTTCGGCGATCATTTTGCAATACTTGAAGTCGTACGCCGAAGATTATTTGGGAGAGCCGGTGACACGCGCCGTCATCACCGTCCCGGCGTACTTTAACGATGCCCAGCGCCAGGCGACGAAAGATGCCGGACGCATCGCCGGGCTTGAAGTTGAGCGCATCATCAACGAGCCGACGGCGGCCGCTCTCGCTTACGGTCTTGACAAAGAGGAGGATCAAACGATTCTCGTCTATGACTTGGGCGGTGGGACGTTTGACGTTTCCATTTTGGAGCTTGGCGACGGCGTCTTTGAAGTGAAAGCGACTGCCGGGGATAACCATTTGGGCGGCGATGACTTCGACCAAGTGATCATCGATTATTTGGTCAGCCAGTTCAAACAAGAGTATGGCATCGACTTATCGAAAGATAAAATGGCGCTTCAGCGCTTGAAAGATGCAGCTGAAAAGGCGAAAAAAGAACTGTCGGGCGTCACGCAGACGCAAATTTCGCTGCCGTTCATCAGCGCGAACGAAAACGGCCCGCTCCATTTGGAGACAACGCTCACCAGGGCGAAATTTGAAGAGCTGTCCGCCCACCTCGTCGAACGGACGATGGGGCCGGTTCGCCAAGCGCTGCAAGATGCTGGCATGACGCCGGCTGATATTGACAAAGTGATTTTAGTCGGCGGTTCGACGCGCATTCCGGCTGTCCAAGAGGCGATTAAGCGCGAGCTTGGGAAAGAGCCGCACAAAGGCGTCAACCCGGATGAAGTCGTCGCCATCGGTGCGGCGATTCAAGGCGGGGTCATTGCCGGTGAAGTGAAAGATGTTGTCTTGCTTGATGTTACCCCGCTGTCGCTTGGCATTGAGACGATGGGCGGCGTGTTCACGAAATTAATCGAACGGAATACGACCATTCCGACGAGCAAATCGCAAGTGTTCACCACGGCCGCCGACAACCAAACGACAGTAGACATCCATGTGCTGCAAGGGGAGCGCCCGATGGCGGCGGACAACAAAACGCTCGGCCGCTTCCAGCTGACCGGCATCCCGCCGGCGCCGCGCGGCGTGCCGCAAATTGAAGTGACGTTTGACATTGACGCCAACGGCATCGTCCATGTGCGCGCCAAAGACTTGGGCACGAACAAAGAGCAATCGATTACGATTAAATCGTCGTCTGGCCTGTCGGAAGAAGAAATTCAGCGCATGGTCAAAGAGGCGGAGGAAAACGCCGAAGCCGACCGGAAGCGGAAGGAAGCGGCCGAGCTGCGCAATGAAGCCGACCAGCTCATCTTTACAACTGAAAAAACGGTGAAAGAGCTTGAAGGGAAAGTGAGCGCTGATGAAATCAAAAAAGCGCAAGATGCGAAAGATGCGTTGAAAGCGGCGCTCGAGAAAAACGACCTTGATGATATCCGCAAGAAAAAAGACGCGCTGCAAGAGGCGGTGCAGCAACTGTCGATCAAGCTGTATGAGCAAGCGGCGAAACAGGCGCAAGAGGCCGGGGCACAAGCTGGCGCCGCCAACCGGGACAATGTCGTTGATGCCGAATTTGAAGAAGTGAAGGACGACAAATAATGGTGCAAACAGTCAAAGTCAGGCCTGCCTTGGCTTTGACTTTTTTTCTAGCATTCCCATGTTGCCATAAAGTCAAGGGGAATGATAAAATAACCTTTATGTGAGTGAATCGGGAGTGGATGATCAACGATGGCGAAGCGCGATTACTACGAAGTTCTCGGCGTCAGTAAAACCGCGACGAAAGACGAGATTAAAAAAGCGTATCGAAAGCTTTCGAAGCAGTATCATCCAGACATTAATAAAGCGCCGGACGCCGCGGAGAAGTTTAAAGAGATTAAAGAAGCGTATGAAGTGTTAAGCGATGATGAAAAGCGGGCCCGCTACGACCGGTTCGGCCATACCGACCCGAACGAGGCGTTCGGGGGCGGCTTCCAAGGCGGCGGGTTTGATTTTGGCGGTTTCGGCGGTTTTGGCGGCTTTGAAGATATTTTTGAGACGTTTTTTGGCGGCGGTTCACGCCGGCGGGCGAGCGGGCCGCGCAAAGGGGCCGACGTGGAATATATGATGACGCTCACGTTTGAGGAAGCAGCGTTCGGGAAAGAAACGGAAATTGAAGTGCCGCATGAAGAGCTGTGTGACACATGCCACGGCAACGGCACCAAACCGGGAACAAGCCCGCAATCGTGTCCGCATTGCGGCGGCAGCGGACAAGTGACAAGTGAACAGGCGACGCCGTTTGGCCGCATCGTCAACCGCCGAACGTGCCCGGTTTGCGGCGGCACGGGGCGCTATATTCCAGAAAAATGTTCGACGTGCGGCGGCACGGGGCGCGTCAAACAGCGAAAAAAAATTCATGTCAAAATTCCGGCTGGCGTCGACGACGGCCAGCAGCTGCGCGTTGCCGGCAAAGGGGAGCCGGGGGTCAACGGCGGGCCGCCGGGGGATTTATACATCGTTTTTCGCGTTGAACCACATGAGTTTTTCAAACGTGATGGCGATGATATTTATTGTGAAGTGCCGCTTTCGTTTGCCCAAGCGGCGCTCGGCGATGAAATTGAGGTGCCGACGCTCCACGGTGATGTAAAGCTGAAAATTCCGGCCGGTACGCAAACGGGCACGCGCTTCCGCTTAAAAGGAAAAGGAGTGCCGAACGTGCACGGCTACGGTCAAGGCGACCAACACGTCGTCGTCCGCGTCGTCACGCCGACGAAGCTGACAGAGAAACAAAAGCAGCTGCTGCGCGAGTTCGATCGGCTCGGCGGAGAAACAATGCATGACGGGCCGCACGGCCGGTTTTTTGAGAAAGTAAAAAAGGCGTTTAAAGGAGAAGCGTGAGCGCGATGAAATGGTCAGAAATCAGCATCCATACGACGCATGAGGCGGTCGAGGCGATTTCAAACATTTTGCATGAAGCGGGTGCCGGCGGCGTTGTCATCGAAGATCCGTACGATCTCGTGAAAGACCGCGACGACTGGTATGGCGAAATCGTCGAGCTCAATCCGGACGATTATCCGGAAGAAGGGGTCATCATTAAAGCGTATTTGCCGGTCAATAGTTTTCTTGGCGAAACGGTGGAACAAATTAAGCAGGCGATTAACAATTTATGGCTATATGATATTGACCTTGGCAAAAATAACATTACGTTGAGCGAAGTGAATGAGGAAGAATGGGCGACGGCGTGGAAAAAACATTACCATCCGGTGAAAGTATCGGAAAAGTTTACAATCGTGCCGACATGGGAAACATATGAGCCGGCTTCCGGCGATGAGCTGATCATCGAAATGGATCCAGGCATGGCGTTTGGCACCGGCACCCACCCGACGACAGTCATGTGCCTGCAGGCGCTCGAAAAATATGTGCGCCCCGGCGATGACGTCATTGACGTCGGCACCGGATCCGGCATTTTGAGCATTGCCGCCGCCATGCTTGGCGCCGGATCAGTGCGGGCGCTCGACTTAGATCCGGTGGCAGTCGACAGCGCGCGGCTGAACGTCAAGCTCAATAAAGTGCAGTCTATCGTCACGGTGGCGCAAAACAATTTGCTTGACCATATTGACGAGCCGGCTGATGTCATCGTCGCCAACATTTTGGCGGAAATCATTTTGCGCTTCGCTTCCGACGCCTTCCGGCTGTTGAAGCCGGGCGGCCGCTTTATCACGTCCGGCATCATCCAGGCGAAAAAACAGGATGTCAAAGACGGGCTGCTTGCCGCCGGGTTTGTCATCGAAGAAGTTGTTGCGATGGAAGACTGGGTGGCGTTTGTCGCCATCAAACCGTAAGCAAAGAAGGGATGTTTGGTGCAGCGCTATTTCGTTTCCGATCGGGAGCGTCAAGGCGAAAACGTCGTCATCAGCGGCGATGACGCCCATCATATCGTCCGCGTCATGCGCATGAAGCCGGAAGACGCCATCGCCTGCGTTTTTCCGAACGGGCGCACGGCGGTGTGCACGATTGAACAAATTGCCAATGAGCATGTGCGCGCCCGTATTGTACAATGGAAAGAAGAGGAGCGCGAACTGCCGGTGCGCATTTATATCGCCCAAGGGTTGCCAAAAGGCGAAAAATGGGAGCTTGTCATCCAGAAAGGAACCGAGCTCGGAGCCGCCGGCTTTCTTCCGTTTATGGCCGCCCGCTCGATTGTTAAATGGGATGCCAAAAAAGCGGAGAAAAAAGTGGAACGTTGGGGGAAAATTGCGAAAGAGGCGGCCGAACAGGCGGAACGCACGTTGCTGCCAAAAGTGTGGGCGCCGCTTTCACTCAAGGAATTGATCGCTTTCGGGGAAACGGTTGATAACCGGCTGTTTGCCTATGAAGAGGAGGGGCGCGGAGGGCGGCACGCCTCGCTTCCGGCGCTTCTGGCCGGCCTTAAGCCGGGCGGCTCGCTGCTGGCCGTTTTTGGGCCGGAAGGCGGGTTCAGTCCGGAGGAGGCCGAGCGTCTTCAACAAAGCGGTTTTTCTCCGTGCAGCCTTGGCCCGCGCATTTTGCGGACGGAAACGGCGCCGCTGTACTTGCTTTCAGCTGTTTCGTACGAATGGGAGCTGCGTCGGAAAGAACGGGAGTGAAGCCGTTTGGTTATATCAAAATCAAGCCATTCGCTGACAGTCAGCGATGGTGCGGAGTGAGGTGAAGAACATGCCAACAGTGGCTTTCCATACATTGGGCTGCAAAGTCAATCATTATGAAACAGAAGCGATTTGGCAGCTGTTTAAAAAGGCTGGTTATGAACGGAAAGAGTTTGAAAGTCGTGCCGACGTGTATGTGATCAACACATGCACAGTGACCAATACGGGCGACAAAAAAAGCCGCCAAGTCATCCGCCGCGCGGTGCGCCGCAATCCGGACGCCGTCGTCTGCGTGACCGGCTGTTATGCGCAAACATCGCCGGCCGAGGTGATGGCGATTCCCGGCGTCGATATTGTGATCGGCACGCAAGACCGTCATAAAATTTTAGAATATGTCGGGCAATTTCAGCGTGAACGCCAGCCGATCAATGCGGTCCACAACATTATGAAAACGCGCGTGTTCGAAGAGATGGACGTGCCGGCGTTCACCGATCGGACGCGGGCGTCGCTGAAAATTCAAGAAGGGTGCAACAACTTTTGCACGTTTTGCATCATCCCATGGGCGCGCGGCTTAATGCGTTCGCGCGATCCGCAAGAAATCATCCGCCAGGCGCGCCAGCTCGTCGCCGCCGGCTATAAGGAAATCGTGTTGACCGGCATTCATACGGGCGGCTATGGCACCGATCTAAAAGACTACAACTTTGCCGCGCTGCTTAGCGATTTGGACGAGCAAGTGCCGGGACTGAAACGGATCCGCATCTCGTCGATTGAGGCAAGCCAAATTACTGATGAAGTGATCGATGTGTTGAAGCGTTCGGACAAAATCGTCCGCCATTTGCACATTCCGCTTCAATCCGGGTCCAACACCGTGCTCAAGCGGATGCGCCGCAAATATACGGTGGAATTTTTTGCTGAGCGGCTCGCCCGGTTGCGCGAAGTGTTTCCGGAACTCGCCGTAACGTCTGATGTCATTGTCGGCTTCCCGGGCGAAACGGAAGAGGAATTTATGGAGACGTACAACTTTATCCGCGAACAGCGGTTCTCTGAACTGCACGTTTTCCCATATTCGAAGCGGACCGGCACACCGGCGGCCCGCATGCCGGACCAAATCGATGAGGAGACGAAACATGACCGCGTCCGCCGTTTGATCGCCCTATCCGATCAGCTGGCAAAAGAATACGCTTCCCGGTTTGAAGGGCAAGTGCTCGAAGTCATTCCGGAAGAGCACGACAAGGAAGAGCCGGGGATGTATATCGGCTATACGGACAACTATTTGAAAGTGCGCTTCCCGGCAACCGAAAAGATGATCGGCGAACTGGTGAAAGTGAAAATCACGAAAGCGGGCTATCCGTATAATGAAGGCGAGTTTGTCCGCATTGTGCCGGAGGAGGCCATGCGCTCGCTAAAAGTCAGCTCATAACCATCCACATCATCGGGTAGGACGAAGTGCAACGCCTCATAAAACCCAGCCGTTAGGCTGGGTTTTTCGCTTTTTGGCATGGAGCTGCCTCGGGCTAAAAAGCTTACGGAAACGGGAGAGAATATAGATGACGGCTAGTTTTTGTCGCAGGGACATGGTATGATGGTAGACGTCAGACCTTTCAATTTTTGCAGCAACGGAAGAAAGGAGCGGTTTTCCATGACGGCGGATATCGCCAAAATGATCGACCATACGCTGCTGAAACCAGAAGCGACGGAAGAACAGATTATTCAATTATGCCAAGAAGCAAAGCAATATGGCTTCGCTTCCGTGTGCGTCAACCCGGCGTGGGTGAAAACGGCGGCACAAGAGCTTTCCGGCACCGATGTCCGCGTTTGCACGGTCATCGGCTTCCCGCTTGGGGCGACAACGCCGGAAACGAAAGCGTTTGAAACGAACAACGCCATCGAAAACGGCGCGCGTGAAGTCGATATGGTGATCAATATCGGCGCGTTAAAAAGCGGCGCTGACGAGCTTGTTGAGCGCGACATTCGCGCGGTCGTCGAGGCGGCGGACGGGAAGGCGCTTGTGAAAGTGATTATCGAAACGGCCTTGTTGACCGACGATGAAAAAGTGCGCGCTTGCCAATTGGCAGTGAAAGCGGGCGCTGACTATGTGAAAACATCGACTGGATTCTCGGGCGGCGGAGCGACAGTCGAGGACGTGGTGCTCATGCGCCGGACAGTCGGCGACAAAGTAGGCGTCAAAGCCTCCGGCGGCGTCCGGGATCGGAAAACAGCGGAAACGATGATGGAAGCCGGGGCGACGCGCATCGGGACGAGCTCCGGGGTGGCGATCGTCAGCGGCCGAACTGGCGGCAATGGCTATTAAGTCCGTCTGCGGGTGTGCAAAAACAACATAGCTGTTTCAATGGCGCTGACAAACGGCAAGGCGGCGACAGAACAAATGACGTTAAACAGGACGCTTACATGGGCGAGCTGCACGTCGGGCGCGGAACTGAGCATGGCCGCGAAACGGGCGAGCGGCTCGGTCCAAAAAAGAAATACGGCCACGCCGGTGACGTTCAGCCATAAATGGGTGTAGGCCGTTAACTGCGCTTCTTTGCTTGAACCGATCGAGGCGAGCAGCCCGGTAATGCACGTGCCGATGTTGGCGCCAAGCAATATCGCGATGGCGGCTGGAAGCGTCAACAACTGTTCGGTTAAAAAGCCCATGGCGATGCCGATTGTCGCTGCGCTTGAATGAACGAGGGCGGTCAAGACGATGCCAACAAGGAGGCCGACCGTCGTTGAACGGTTTGTCTGCTGCAGCCAATCATCAACGAGCGGATAGGCGGCCAGCGGTTTAGCGAGGCTGCTGAAGCCGTCCATGGCGAACAGCAAGGCGGCAAGGCCGACGGCAATCATCCCGATGCTGTAAATGAGGCGGTGACGCCCGATCAAGACGAGCAGCGCGCCGCCGAGAAGAAGCGAAATGGCGCCATCGCCGATATCGAGGGTCATGAGCTCGGTCGTGACCGTTGAACCGATATTGCTGCCTAAAATGATGCCGATCGACTGCCGGAACGATAAATAGCCGGTGGCGACGAGACCGACGGTCATCACCATCACCGCCGAGCTGCTTTGCACAAGCGCGGTCGTCGCCAAGCCGGCGAGAAACGCTTGCCATGGTGTGGCGGTAAAGCGCATGAGCCATCGCTTCAGCCGATGGCCGGACAAAGTGTAAAACCCGGCTTTCATCATGAACATGCCGATCAAAAAAATGGCGGTGTAAATGGCAAACAGCATCAAAAGCGGCCCCACGGACGATCTCCCCTTTCATCTTATATGTATGGGCCTTGTCCGCGGGCGATGACCGTTTTTTGAAGGAGAGCGGGACAGGACGGGGCGGCCAAGCTTTTTTTATTGACCTTTTCCATCGGCATGTATTATAATTGACAAGTACAATATGCAATGGTTGTTGTTCGGAGGGAGGGAAGCAGGATGTCCAAAACGATCGTTCGCAAAAATGAGTCGATCGACGACGCTCTTCGTCGCTTTAAACGTGCCGTTTCGAAAACCGGTACTTTGCAAGAAGTGAGAAAGCGCGAATTTTATGAAAAGCCAAGCGTCAGACGGAAGAAAAAATCTGAAGCGGCTAGAAAGCGCAAGCACTAAGAGCACGGATCAAAGAGGGTGTATAATCGGTGAGTCTTCTCGATCGTTTAAATGACGATATGAAGCAGGCGATGAAAAACAAGGAGAAAGAAAAGCTGTCCGTTCTGCGCATGTTGAAAGCGGCGCTGCAAAACGAAGCGATCAAGCTCGGCAAAAGCCCGCTGTCAGAAGACGAAGAGCTGACGGTTCTTTCTCGTGAACTGAAGCAGCGTAAAGACTCCCTCCAAGAATTTGAAAACGCTGGCCGTTCAGATCTTGTCGAAAAAGCGAAAACTGAAATTGAAATCGTTCAATCGTATATGCCAAAGCCGCTGTCAGAGGATGAGCTGCGCGAACTGATCCAACAGACGATCAAGGAAGTCGGCGCTTCTTCGAAGGCGGATATGGGAAAAGTCATGAGTGCGATCATGCCGAAAGTGAAAGGAAAAGCGGACGGTTCGCTCGTCAATAAATTAGTCCAACAACAGCTTTCATAAAACACGATGGGCCTTGCCGGCAGGCGGGCCTGCTGTTTTTGAAAAGCGGTGCTAGAACCCCCTTTTGTCTCATACATATGAGATGAAAGGGGGTTCTTTTTAATGGTGAAAAAGTGGCGCCAGCAGATGAAGCGGTGGATGGCGGAAAAGCTCGAGCTTCCCGCTGACATCATGATGGACCTGCCCCGCATTACGATGGTGGGGCAAATCCATATTTACATCGAAAACCACCGCGGGCTGCTTGCGTTCAGCGATAAAGAGCTCCGCCTTTTGCTGCGGAACGGTCAGCTGCTTGTCCGCGGCGAACAATTTGTTATTAAAACGATTTTGCCGGAAGAAATTTTGTTGGAGGGAAAAATCAGCCAAGTCGTTTATATAGAGGAGGAAAAAAGATGAAAAACGAATGGGTCGACACGCTCGCCGGCAGCGTGCGGGTCAAGGCGGAAGGCAAAGGGACGGAACGGTTGATCAACGCCTGTGTGCGCAACGGCATCGCTGTATGGAACGTGAAAAAGCATAGCGGGGATACCGTGACGTTTTTCATTAAGCTCAGCGATGTGAAACGGCTGCGCCATATCGCCCGGCAAAGCGAATGCAAGCTTTCGTTTGTCGGGAGAACCGGACTGCCGTTTTTTTGGCGTCGTGCGTGGCGAAACAGCGGCTTTTGGCTCGGCTTGCTCGCTTTTATGGCCATCATGTTTTTGCTGTCCAACATCGTTTGGAACATTGACATCGAAGGCGCGACCCCAGAGACAGAACATCAAATTTCCCGCGAACTGAAACGAATGGGAGTCGAACGCGGCGCGTTCCAATTTTTGCTTGATGATCCAGAAACAATGCAAAAAAAGCTAACGGAACGCATCCACGACATCACGTGGATCGGTGTTCAATGGGAGGGAACATCGCTTCACTTCCGCGTTGTCGAAAAAGAGATTCCGGAACCGAAACAGCCGGCGCCCCCACGCCATTTAGTCGCGAAAAAAGAGGCGGTGGTGGCTGATTTATTCGTTGAGGAAGGACAACCGCTCGTTTCCGTCAACGATTACGTACAAAAGGGTCAATTGCTCGTTTCCGGCATTATCGGAGCCGAAGGGCGGACGAAATTTGTGCCGGCCACCGGGAAAGTATTTGGCGAAACATGGTACAAGTCTACCGTTGTCCTGCCGCTTGAGACGACGTTTCATGTGTTGACCGGCGAGTTCACCGAGCATCATTATATCGGTTTTGGCCGCTTTTCCCTTCCGGTTTGGGGATGGAAGAAGCCGCCGTTTGCCCACACGATCATCGAGAAGGAAAAACGACCGTTCCGCTTTTGGAAATGGGACTTGCCGTTTTACTACGAGCGCGTCACCATCCGCGAGGCGGAAGTGGTGAAGCGGAGCTATACATGGGAGGAAGCGTTCGCAGAAGCGAAAAAAATCGCCCGCCGCGAATTGCGGGCCAAGCTGCCGGAGGAGGCGGCCATTCGCGGCGAAAAAGTTTTGCATCAGAGGAAAGAGAGTGGTAAAGTAAGGGTAGAATTGCATTACGAAGTCATCGAAAATATTGCCGTACCACAACCAATCGTTCAAGGAGATTGAGAATGTCGGAGCAGTTTGTTACGATCAGCCAACATGTGCGCAATCAGCAGGAAGCGGCGGCGCTCTTTGGTGTCCATGACGCCCATTTAAAGCGAATCGAAGAGGAGCTCGGCGTATCAATTGTGACGCGCGGGGAGACGGTCAACGTCTCCGGTACGCCGCAGCAAGTCCAGCTTGTTGACGAGCTGTTGCGCCATTTGTTGATCGTCATCCGCAAAGGGGTGGCGGTCAGTGAGCGCGACATCATTTACGCCATTCAGCTGGCGAAAAAAGGGGCGCTTGACGGCCTTGTTCAGCTGTATGACGAGGAGATTACGAAAAACGCCAAAGGAAAGCCGATTCGCGTCAAAACGTTAGGCCAGCGCTATTATGTTGCGGCGATTGAACAGCACGACTTGACGTTCGGCATCGGGCCGGCCGGCACCGGGAAAACATACTTGGCTGTCGTCATGGCGGTAAAGGCGCTGAAAAATGGCAGCGTCAAACGCATCATTTTAACCCGTCCGGCTGTCGAGGCGGGGGAGAGCCTCGGTTTTTTGCCCGGCGACTTGAAAGAGAAAGTCGACCCGTATTTGCGCCCGCTGTACGACGCGTTAAACGACGTGCTCGGGGCAGAGTATGTGCAGCGGCTCATTGAGCGCGGCACGATTGAAATCGCCCCGCTCGCCTACATGCGAGGCCGGACGCTCGAGGATGCTTTTGTCATTCTTGATGAAGCGCAAAATACGACGCCGGCGCAAATGAAGATGTTTTTAACCCGGCTCGGTTTCGGATCGAAAATGGTCATTACGGGCGACATTTCGCAAGTCGATTTGCCGAAAGGGGTTGAATCGGGGCTTGCGGCCGCCAAACGCATTTTGGCGTCCATTAGCGGCATCGCCTTCGTATTTTTAGAGCAGTCTGACGTTGTCCGCCATCCGCTTGTGGCGAAAATTATTGACGCCTACGATGAGGCCGGCTTATAGAAAAAAGATCCGGAGCGCATGGTCTTTTCTTGAAAAGCGAGGGGAAAACCGGTGGGAAGGCTTCGTTTTTTTCTTGAGCGGACAAAAGATGTCCGCTTCGTCCGCTTTTGGTTGTTTTTGTTTTTGGTTGTGCTGTTGTTTGCCGTCCTGTACTGGCAAGTGAAGCCGCGCCAATATGAGCTGCGCCTGTTTGATGTCGCCAAAGAAACGATCCGTTCGCCGGTGACGGTGGAGGATAAGGAGGCGACAGCGAGGCTGAAAGAAGAGGCAGCCGCCAAAGTAGCGGACGTTTACACGTTGAAAAAAGAATATGCCGAAAACCGCGTCGATCTTCTTTCCTCGCTGTTTGCCGCCATCGAGAGTGTGCAGCATGAGGCGGGATCGGATCGCTCGCCCGGCGATTTGGCGGCTAAGCTTGAAGAGCGGCTGCCGCCGGAGTGGCTCGCCCATTTGTCTGCCGAAGAATGGCAGCGGTTGCTAAACGCTGCTCCCGATGAGCTCGAGACGGCGAAAGAAGCTGCGTTGACAGTCGTGCACGCGGCCATGAGCGAACGTATTTCCCAAGCTGAGCTTGACGAGGCGCGCGCGAAGGCGGCGAAAGAGCTTGAATACGCAGCGCTGTCGCCGACGCTTCGCGAAACGGTTGCCAAGCTGTGCCGACGGGCGATTATTCCGAACGTCGTGTACGACCGGACGGCGACTGAAGAAAAACGGCGGCAGGCGATGGATGAAGTGAAGCCGGTGAAAATTTTGCAAGGACAAGTGATCGTCGAAGAGGGGCAGTTTATTACGAGCGACATTTATCATCGGCTTGAGCTTGTCGGGCTGCTCAGCGGTGGGCGCCCGCTATGGCCGGCGGCCGGATTGTTTTTGTTCGTGCTGCTCTTGCTTTCGCCGCTCGTTTACTATTTCCGTCCCGAAACGACAAATGAAAAGCTGTCGCTTTATACGGCTATTTTCACATTTATGATGGCGGTGATGGTGCTGATCCGTCTTCTGCCGTCCGGCGGCGCTGTTTCGGTCGGCTACCTCGTTCCGGCGGCGTTCGGTCCAATGCTCGTCCGCGTGCTGCTCGGCGAACGGCTGGCGATAATGACAGCGGTCATCGGGGCGGTGTGCGGCAGCCTGCTGTTCAATGAGGAAATTGGAGCGACCGGTGTGGTGTCCGTGTCCTTGGCCGTCTATTTGCTTGCCGGCGGCTTGGCCGGAACGTTTTGTCTGCCAAAGGAGCTGGCAAAGACGAAAATTTGGCGGGCCGGCGTGCTCGTCGCTACCGTCAATATCGTCTCGCTCCTTTCGCTGTTGCTGTTAAAAAATGGCCGCTATTCGTTGATGGAGCTCACTCTCTTTGTCATCATGGCGGCGGCTTCGGGCATTTTTTCCGCCATTTTGACGATCGGGCTGCTGCCGGTGTTGGAGACGACGTTCGGCATTTTGTCGCCGCTCCGGCTCATAGAGTTGTCCAACCCGAACCACCCGCTGCTGCGGAAATTGTTGACCGAGGCGCCGGGCACGTACCATCATAGCGTCATGGTCGCCAATTTGGCTGAGGCGGCGTGCGAGGCGATTGGCGCCGACGGCTTGTTGGCGCGCGTCGCCTGTTATTACCATGACATTGGCAAGACGAAACGGCCGCGTTATTTCATTGAAAACCAAATGGGCGGCAATCCGCATGACCATTTGTCGCCGCAATTGAGCAAAAATATTATTATCGCCCATGTCGCCGACGGCGTTGCCTTGCTTCGCAAACACCGGCTGCCGAAGGAGATTGTCGACATCGCCGAACAACATCATGGCACGACGTTGCTCAAGTACTTTTACCATAAGGCACGCGAGCAAACCGAATTTGTTTCCGAGGCGGAGTTTCGCTATCCCGGTCCGAAGCCGCAGACGAAAGAAGCGGCGGTCATCAATATTGCCGACAGCGTCGAAGCGGCCGTTCGCTCGTTAGCCAATCCATCGCAAGAAAAAATTGAAAAAATCGTCCGGGCGATTATCGCTGACCGTCTGCAAGACAACCAGCTGAACGAGTGCGACATTACGTTGAAAGAGCTGGAAGTGGTTGCCCGTTCGCTTTGTGAGACGTTAAACGGCGTCTTTCATTCGCGCATCGAATATCCGGAAGTACGAAAGGAAAAGGTGAAGCATGCATGACGATTCAAATCGACTTTATCGATGAGACGAACGAAGTAACAGCCGAGCAAATGGAGACGCTCGAGCGGCTTATTTGTGAAGCGGCGGCTGTTGAGAACGTGCCGGAGGGGGCGGAAGTAAGCGTTTCGTTCGTTGACAACGAACGCATTCGCGTGATGAACCGCGATTACCGAGGCAAAGATGCCCCGACGGACGTACTGTCGTTCGCCCTTGAAGAGGAGGGGGAAGGCGAAGTTGACATCATTGGCGCCGATGTGCCGCCGGTGCTCGGTGATATTGTCATCTCCATTCCGAAGGCGAAAGAGCAGGCCGCAGAATACGGGCACTCATTCATGCGCGAGCTCGGATTTTTGGCCGTGCACGGTTTTTTGCACTTGCTTGGCTATGACCACGAGACGGAAGAGGAGGAGCGGGTCATGTTTGCCAAGCAGGAGGAAATATTGACGCAGTTCGGGTTGACGAGATAAGCCATGCGCGGCGTACGGGAACGGGATCGTTTCGCTTGGGCTTGGGCGGGAATGAAGGCGGCGGTGAAGGAGGAAGCGCATTTGCGCTTTCACTTGGCGGCCGCCGTTGTTGCCTTTGCGGTCGGCGGCATCGTTGGATTGTCGCGGTGGGAGTGGATCGTGCTGCTGCTAACAGCCGGCGCAGTCATCACGCTTGAGCTCGTCAATACGGCCGTTGAGCGCACCGTCGACCTAGTGACAGAGGAGTTTCATCCGCTGGCGAAAGCGGCGAAAGATATCGCCGCTGCGGCTGTGCTCGTGGCCGCCGGACTGGCTGTCATCATCGGGGGGCTGCTGTTTTGGCCGCATCTTCGCTAAACGAACGAGAAAGAAAATTCTAATTTTTCTGTTACATTTTCGTTTCAGATGATGAAATTTGTAGCGTTTTTTTGTAAAATAAAAGAAAGCAGCGTTTGCTTTCAGGAAAGGAAGAGTTATTCGTGGAGATCGAGCAGCTCATTGCCGAAGCGAAAAAAGCGCGCGAACTCGCCTACGTGCCTTACTCAAAGTTTAAAGTTGGCGCCGCGCTGTTAACGAAAGACGGCAGCGTGTACCGCGGCTGTAACATTGAGAACGCTGCCTACAGCATGTGCAATTGTGCGGAACGAACCGCGCTGTTTAAGGCGTATTCGGAAGGGGAGAAGGAGTTTGCCGCCCTCGCAGTCATTGCAGACACCCCCCGTCCGGTGCCGCCGTGCGGCGCATGCCGCCAAGTGATCGCCGAACTTTGCCCCGGCGATATGAAAGTGATTTTGGCCAACTTAAACGGCGATGTCAAAGTCATGACCGTTGACGAATTACTGCCGGAAGCTTTTGCAGCGGAGGATATGCATGAATAAAGAAGGATACAAATCGGGATTTGTTGCCATTATCGGAAGACCGAACGTAGGAAAATCGACGTTTTTAAACCGCGTTATCGGGCAAAAGATCGCCATTATGAGCGACAAGCCGCAAACGACGCGCAATAAAATTCAAGGTGTTTATACGGATGATGACGCGCAAATCATTTTCATCGACACCCCCGGGGTGCATAAACCGAAGCATAAGCTCGGCGACTTTATGATGAAAGTGGCGCTCAATGCGCTGCGCGAAGTCGATTTGGTTTTGTTTATGGTCAATGCGGAGGAAGGGTTCGGGCGCGGCGAGGCGTTTATTATCGAGCGGTTGAACGAAGTCCATACTCCGGTGTTTTTGGTCATCAATAAAATCGACCGCGTCCACCCGGATGAACTGCTGCCGCTCATTGACCGGTACAAAGACTTGTACCCTTTTGCCGAGATCGTGCCAATTTCGGCGCTTGAAGGGAACAATGTCGAACGTCTGCTGGAGCAAATTAAACAGCGGTTGCCGGAAGGGCCGCAATATTATCCGCCGGATCAGATTACCGACCATCCGGAACAGTTTATCATCGCTGAGCTCATTCGCGAGAAAGCGCTTCACTTAACGCGTGAGGAGGTTCCGCATTCGATTGCTGTCGTTGTCGAACGCATCGAGCGGCGCGAGGAGACAGGCACGGTATACGTCGGCGCTGTTATCGTTGTTGAGCGCGATTCGCAAAAAGGGATTATCATCGGCAAACAAGGCCGGATGCTGAAGGAAATCGGGCAGCGGGCGCGCGCTGACATTGAGGCGCTGCTTGGGTCAAGAGTGTTTTTGGAGCTGTGGGTAAAGGTGCAAAAAGATTGGCGCAACCGTCTTGCGCAGCTGCGCGATTTTGGTTTTCGCGAAGACGAGTATTGACGGCTAGAAAATTTTACGCGACATAAACCATTTTTGCCCGAGCCAACCTATAGGTAGACCACCAATACGCAATGCCTGCAGGCGGAAAGAGGTGTCATTCCATGCTTGAGTTTACGTGGAAGTTGTTTAGCCAAACAGGCAATATTGATACGTACCTGCTGTTTAAAGAGCTGGAACGGGAACAACGGTTTGGCGGTGAGGAACAAAACGCCGAACAGGAAGAAATCGACCAGCCGATCTCCTAGTATCGTTGTTGGCTGAAGCGGTGGTGATGGGATGTTTGAGAAGTGCGAAGCGATCGTCATGCGGACGGTCGATTACGGTGAGACAAATAAAATTGTCACATTGTTTACACGAGAATGGGGAAAGGTGGCTGTGATGGCACGGGGAGCGAAAAAGCCAAGCAGCCGCCTTTCTGCTGTTACGCAGCCGCTCGCTTACGGCCATTATTTGATCCGCCGCAGCCGCGGCGTTGGCCTTCTTCACCAAGGGGAGCTGATTGACTCGATGCGGGCGCTGCGGGAGGATTTGTTTGCTGCCGCGTATGCGGCGTATATTGTTGAGCTCACCGATAAAGGTACGGAGGAACAAAAGCGCAATCCATACTTGTTCGAGCTACTGCTGCAAACATTACAATATATGAGCGAAGGTCGCGATTTAGAGATTATGACCTTTATTTATGAAATGAAAATGCTTCCGGTGCTCGGTATCCCGCCTGTGCTCGACCGCTGTGCCCGCTGTGGGGCAACGGAAGGGCGCTTCTCGTTTTCGGTTAAGGAAGCAGGCTTCCTTTGCCATCGCTGCGAGGCGGCCGATCCGCACCAGATTCCGCTTTCGCCGGCCTCGGCCCGGCTGTTGCGCCTGTTTTACCACATTGACCTCGCCCGGCTTGGATCCATTTCGGTCAAAGAAGGTACAAAAGCGGAATTGAGGGCTGTATTATCCAGTTATTATGATGAATATGCCGGCCTATCGCTGAAGGCAAAGCGTTTTTTAGAACAAATCGCCAAGTTGGGGGACAAGCTTGATTCAAGCGGCCGACATGAGACCTGATTTTCCCTGTAAACGCGGCATGTAGTATAATATGAACGAGAGTAATAGCGTATGGGACCTTTTTGCAAGGTGGTGAGCGACGATCGAACTGAATAAACGCCAGGAGCAAATTTTGCAAATTGTGAAAGACTATGGGCCGATCACCGGAGAGAGTATTGCCGAGAAGCTGAACTTGACGCGGGCGACACTTCGGCCCGATCTGGCCATTTTGACGATGGCCGGCTATTTGGAGGCACGGCCGCGCGTCGGCTATTTTTATACCGGAAAAACGGGCACGCAGCTGTTGGCCGATAAAATTAAAAAGATGAAAGTTGAAGATTATCAATCGATTCCGGTCGTCGTCAACGAAAACATGAGCGTCTACGATGCGATCGTTACGATGTTTCTGGAAGATGTGGGCACGCTGTTTGTCGTCGATGACGAGTCGCTTCTTGTCGGCGTTTTGTCGCGCAAAGATTTGTTGCGCGCGAGCATCGGCAAACAAGAACTGACGGCGATTCCGGTCAATATTATTATGACAAGAATGCCGAACATCGCTGTTTGTTATAAGGACGATCCGCTCATTGACGTGGCCGAGCAGCTGATCGAAAAGCAAATCGATGCCATGCCGGTCGTGCGCAAAACGGAAAAAGGCTATGAAGTGGTCGGCCGTATTACGAAAACGAATATGACGAAAGCATTTGTTTCGTTAGCGAAAGATGATGTATGAGCCAAAAAGGAGGAGACACATGAATCAGCGCCTCGTTTACGTCGTATCCGATTCGGGCGGGGAGACGGCTGAGCTTGTTGTTAAAGCGGCAGCCAGCCAGTTTTACGCCTCGCCGGTTCAAGTAAAACGCGTCCCATACGTAGAGGACAAAACAACGTTAGCCGAAGTGGTCGCATTGGCGAAAATGAACCAAGCCATTATCGCCTTTACGCTCGTTGTCCCGGAGATGAGGGAATTTTTGCTCGCCGAGGCGGCGCGCGAAGGGGTGGTCGCTTACGATATCATCGGTCCGCTCATTGAAAAGATGAGCGACTTGTTCCAACTGAAGCCAAGGTATGAACCGGGTCAAGTACGCGTGCTTGACGAAGACTATTTCAAAAAAATCGAAGCGATTGAATTCGCCGTGAAGTACGATGATGGCCGCGACCCGCGGGGCATTTTGCGCGCTGATATCGTGTTGATCGGCGTGTCGCGCACATCGAAAACGCCGCTGTCGCAATATTTGGCACATAAGCGGCTGAAGGTAGCGAACGTGCCGATTGTTCCGGAAGTCGAACCGCCCGAACAGCTGTTCCAAGTCGGCCCAAGCAAATGTTTCGGCTTGAAAATCAGCCCGGACAAGTTGCTGTCGATCCGCCGCGAGCGCCTGAAATCGCTCGGCTTGAACGATCAAGCCATTTATGCAAACATGGATCGCATTAAAGAGGAACTCGCCTATTTTGACGGGGTGGTGAAAAAAATCGGCTGCGATGTCATTGACGTCACGAATAAAGCTGTTGAAGAAACGGCGAGTATTATTATAAAAAAGTTAAAGCGTTAATGCTGCGTTATGGTTTGCGCGTTGTCCGCACGGTTTCCTAATGGGAACGGTGCGTTTTTTTATGGCATATTGTCACAGCTTATATTATAATAAAAAATTGTGAGAAAAATGCCCCATATAGGTTTAGAGCGGTCATGAGACGAGTAAACTATTTATAGCTGCTTGTCAAGAGTTGCAAAAAAAAGTTTTTCGACAAAAAATGTCGACCGTTCGGAAAAAAAGAAGGATTTTTTAGAACGGTGTAGAATAATAGGGGGTGTAAAGCCATCCCTTGCCGCAAAAGCGGGTTTGTGTACTGCAACAAAGTGCCAAGAAAAAAGTGAAATTTTCTTTCCGGTGCTGAAATATAATATACCGAGTGCGTCTTCGAACGGGACCGCCGCCATGGGCTCCTACATAGGAAGCGAAGCGAGGAGGCAGCAGAAGGCACGGCGTTCAACCTTTGATTTGGAGGCAAGGGGGAAGGCGAAACAGAGATATTGAAAAAATTTGTCGAAACCAACAGGAAAATGGGCTTGCCGCCGAGAATAAGTAAGAACAGGCATGATGAAGCCCCACGGTTTCAACCGCTGGAATGAAAATATGGGGAAACAATCAAAGGCGTTCTCGAGCCTGCAGGGGGTTAGGCATCGGATAGATGGTTGCCTGTAAAGCTCTTGGGGAATACGGGTCACTGTCGAGCGAAGACATGGAAAAAGCTCTGTAGTACACAAGAACCCCATGACTTTAGTCGTTAGGAAGTTCAGGGGGGATTCATATGGGACATCGCATTCCCGAAGAAACGATTGAAGCGATTCGCCGCAGCATCGATATCGTTGATGTGGTCGGTGAATATGTTCAACTGAAAAAGCAAGGCCGCAACTATTTTGGCTTATGCCCATTTCACGGGGAAAAAACGCCATCGTTTTCCGTTTCCCCAGAGAAGCAAATTTTCCACTGCTTCGGCTGCGGAGCAGGGGGGAATGCCTTTACGTTTTTAATGGATATGGAGGGCATTCCGTTTGTGGAAGCGGCGAAACGTCTTGCGGCTAAGGCAGGTATCGACCTGTCCGCCTATCAGTTGAATGTTCGCGGGCATGATGACGGCCAAAACGGCGAGGTCAAGGCGATGATTGAGGCGCACACCTTGCTGAAACGTTTTTACCACCATTTACTTGTCTATACAAAAGAAGGACAAGCGGCGCTTGATTACTTGCAGGCGCGCGGATGGACGAAGGAGACGATTGACCGGTTTGAAATCGGTTATGCGCCGGATGCGCCCGATGCAGCGGTCCGGCTTCTCGACAGCCATTCCTTTTCGCTTCCGGTGATGGAAAAGGCGGGCTTAGTAACGAAAAAAGAAGACGAACGGTATGTCGACCGCTTTCGCAATCGGATCATGTTTCCAATTCATGATCACCGCGGTGAGACGGTTGGGTTTTCCGGCCGCCTGCTTGGCGAGGGGCAGCCGAAATACGTTAACAGCCCGGAAACGCCGATTTTTCATAAAGGAACGCTTTTATATCACTTTCATGAGGCGCGGGTGCCGATCCGCAAGCGGCAGGAAGCGTTGCTGCTTGAAGGGTTTGCCGATGTGATTTCCGCCGTCCAGGCCGGCATTGATTATGCGGTGGCAACGATGGGCACGTCGCTGACCGAGGAGCAGGCGCGCATTTTGCGCCGTCATGCCGAAACGGTCACGATTTGCTACGACGGCGACAACGCCGGAACGGAAGCTGCCTGGCGCGCCGCCGAACAACTGAGCGCGCTCGGATGCCACGTCAAGGTGGCATCCATCCCGAACGGCCTTGACCCGGATGAATATATACGCGTTTACGGCAAGGAACGGTTTGCCGGAGAAATCGCTGCCGCCCAACCGCTCATGGCGTTTAAAATGACCTATTTGCGGCGGGGAAAAAATTTGCAGCGCGAAGGCGACCGGCTTCGTTATATTGAAGAAGTGCTCCGTGAGATCGGCAAACTGCCGAGTCCTGTCGAAAAAGATTATTACGTACGCCAACTCGCAGATGAGTTTTCTTTGTCGCTTTCCGCTCTCAATGAGCAGCTGTCCCGCTACAAGCACGAAAAGCCGAAGCAGCGGGAGGCGGCGGCCAGCGAAAAGGCGCCGCGGCCGACGCTGGCGAAAAAGCTGCTGCCGGCTTTCCAAAACGCGGAGCGGCTGCTGCTTGCCCATATGATGCGAAGCCGCGATATGGCGCTCATCGTTCAAGAGCGGGTCGGCGGACGGTTTAACATCGAAGAGCATCGGGCATTAGCCGCTTATATTTATGCCTTTTATGAAGAAGGGCATGAAGCCGACCTTGGTGCACTCATGTTCCGGCTTCCCGGCGAACTGCAGCCGCTGGCGAGTGAGCTGTCGCTTTTGTTGGTGAGCGATGATGTTTCCGAACAAGAGCTCGCCGATTATATGAAGCATGTGTTGAATCACCCGAAATGGTTAATGCTAAAGGAAAAAGAGCAAGAAAAAACCGAAGCGGAGCGAAGAAAAGACTTTTTGGCTGCCGCTCGCATCGCCAAAGAAATGATTGAAATGAAAAAAATGTTATCTTCTTCATAACATGGTGGTATGAGTTTTTAAAGGAGGTAATGAAATGGCTGAAAAACCAGCCCAATCAAAGCAGGTGGAAGCTGCTGGCGATACGCTTGAGCAAGTGAAAGAGCAGCTCGCCGAGCTCGGCAAAAAACGCGGCATCCTCACGTACGAGGAAATCGCCGAGCGGCTCTCCGGCTTTGACTTGGACTCCGATCAGATGGATGAATATTACGAATACCTCGCTGACCAAGGCATTGAAGTGATCAGCGAATCCGACATCGAGACCGATCCGGATATCGATGAGCTGGTGAAAGAGGAAGAGTTCGACTTAAACGATTTGTCCGTCCCCCCTGGCGTGAAGATTAATGACCCGGTGCGCATGTACTTAAAAGAAATTGGCCGCGTTCCGCTTTTATCGGCGGAAGAAGAAATCGAGCTGGCCAAACGGATTGAGCAGGGCGACGAAGAAGCGAAACGCCGGCTGACAGAAGCGAACCTCCGCCTTGTTGTCAGCATCGCCAAACGGTATGTCGGCCGTGGCATGCTCTTCCTCGATCTCATTCAGGAAGGAAACATGGGCTTGATCAAGGCGGTTGAAAAATTTGACTACCGCAAGGGCTACAAATTCAGCACGTACGCGACATGGTGGATTCGCCAAGCTATTACGCGGGCGATCGCCGATCAGGCGCGGACGATCCGCATCCCGGTTCATATGGTCGAGACGATCAATAAATTGATCCGCGTCCAGCGGCAGCTGCTCCAAGACCTCGGGCGCGAACCAACACCGGAAGAAATCGCCGAAGAAATGGATTTGACCCCGGAGAAAGTGCGGGAAATTTTGAAAATCGCTCAAGAACCAGTGTCGCTTGAGACGCCGATCGGCGAGGAAGACGACTCGCATCTTGGCGATTTCATCGAAGACCAAGAGGCGACGTCGCCGTCGGAACACGCCGCTTACGAGCTGTTGAAAGAGCAGCTCGAAGATGTGCTTGATACGCTGACGGATCGCGAGGAAAACGTGCTCCGCCTTCGCTTCGGGCTCGATGACGGCCGGACGCGGACATTGGAAGAAGTCGGGAAAGTATTTGGCGTGACGCGCGAACGAATTCGCCAAATCGAAGCCAAGGCGCTGCGCAAACTGCGCCATCCAAGCCGCAGCAAACGGTTGAAAGACTTTTTGGAATGACCGTCTTTTGGTAGTTTACTTCCTCGGAAGTAAACTATTTTTTTCTCTTTTCTTTCATGGATGAAAGGTGATTGACGAATGAATCGGCGACGACGGGAAACGATTATCCGAGAAATTGAATATTGGAAGCGTTCACGACTTCTGCCAGAACAATATTGCGATTACTTGCTTGCCCTCTATACGGAAGGCGATGGTCGCCCACGCAGCCGCCAGCGGCCCGGTTCGCTTGCTGCCGGTCTTTGTTTATTGTTGCCAGCCGCCGCTCTTGCCATTTATTTTACTGAATTGTCATTCGTTTTGCAAACGCTCCTTTTGTCCCTTTTTTTGTCTGTTTGCCTGTTGCTCGTTTGGCGATGGCGGAAAGAACGGCAGCTCCTTCATTTTCCGCTGATCGGCAGTGCATGGCTGTTATTGATGGGGACAGTCGCCGGCAGCAGCTATTATTTTCCCGGCCAGAGCGGTGCGCTTACGGTTGCGGTGCTGGCCAACTGTGCCGCTTGGCTTGCTGTCGGCCGCCTGTTTCGTCTCCATTATTTTTCTCTCGCTGCCGCTGTCGGGGGAGTGCTTACAGCGGTGATCGTTTGGTGGCAATGAAGCCGGTTGTTTCCGTTTTGGAAACTTAGGGCTTTTCCTTGTCCATTATTTACAGTAAAATAAAAGTGTTTGCAGTGTTCTTGATCATACATAAGGGAGGTAAAAAAGATGAACCGCAATCCGCTCATCCCGTTTTTCATCATCATGGCGTTCGGGGTTGTACTAACGTTCGTCTTGTCGTTCAAAGGGCTAGGCGATGCGAAAGAGATGGCTGAAGAGAAAAAAGGCGGCGAAAAAACGGAACAAGCCGTGGAATTCAATCCGGAGCAGTTTTATCAACAAACGTGTGCCAGCTGCCACGGCCAAAGCTATGAAGGCGGCGTCGGTCCGGCGTTAAAAGGAGTTGGCGAACGGCTGTCGGCCGACCAAATTAAAGACGTTCTCCAAAACGGCCGCGGCGGCATGCCGGGCGGGTTGGTGCCGGCTGACAACCTCGATGCGATGACGAAATGGCTGGCCGGCTTAAAATAATGATGATTGGCGTCCCTTTGCCTTTGGCGAAGGGATGTTTTATCATTTCGAACCGGGCAGCTCCTTGCTTTTTCGTGTGAGCATACATAGGAGAACGTTCGAGTAGTACAATAAAGGGGCATGAAATTGGAAAAAGAAAGGAGGGGAATGCGGGCCGCCTTCGTATGGCAGCTTAGGGAAGGTTGGTTTCGTTATTAAGGAATCATGAACGAATTTCACCTATCAAAACGGCTCGAAACGGTCGCTTCCTTCATCCCGAAAGGGGCGGTGCTCGCTGATATCGGTTCGGATCACGCCTATTTGCCTTGTTATGCCTGCTTGCGCGGCTATGCGTCCAAAGCCATTGCCGGCGAAGTGGCGGATGGACCGCTCCGCTCAGCACGGCAGCAAGTGGAAAAGTCCGGGCTTTCCCATCTCATTTCCGTGCGCAAGGGGGACGGGCTGGCCGTCATCGACCACGGGGAAGTGGATTGCATCACGATCGCCGGCATGGGCGGTGCTCTTATTGCCCGTATTTTAGACGAGGGGGAAGAAAAGCTGACCGGCGTAAAACGGCTCATTTTGCAGCCGAACATCGGGGCCGAGCTTGTCCGCCGCTGGCTTCTTGACCACGGGTGGGAGCTGACGGCTGAGCGCATTTTGAAAGAGGACGGGCAAATTTACGAAGTGCTTGTCGCCGAGCGCGGCGACGCCCGACGACCGTATCGCCATTTGGAGGCGGAACTGCTTTTAGGCCCGTTTTTGCGCCAAGAAAACAGTGAGGTGTTCCGTGAAAAATGGCAGCGTGAACTCCGGCATTGGAAGCGGATTATCGCTGATTTAGCGGAAAAGGGAGAAAGTGAAGCGGCGCGGGAGAAAAAGCGCGAACTGGAGAAAAAAGTCCAATTGGTAGAGGAGGCGTTGCTATGAGCCGCATTCCGTACGGCTACGAGGTTATTCAGCTTGTCGAACAGCTCGCTCCGAAACCGTTAGCCATGGAGGGAGACCGGATCGGCCTGCAAATCGGGACGTTGAACAAGCCGGTCAAAAAAGTCATGGTCGCCCTTGACGTGCTTGAAGACGTTGTCGCCGAAGCTGTCGATCAACAGGTCGATTTAATTATCGCTCACCATCCGCCGCTATATCGTCCGCTGCAGCAGCTATTGACCGATGACGGGCACGGACGGATGATCGCGGCATGCGTCAAGCATGACATTGCCGTGTATGCTGCTCATACGAACTTGGATGTCGCTTTTGGCGGATTGAACGACTGGCTCGCCGAAGCGCTCGGTCTGAATGAAACGGACGTGCTTGTGCCAACCTATACGGAAGCGTTGAAAAAGCTTGTCGTCTATGTTCCGGTGAGCCACGCTGAGGCGGTGCGGACGGCCGTAGGGGATGCCGGCGCCGGCCATATTGGCCGTTACAGTCATTGTACGTTCAACAGCCGCGGCATCGGAACGTTTTTGCCGGAAGAAGGGGCCGAGCCGTTTATCGGTGAGCAAGGGCGGCTTGAAGAAGTGGAGGAAGTGCGCATCGAGACGATCGTTCCTGCTTCGTTGGAAAGTCAAGTAATGGAGGCGATGCTCGCCGCTCATCCGTATGAGGAAGTAGCGTATGACATCTATCCGCTTGACAATGAAGGGCGCCGCTTCGGGCTCGGGCGCATCGGCCGGCTGCCGCAGCCGGTGACGCTGCGTGCCTTTGCCGAACAAGTGAAAACGGCATTTTCTATCCCAGCGGTCCGCGTTGTCGGCCGGTTGGATGATCTTGTGCAGACGGTGGCGGTGCTTGGTGGGGACGGAAACAAGTTTGTTGCTGCCGCCGCATCGGCCGGTGCCGACGTGTATGTGACCGGGGATGTGTATTATCATACCGCCCACGATGCTCAGGCGCTCGGTCTCCATCTCGTCGACCCAGGCCATAACGTTGAAAAAGTCATGAAACAAGGCGTTGCCCGCTATCTAACCGCCGAGCTCGCGAAGCGGCAGTGGGAAACAGACGTAATCGCCTCCAGCGTCCATACCGATCCGTTTCAGTTCATCTAAGCGACAAACGAAAAAGGCTGTCCTGCAAGCGGGTCAACCGTTTGTCCAGGATAGCCTCCGTTTATGAACGAGATTGTCACTCTTCTTTCTTTGTTTTCACCTTCGGCAAGATTTTTTGCAGCGGCACTTTCCGTTCTTGTTGCCATGTTGCCGGGTCGTTCGGATCGAATTGCTCCAGAAAGTCGATCACTTCTTTCGTGATCGGTGTCGGGGTGGAAGCGCCGGCGGTGACCGCCACCTTTTTCGCCTTTTTAATCCAATTGATATCAATTTCCGTTACATCGGCGATGCGGTATGCTTTCGTGCCGGCAATCTCTTCGGACACTTGGGCAAGACGGTTCGAATTGTTGCTGCGCGGGTCGCCAACAACGATCGTCACGTCGGCTTGCTTCGCTTGTTCGGCAACCGCTTCTTGGCGAAGCTGGGTCGCGAGACAAATTTCTTTATGCATTTCCACGTGCGGGTATTTTTCCTTCACTTTCGCCATAATATCAGCGACATCCCATTGGCTCATCGTCGTTTGGTTGGTGACCATGAGACGCTCGTTTTTGAGAGAAAGCCGCTCGACATCATCGGGCGTTTCGACGAGATGAATGCGCTCGGGATTGATGCCAACTGCTCCTTCCGGTTCCGGATGCCCTTTTTTGCCGATATAGATAATATCGTAGCCATCAGCGAGTTTTTGTTCGATGAGCCGGTGCGTTTTCGTCACGTCCGGACATGTCGCATCGATTGTCACCAACCCTTTTTCGAGCGCCCGTTTTTTCACCTCCGGCGACACGCCATGGGCGGTGAAAATCACGGTACCCCGGTCGATTTTTTCCAAAATTTCAAGCCGATTTTCCCCGTCAAGCGTAATGATGCCCTCTTCAGCAAATGCGTCTGTGACGTGCTTATTATGGACGATCATGCCGAGGATGTAAATCGGCCGCGGCAATGACGGGTCTAACGCCGCATTGCGGGCGATGACCATCGCATCAACAACCCCATAGCAATACCCACGCGGGGTAATTTTAATCACTTCCATCGTTTTCCCTCCCTGCCGCCGACCGTGCGGCGGTTTTCACTTTCCATTATATCGGAGAGAAGAGGAGAAGACAAAGAATATCCGCCCCAAACGGCAAACATGGCCAGGGCGGGAGAGAGGCTAGATATACAGTTTCGGAGTCGATGGTCTCGGCGCGGCCGGCGTCTGTTTTTCCCGCGGCTCCTCGCGCTTGGCCTGCGGAACGGTGCGCTTTTTGACTGCCTGCGCGGCCGGTTTTTGCTTCGCTTCTTTTGCTGGTGCGCTTTTTGCCGGCTTTGTTTCCCCCTCTTCTTCATCGGCCGGCTTCAGCTCGCGGAAAATGCGGATCATGGCGGGAAGATTACGGATGAGCGGACCATATTGTTGCACCATTGGCATAACATTTTGCGCAATGCCGAGCATTTTTTGCACGTTATTTAACATGCCGATGAATCCGCCGCTTGTGTTCGCCGCCGTGGTGGCATTGGCTGCCGTATTTTGCAACAGCGGCAATCCCCACGGGGACGGAGCGGCGAACGGCGCCTGTCCGCGCGAAAACAAACGGGCTAGCAGACCGCCTCCGCTGCCAGGGCGGGGGACGCCGGCGGGCATGCGGGCGAACGGGGCGGGCGGCGTGCCGGTGAAAGGGGACGGCATCATCGGGGGTCGGCCGTATCTCATGGCACTCATGGCAGTTGCCTCCTTTCTGTTATGTGGATGAACAATCGTCCTCGTTCATAAAATATGCGGGCAAGACGGGAAAGGTTTTTCCTGCTGTTTTTGTCTTTAGTTGCAGCCGTCCGTCGACATTCGCTATAATGGTGAAGCGAACGAGGCGGCGCATGCAGAAGGGAGTTGTGGATTAATGGCGGAAACGCAGTTTACCCGTTTTTCGTTTCAACCGTTTATCATCGAAGCCATTCAAGCGCTTCGTTTTTATAAACCAACGGAAATTCAAGAACGCATCATTCCGGGGGCGTTGCGCGGCGAAAGCATGGTCGGTCAGTCGCAAACCGGGACGGGAAAAACACATGCTTATTTATTGCCAATCATCGAAAAGATCGCCCCGGAGCGTGCGGAAGTACAGGCGGTCATCACAGCACCGACGCGCGAGTTGGCAACGCAAATTTATCATGAAACGTTAAAGATCACGAAATTTTGCCCGAAAGACCGGACGATTGTTGCTCGCTGCTTCATCGGCGGGACGGATAAGCAAAAAGCGCTCGAAAAGCTCCATGTGCAGCCGCACATTGTCATCGGCACCCCGGGGCGCATTAACGATTTCATTCGCGAGCAGGCGCTTGATGTGCATACGGCGCGCACCCTTGTCGTCGATGAAGCCGATTTAATGCTCGATATGGGCTTCATCACCGACGTTGACCAAATTGCCGCTCGAATGCCAAAAGAGTTGCAAATGCTCGTCTTTTCGGCGACGATTCCAGAAAAGCTGAAGCCGTTTTTGAAAAAATATATGGAAAACCCGACATTCGTCCAGATTGAGCCGAAACAAGCGGCGAATGAAAACATTGAGCATGTGCTCATTCCACTGCGCGGGCGCGAAAAAGTCAAGCTCCTTTACGATGTGCTTGTCAGCTACAATCCGTATTTAGCTATTGTGTTCGTTAATACGAGAAAGAGGGCGGATGAAGTCGCCGACCTTCTTGCGGAGCAAGGGCTGAAAGTCGGTGTGCTGCATGGCGATTTGACCCCGCGCGAGCGAAAAAAGATGATGAACCAAATTCGCGAGCTCGAGTTTCAATACATGGTTGCCACCGACTTGGCTGCGCGCGGCATCGACATCGAAGGGGTCAGCCATGTCATCAACTATGAGCTGCCCGATGATTTGCAGTTTTATATTCACCGTGCCGGAAGGACGGCGCGCGCCGGCTATAGCGGCATTGCGGCCACCATTTACGAACCGGGCGATCAAGACGCGATTGCCAGATTGGAAAAAATGGGGATTTCATTTGTTCATCGCGATCTCGTGCGCGGCGAATGGAAGGAGCTTCCTCCGTGGAACCGGCGGGGCAAGCGGGCTGGCGAGAAGGAAGATGAACTGGCACCGGTGGTCGCTAGGCTGAAAAAGGCGAAGAAAGTGAAGCCGGGCTATAAGAAAAAGCTGCGTGCCGAGCTCGAGAGGAAGAAAAAGCGGCTTGACCGCTTCAAAAAATCGTAGCCTTTGCTCTGAACAAAAGAAAAAGGGAGAGAAGAAAATGTTAAAAATCGGTTCACACGTGTCGATGAGCGGCAAAAACATGTTGCTTGCTGCCAGTGAAGAAGCCGTTTCTTACGGGGCGAATACGTTTATGATTTACACCGGGGCGCCGCAAAACACGAGACGCAAAGCGATCGAGGAGCTGAATATCGAAGCCGGGCGAAAACATATGGCGGCGCACGGCATTGAGGAGATCGTCGTTCACGCCCCGTATATCATCAATATTGGAAACACGACAAACCGCGATACGTTTGCGCTTGGCGTTGATTTTTTGCGCGCCGAAATCGAGCGGACGGAAGCGATCGGGGCGAAACAACTTGTGTTGCACCCGGGCGCCCATGTCGGCGCCGGAGCCGAGGCCGGACTCCGGCAAATCATCCGCGGGCTGAACGAAGTGCTGACGCGCGGACAGACCGTGCAAATCGCGCTTGAAACGATGGCCGGCAAAGGGTCGGAATGCGGGCGCACGTTTGAAGAGCTGGCACATATTATCGATGGCGTCACCTATAATGACAAGCTATCCGTCTGCTTTGATACATGCCATACGCATGACGCCGGGTATGATATTGTGAACGACTTTGACGGTGTGCTTGACGAATTTGACCGCCTTATCGGTCTTGAGCGCTTGAAAGTGCTGCACATTAACGACAGCAAAAACCCGCGCGGCAGCCGCAAAGACCGCCACGAAAACATCGGTTTCGGCCATATCGGGTTTGCTGCGCTCAATTATATCGTCCATCATCCACAGTTGGAGGATATTCCAAAAATTTTAGAAACGCCGTATGTCGGCGAGGAGAAAAACAACAAAAAGCCGCCATACAAGCATGAAATTGCGATGCTTCGGGCACAGGCGTTTGACGATCAGTTGCGTGAGAAAATTGTGGCTGACGCGCAATAAAAAGGGCATTCCGCCCTTTTTATTTTTTTTGTACAAATTTTAAAAACAGTTCGTTTGCTTTTTTAGCGATTTCCGGCGAGGTGATTTTCGCCAGCTCGCGCACCCATTTTTTCCGCTCTTGCGGGTCGAAGACGTTAATGTCATTCGTTCGAGCGAGATGAAGAATTTTTTTTGCCTGACTGACTGTAATTGGCAATCCGTAATCTTGGCTGTACGCAACGAGTTCTTCCGGGGTGATCGTTTTTAACTTTTGTTTCACGAGCTGTTGGTAAAGGTTCATGGCAGCCCCCTCCTTGTTTCTGTTCCATCATATGACGTGAACGGAAAAGGGGTGTATGGTATAATGGAAATGAAAGTAAAAGGGAAAGGGTGGGAGTTTGGCGACAAAACAGCATAAAAAAGAGCCGTTTAACCGCATATTGTACCGGATGGTGATGATCGCCATCGGCGCCGCATTGGCGGCATTTGCTATTGAGCGGTTGCTCGTTCCAAATAAAATGATCGATGGAGGCATTATCGGCGTATCGCTTATTCTTGATTATGTAATTCCCGATGAATGGCGGCTGCTCAATTTTGCCACGTTAGTCATCCTCTTGAATGCTCCGTTTATGTATTTCGGCTACAAACACATCGGCAAAACGTTTATGTGGTCGACAATTTTAGGCGTTGTCATCCTCGGGGGTGCTGAACGGGCGCTTCATCATTTTTCTCCGCTGACGACCGAGCCGATTTTAGCCACTGTTTTTGGCGGCTTGACGCTCGGGCTTGGCGTCGGGTTGATCATTCGCCATGGCGGATCATTGGATGGAACAGAAATTTTAGGGATTTTATTAACCAAAAAAATTCCGTTTTCCGTTGGCGAGTTCGTCATGTTTGTCAACGTGTTTATTTTCGGTTGGGCGGCGTTTGTGCTTGGGATCGAGCCGGCCATGTATTCGGTCATGACGTACTATATTGCTTCCAAAACGATCGACGCGGTCATCCAAGGGCTTGATGAAACGCGGGCTGCTTTTATTGTCACCGATCATTACGAGGAGGTTTCTGATGCCATTTTGCACCGCCTCGGCCGCGGGACGACGAAGTTGCTTGGCAAAGGCGGCTATACGGACGAGCAAAAAGAAATCATTTATGCCGTTGTGACGCGTCTAGAAGTGACAAAGTTAAAATCGATTGTGAATGAAATTGACCCGAGTGCATTCATTACGATTATGGCGACGCATGAAGTGCGCGGCGCTCGTTTTAAATCGGCCATTCATTAAGGTTTACAAAATGGGCATGATCGGCTATACTTGCACATGAGCATAAATCGTAACGATTCTGAATTAGTAGGGGAGAACGGCCATGGAAAACAGGCTTGTCGTGCAAATCGAGGATGTATCGTTCCGATACGAGAAAGAGGAAGTGCTTGAACACGTCCATTTGGCCGTGCCAAAAGGAGCGTTTTTAGGATTGGTGGGTCCGAATGGCTCGGGAAAGTCGACGCTGCTTAAATGTATGTTGGGGCTGCTAAAACCGGACCGCGGCCGCATTTTGCTGTTCGGTGAGCCAATCGAGTCGTTTCGGGCATGGCATCGGATCGGCTTTGTGTCGCAAAAAGCGAACAGCTTTAACCGCGGTTTCCCGGCGACCGTCGAGGAAGTGGCGGCAAGCGGGCTGACAGCCAAACGTGGCTTGTTCCGCCTGTTGACGAAAGAAGACCGCCGCGCGGTCGAAGCGGCGCTCGAGGCGGTTGGTTTGCGCGGCTTGGCGAAGCGCAATATCGGCGAGTTGTCAGGCGGCCAGCAACAGCGGGTGTTTATCGCCCGCGCGCTGGCGAGCAAGCCGGATTTGTTGATTTTAGACGAGCCAACTGTCGGCGTTGATGCCCGCCATGTGCACGAGTTTTATGAGCTGCTTGGCGATTTGAACCGCCGGGGGTTGACGCTTGTGCTCGTGACGCACGACATTGGGACGATTACAGAACGCGTCACCCATATCGCCTGCTTAAACAAACGTCTCTATTTTCATGGAAATGCCGAAGAGTTCGAACAGCTCGGCGACGAGACGATTTCCCGGTTTTACGGCCATCCGCTTCACGTTCTCTCCCACCGGCATTAACGAACGAAACGAAAACGGTTGATTGTGGAGGAATGACACGTGTGGGAAGCCTTATGGCAATATGAATTTTTGCGCAACGCGTTTTTGGCCGGTATTTTGACCGGATTTGCCGCGCCGCTGCTCGGGGTGTTTATCGTTGTTCGGCGGCTGTCGCTCATCGCGGATGCGCTAAGTCATGTGACGCTTGCTGGCATCGCCGCCGGGCTGCTGCTTGGGAAATCGATGCCGGCCGCCGCTGGTTGGAATCCGCTTTACATTGGAATGGGCTTTTCCGTTGTCGGCTCGCTGCTTATTGAGAAGTTGCGCGCTGTTTACCGTCATTATGAAGAGCTCGCCATTCCGATTATTTTATCGACCGGCATTGGGTTGAGCGTCATTTTGATTTCGATCGCTAACGGATTTAATACCGATTTGTTTTCATATTTGTTTGGCAGTGTCAGCGCTGTGAGCAGCACTGACGTTTGGGCGGCGTCCGCTGTCGCTGTGATTGCCGCCACCGTCATTTTCGCATTTTATAAGGAGCTGTTTCTTCTTTCCTTTGATGAAGAGTACGCCCGCGTCTCCGGCGTTCGCGCCAAGTTCATTCACTTTTTGTTCATTGTGCTTGTCGCTCTCGTCATCGCGGCGTCGATGCGCATTGTCGGTGTGCTCCTCGTTTCTTCGCTCATGACGCTGCCGGTGGCGGCGAGCATTCGTATCGCCAAAAGTTTTAAACAGGCGATCGCATTTTCCATTATCTTCGGGGAGCTGGCGGTGATCGTCGGGCTGTTGGCAGCGTACGAGCTCAATTGGGCGCCAGGCGGGACAATCGTCATGTTGGCCGTTGCCATCTTGCTTCTCGTATTGGGATGGAAAAAATGGAAAAGGGGACGGTAGTGATGAATATCGGCGAAGCGTTGCAGTTAATGAAAGAAAAGGGATTTAAATATACTGAAAAACGGAAACAAATGCTTGAGCTGTTTGCCGACCGCGATAAATACTTGACCGCGAAAGAGGTGCTTGAAGCGCTTCGCCCTACGTATCCGGGCTTAAGCTTTGACACCGTGTACCGCAATTTATCGCTCTTTGCCGCGCTCGGCATTTTGGAAATGACCGAGCTGTCCGGTGAAAAACATTTCCGCTTTGTCTGTGATGCCCGCCGCCATCACCACCATTTTATTTGCATCCGGTGTGGGAAAACAAAGGATATTGACGTATGTCCAATGGACAAGATTGCCGCGCAGCTCGACGGCTATGAGATTGACGACCATAAATTTGAAATTTACGGCACGTGTCCGCAATGCCAAAAACATCTCCCATTATGAGGTGGGAGATGTTTTTTATGGCTGTAAACGCCGCTCTATTTCCCGCTTTGCTTCGAGCCAGTTTTTAATGCGGATAACGTTCTCCGGCAGCGGGCCTTGATTGTACGGGGTGTTGAATAAAAGGACCGGAATGCCGCATGTTTCCGCGATCTCGCAAGCGTTATCGTATTTGTCTTCAAAAAAGGCGGCCAGCTTGTATCGGCGGACGGCGGCGACTTTATCATGGGAACCGATCAGTTCAATATGGTGGTAATGAACGCCATGTCGCTGAAACCAACGCTCGGTGAGCTTGTACAAATGGCGGCCGCGGGCGCTGATGTAAAACAGCTCGTATTTGTCTTTCCAACTGTCGATTACCTCAAGTGCATAGCGGGCCAGGGGAGCGCGTTCATAAATGCCCGCTTCATTTTCCTCCATCCAGCGGTCCATTTCCTCTTCCGTTGCCCCGTATAGCGGCGCCAAATTGTACTGCGTAATGTCGCATAAGGCGAGCTGCTTGCCAAACGACTCATTTAAATACGGAATGAACGTGCTCGGACACGTAACCGTGCCGTCGATGTCGATTCCGAGCCGGTGCTTCATCGTTCCATCCCCCTTTTAGAAAATATTCACACTGATAATAATGACACCAGTTTCCCATACTAAGAATGCTCCTTACTTTAGGAAAGCGAGGGAAGCATATGGCAGATGACCGCGAGCGCACGTATAACGAAAGGTACGTGCAATCGATCGGAAAAGAGGAACCAGAGCGCAATTTCATGGAAGAAACAGCGGCGGAGGTCGCCGAACCGATCCGCCGCCGCGATGGGCGGGACGAAGAACGCGCTGGCGGTGCCGGGCTTGGATGGCTCGCCTTGGCGTTGTCCATCATCGCCTTGTTTATTTGGCCGATTTTGTTAGGGGCGGCCGGCATTATTGTCGGTTTTATCGCACGCCGGCGCGGAGCGGAAACGCTCGGGGCATGGGCCATCGGGATCGGCGTCATCGCCATTCTCGTCCGCCTGTTTATTATGCCGTTTTACACGTAAAAAAAGCGAGGGTGTCCCCAGTCGGGGACGCCCTTTTTTGCAGCCGTCCTTCGGGACGCGCCCTCGTTTACTCTGTGGCGCTGCCTTTAAGGGCAGCCTCTTTTTCCTTTTGTTTTGCAACATATTCCTCAGCCAGCTTGTCGACTTCTTTCTTTAGTTCTTCGACCATCTGCTCTTCCGGCACTTTGCGGACAATTTTGCCGTGGCGAAACAACAGGCCTTCACCGCGGGCGCCGGCAATGCCGATATCGGCTTCGCGCGCTTCGCCCGGGCCATTGACCGCGCAGCCGAGCACAGCCACTTTGATCGGCGCTTTGATTTTGGCGATATAGTCCTCGATTTCATTGGCGATGCTGATCAAGTCGATTTCAATCCGCCCGCACGTCGGGCAGGAAATGAGCGTCGCCGCATTGGACGACAGCCCGAACGTTTTTAAAATCTCGCGCGCCACTTTCACTTCTTCGACCGGATCGGCGCTTAAGGAAACGCGGATCGTATTGCCAATCCCTTTGCTTAAAATAGCGCCGAGTCCAACAGCGCTTTTGATCGTGCCAGAGAAAAGCGTCCCCGCCTCGGTAATGCCGACATGAAGCGGGTAGTCAAATGTGCGCGCCGCTTTTTCGTACGCTTCAATAGCGAGGCGCACATCAGATGCTTTTAACGAAACAATAATATCGTGGAAATCGAGTTCCTCCAAAATGCGGATATGGTATAAGGCGCTTTCGACCATGCCGTCGGCCGTCGGGTATCCGTATTTTTCCAAAATCCGTTTCTCGAGTGATCCGGCATTCACGCCGATGCGGATCGGTACGCCACGTTCTTTTGCAGCTTTGACGACCGCTTCGACTTTCTCCCGGCGTCCAATATTGCCCGGGTTGATGCGAATTTTATCGATGCCCCCCTCGATCGCTTTTAGCGCCAATTTATAGTCAAAATGAATGTCGGCGACAAGCGGGATGTTAATTCGTTTTTTAATCTCTGGTATGGCATCAGCCGCCCGCTCGTCCGGGCAGGCGACCCGGACAATTTGGCAGCCCGCTTCTTCAAGCCGGTGAATTTGGGCTACGGTCGCCTCGACATCGTGCGTCTTCGTCGTCGTCATGCTTTGGATAATCACTTCATTGCTGCCGCCGATCGTCAGCGGACCGACGCGGACGGGCCGCGTTTTTGAACGATGGATTATGTCACCCACGAACATTCGCTCCTTTAAACCAAATGCTGTTCTGCCCTAAGTTTATCAATAGTGACAATGCATTGACAAGAAATACACTACGCTTATTTTTTATATGTCGGGATTTTATATACTTTTCCAATTTGCAAGGCGGTTGCCTTTGTGCCGGGATTCAGCTTTTCAAAGTCGCGGATCAACGTTTCGATCGGCACGGGAAGCGGTCCTTGCTGTTCACGTTCGGCGATGGACAAAAGCGTGTCTCCGGCTTTGATTTTGACCGTCTTGTACGTGGGACTGCTGATCCCTTCTTCAGCGATCAGCGGCTCCGATGACGCCGGAAGTGTTCCAGTTGTCAGATCCCGGTAGGCGATATAGCCGACAAGGACAGCTATGCAAACAAGCAGCCACTTTTTCATGATTCCTCCACCGCTTTTTTTATGAAATGTATGCTTGTCCGCGTGAAATATGAGAACAATTCAAAAAAATTACAAAGTATTTACACGGGCTTAATAGTTGGCCGACATAATGGGAGAAGGAGGGGGACGAGCATGAAAAAAACACGAAGAGAGATGAAGTTGCAAAACCAGTTAATCATTTTATTTGTCGGCATTGTAGCCATCTCAGTTGGACTGGTTGGCGCAGTATCGTATGCGAAAGCCAAAAAGGAGACAATGCAAGCGATTGAGCAACGCCTTGAGCGGGAAACGGATATGATGTATGAACTGGTGCAAAACCTTTTATTTATGTACATAGGGGATCAAGAACAGTTTATGGAGCGGGTGAACGAGGGCGTCCGCAAGCAACAAGCCGAATTGATGCAAGATGGGGTGCCGGCTGAATTTTTTCTCGTTGCTGAAACGGTTCGCCCATTCTACATAAGCCGGCGCTCACAGCTTTTGCTTCCGGAGACGCTCACCGAACATATGAAAAAGAAAAGAAATGGGATTTCCTATGCCGTTATAAATGGAAAAGATTATACACTTGTTTACCGGAATATACAGGAATTAAAAGGAATCTATGTTATTGCTGTGCCTACAAGTTCATACATGACGGCTGTGCGCCAAATGGCTGTTTTTATTTTGGCGGCAACATTGATCAGCGCATGTGCGGCCTCATTGGTCATCATCGCGTTTGTCCGAACGGTGATAGCACCTATCGTCAGCCTTCAGCGAGCGATGAAAAAGGTGGCGAATGGAGATTTGAGCAGCGACCTGTCCATCATTTCCCGCACCCGGGAAATTCAATCGTTGTCCGCCAGTTTCCAACAGATGGTTCGCAATATGCGGGAGATGATTTATCGCATATCGGTTACAACAGAACAGCTTTCGGATAAAGGCGAGCAATTAAAAACAGTATCTAAAAAGACAGTGGAGAGTAATCAGGAATTAATGGAAGCAGTCGGAATGGTGAAAAGCGGTGCTGCGGAAACGGCATCTTCTTCAGACGCAACGATTACTTTCTTTCAGCGAATGAAAGAGGATATGGTGCAAGTCACTGACCAGATGGAGATGATCCAAGAAAGCTCCCAACATATGAATACGGCTGCTTTGGAAGGGGGAAGACAAATTAAGCAACTGACGCAGTCCATTCAGGCACTCGAGCAGGAAATTGCCCAAATGGCCGGCGCCGTCAAAAAGGTTGAGAGCTACTCATCGTCCGTTGCCAACATCGTGCAAGTGATTCGCACGATCGCCGAGCAAACGAAATATCTTTCTTTGAACGCAACGATTGAAGCGGCGAGAGCAGGAGAAGCTGGAAAAGGGTTTGCTGTCGTGGCGAAAGAAATAAGGCGGTTAGCGGAGCAATCAGGAAAAGCGGTTGAGTCGATTGCGAAAACAACGGAAGAGATGGTCGATGTCATCATCGCGACAACGAAGCAAGGCATGCTCGTTTCCGAACGTTTTTCTACGTATATGCAGACAGCGTACCGCTCGAAATGTTCCCTCGAGGAATTGCTAAGGGAGATTGCAGTTGTGACAGAGAAGATCGAGGGTATGAAACGACATATGGGAGAGTTGGCAAATTCGGTTCCTCCGATGGAACAGGCAACCATTTCGTTCGTATCAACGGCCCAACAAACATTGGCAAGCGCTGAACAGATGCTTCATTCTTCCCACACACAAACAACAGATATGAAGGCGATGTATCGAATCGGGCTTGAGCTTATTGAGCTCGGCCAAACGTTGAGGCAAAGCGTGAAACAGTTTGAAACGGCCGGATAAAAAGCCGCCAAGGAACTCCTTGGCGGCTAGCTGTTTCGCTAGGCTGAGGCAGGAACTTCCTTCACCGCCAAAAAGAGAACGGCGAGCGAAACGAACCAATGAATAAACATGCCGTATGGCACGATCGTTTGGACGGCTTCCATCAAAGCAAAAAAGACGGTCGATAACGTAATGCCATAGGCTGACATGATCCATGTATGACGGTAGCGAAGCTTTTTGTCCAACATGCCGGCAAAAATAAGGCCGAAAAAAGCGAGCAGGCACACACTAATAAATTTTCCTGCACATGCGAGCACGTATAACACGAGCCCAAAAAGCGGAATGAGCACCGGCAGAAGCGACTGCAAGCTGGTGATAAACGCACGCACGTCTTCGTCAGTAATGACCACATCTGGAAATGCGGCATAGCTGTAATGTTGCGCCTGGTGGCTGGCAACGAGCACCGCTTCATTTTTCAACAACGCGATGGCGTTCGGAAACCGTTCCACTTCTTCTCTCGTCACTTCACCCGTGCTGTCAAAAATGATCGTAAACCCGCCTTGGTCAATATGGATCGGTTCAGCCGCCGCTGAGCGAAGCTCGCCGTTTTCAATCGAAAAAGGCGGCAAGTCGTCGCGCAACAAGGCGCCTGTTGTGCGGACACCTTCAACGAGCGATACGGAAGCATAGGACAAGGTTGGAAGGATGGATAAAAATGTAAGTAAAAACACATAGCCGATCGTTTTGCCGATTCCTTGAAAGCGGAAGCGGGCAATATCTTTGGGGGAGTACAAACTTTTCCAAATTTGGGTGAATACATTCATCATGGACACACCTTTCTTTTTCTCCATTTCCATTGTATATGCGGCGTCAACGGAATTCAACTTTGAGCGTTTTTTGGAAACCAGCAGGCAAGCAAATACATTGAAACATTGTGGTAATTTTGGTAAGCTAATTTTGGACGGGTGGTCAGCGCCCGCTTACATAATGAGGATAAAAGGAGGAGATTTGGATGCCATTTGAATTGCCGGCATTACCGTATGCGTATGATGCCTTGGAGCCGCACATCGATAAAGAAACGATGAACATCCATCACACGAAGCACCATAACACATATGTGACGAATTTGAATGCGGCGCTCGAAGGGCAGGCGGATTTGCAAAACAAATCGCTCGAAGAATTGCTCAGCAATTTGGAAGCCCTTCCGGAAAGCATCCGTACAGCGGTGCGCAACAACGGCGGCGGCCATGCGAACCATTCGCTTTTCTGGACGATTTTGTCGCCAAACGGCGGCGGCGAGCCGACAGGCGAACTCGCTGATGCCATCAACCAAAAATTCGGCAGCTTTGCCGCGTTTAAAGACGAATTTTCAAAAGCGGCGGCCGGCCGTTTCGGTTCCGGTTGGGCGTGGCTTGTCGTCAACAATGGCGAGTTGGAAATCACAAGCACGCCGAACCAAGATTCGCCGATCATGGAAGGCAAAACACCGATCCTTGGATTGGATGTTTGGGAGCATGCGTACTACTTGAAATACCAAAACCGTCGTCCGGAATACATTGCCGCGTTCTGGAACGTTGTCAATTGGGACGAAGTGGCGAAACGCTACAGTGAAGCAAAAGCGAAATAATGGATGAAGCGGGGCGAATCGATCGCCCCGCTTTTTGCTGATGCCGGGTGCATAGCAGCGGCAGAAATGGCCACACTACCGGATAGACGAAAAGGGGAGTTTACGATGTCATTATTCGAAAAATTGACTGGCCAAGAACGGGTGAGCCGCGATTTGCTGCTGCTTCTTTGCATCGGTGGGTTTTATGCGCTTGCTGTGTCGCTGTCCAATACGTTTGTCAACATTTATTTATGGAAACAGACCGGCGATTTCCGCGATTTGGCATTGTATAATTTGGCGGTCGTCACGATGCAGCCGCTGACATTTATATTCGCCGGCCGGCTGGCGAAACAGATCGACCGCATTTTGATTTTACGGCTTGGTGTGTCGTGTTTAGCCGTTTTTTTTATCACCGTTTTATTGGTCGGCCCTAGCGCCCATCAATATTTGCTCGTTCTCGGCGCATTGCTCGGTGTTGGCTATGGTTTTTATTGGCTGGCGTTTAACGTGCTGACGTTTGAAATTACAGAGCCGGAAACGCGCGACTTTTTTAACGGCTTTTTCGGGGTGCTCACGTCATCTGCCGGCATGATCGGGCCGATTGCCGCCGGCTATATCATTTCGTCGCTCGCGGGTCTGAAAGGATATACGCTCGTTTTTTCGCTGTCGCTTGGCTTATTTATTATCGCTGTGCTGCTTAGTTTTTTCCTCAAGCGCCGTACAGCAGCGGGAAAATATTTATTTCTCCGCATTTTAAAGGAACGGAATGAAAACCGGAATTGGCGGCTCATTACGAACGCCCACTTTTTTCAAGGATTGCGCGAAGGATCGTTTGTGTTCGTTATTTCGGTGTTGGTGTATGTCACCTCAAAAAGCGAATGGGCGCTCGGCAAGTACGGGCTTGTCAATTCGTTTACATCGTTTGTTGCCTATTACGCTGTTTCCCGGCTGATGAAGCGGGAATACCGGATGAAAGCCATTTTATTGGGCGGCCTTTTGCTGTACGCAGCTATTTTTTTAATTGTGTTTCACCCGTCGTACCCGCGCCTTCTTCTTTATGCCGTCACGATCGCCATTGCCTATCCGATTTTGCTTGTTCCTTACTCATCGTTAACGTTCGATGTGATTGGGAGGAGCTGGAAATCAGCGGAAGCACGTGTTGAGTATATTGTTGTTCGCGAGCTGTTTTTAAACGCCGGGCGGATGGTATCGATTTTCGCTTTTTTAGCGGCATTGACACTTTTCGGGGAAGAGATTGGCATTCGTGTACTCATGTTTGTGTGTGGAGCCGGGCATTTAGTGATTTACTGGTTCGTCCGCCACATTCGCTTCACAGATGGCCGTCCGGAGCGGGATCGGCGGGAGCCGCTCCTATTCCGGCCAAAACTGGCCGGCGAACGGGGCGGCCCGTCGGCATAAAAGGGCTGCTCATGTTTTTCCCTAGCCATGCCCACCTTTTTCTTTTACAATAAGGGAGAGAGAAAGGAGGACCGGGGGATGAAGCGGAAAAAGCGGGCGCAAGTGCCGATCCGTTTAAACATTTTGTTTTTCTTTGTCTTCTTGTTGTTTTCGGCGCTCATTTTGCGCCTTGGGGTCGTGCAAATCGTGTACGGAGAAGATTACCGGCGCGAAGTCGAGCGGACGCAAGATGAGATTGTCAGCACGCCGGTGCCGCGCGGCAAAATTTATGATCGGTCGGGCCGGGTGATCGTCGACAACACACCGCAAAAGGCGATTACGTATACGCGTTCCAAAACGACGCAGCCGGAAGAAATATTGGAAGTGGCCAGAAAGCTCGCCCGATATATCGATATTCCGGATGCAGAAGAAAAAGTGACGGAACGCGATATGAAAGATTATTGGATTTTGACTCGTCCGGATGAGGCGAAAAAAAAGGTGAGCGAACGGGAAAAAAAGCGGTTGGCCGACCAAGGATTGACGCAAAAAGAGATTGACAAAAAAGTGTACGAATGGACGCTTGACCGCATCACAGAGGAAGACTTGGCACAAATCTCCAAGCGGGAGATTGAAGTCATTGCCATTAAGCATGAAATGGAGAGCGGCTATGCGCTGACGCCGCAGACGGTCAAAAGCAAAGGAGTGACCGACCGTGAATATGCGGTCGTCAGCGAACATTTAAGCGAACTTCCCGGGGTCAACACGACCGTTGACTGGGACCGGAAGTACGTTTATGACAACACGTTCCGCTCCGTGCTCGGCAGTGTGACCGATGAAGATGAAGGTGTCCCGCGTGAGCGGCTCGACTACTTTTTGGCTCGCGACTACAGCCGCAACGACCGCGTCGGCAAAAGCTATTTGGAGATGCAGTATGAGGAAGTGCTGCACGGCAAAAAGGCGAAGATCAAAAACGTTGTTGACAAGTCAGGCCATGTCGTGGCGGTTGAGGAAGTGTATCCGGGTGAGCGCGGCAAAGACCTTGTGCTGACGATCGATGCCGAACTGCAACAAAAGGTCGAGCAAATCATCCAGCAAGAAATTTTGGCGACAAAGCGCAAAGGCCGTTCGCCGCTCTTGGACCGGGCGTTTGTCGTCATGATGAATCCGAAAACGGGCGAAGTGTTGGCGATGGCCGGCAAACTGCTTCGCGATGGCGAGTTTGTCGACTTTGCGATCGGCAACATTACGTCCGCTTATGCGATGGGGTCGGCGGTGAAAGGGGCGACCATCCTCACCGGTTTTCAAACGGGAGTGCTCCATCCAAATACGTATATCAAGGACGAGCCGTTGTATATCAAAGGGACTCCGGTGAAAAAATCGTGGAAAACGATGGGGACGATCAATGAACTGACGGCGTTGAAACAGTCGTCGAACGTGTACATGTTTAAAACCGCCATTGCCATTGGCGGCGGCACATACCGCCCGCGTGAGCCGCTCAACATCAATCCGGCGGCGTTTGCAACGATGCGCCACTATTTCAGCCAATTCGGCTTGGGCGTCAAAACGGGCATTGACTTGCCGAATGAACTCGGCGGCTTCCAAGGGCAAAGCACGCGCGGCGGATTTTTGCTTGACTTGGCGATCGGCCAGTACGACATGTATACGCCGATGCAGCTGGCGCAATACGTCTCGACGATCGCCAACGGCGGCTACCGGATGAAGCCGCAGCTCGTCAAAGAAATTCGCGAGCCGTCCATTGACGGAAAAGAGCCTGGCCGGGTCGTCAAACGGTTCGAACCGGTCGTCTTAAACCGCGTCGATATGAAGACGGAATACATTGAGCGCGTGCAGGAAGGATTCCGCCGCGTCATGCAAGAGCCGGGCGGGACGGCGTATGCGTATTTCGCCGGCGCCCCGTACAAGCCAGCCGGAAAAACGGGCACGGCTGAAGCGTTTTACGACGGGCCGATCAAAAGCCGGCGCAATGACCCGACCTACAATTTGACGCTTGTCGGGTATGCGCCGTACAACGATCCGCAAGTGTCGTTTGCCGTTGTGGTGCCGTGGGCAACGCAAGGGGACAGCGACGGCATTAACAACCGGATCGGCCGCCGCATTTTGGACGCCTATTTTGAATTGAAGGCGAAGCGAATGGCCGAAGAGCCTGTTCAACCGTCAGCCGACGGTACTGAAGCAACAGAACAATCTTGATGAACTGAAGCTGATTTGATAGAGGAAGCCTCTTCTATCGAATCAGCTTTTTTATTTTTCAAAGACGGGAAACGTCATTGATGCAAAAGGAGGGACGGATGCTGAGAGTGAAAACAGTCAGGCTGGAGTTTACACAATCTTAACATTCCGTTTAAACCTTATTAACAGCGTCCATTTATGATAGGACATGTAAGAGAAAACGAAACGGTCGGGGGGAAAAGAGATGAGCAAATGGAAACGACTGATGTTGTCGGGTATACTTGGCGGAACGATGATGATCGTTGCCGCCTGTGGTGGAGGAAATGGAGCGCAGGAAAATGAGGCGGACGGTGGGTCCGCAGCGAAAGAACTGTCGGGCGAAGTGATCATGGACGGTTCCTCGACGGTTTTTCCGATTGCGGAAGCGGCCGCTGAAGAATATATGATGGAACAGCCAAACGTCAAAGTCTCTGTCGGTGTTTCTGGAACGGGCGGCGGATTTGAAAAGTTCACGAAGGGGGAAACCGATTTTTCCAACGCCTCTCGTCCAATCAAAGAGGAAGAAAAACAGGCAGCTGCTGACAACGGTATTGAGTTCCAAGAGTTTCAGCTTGCCTATGACGGTCTTTCTGTCATTGTCAATAAAGAAAACGACTGGGTCGACTATTTGACGGTTGACGAGTTGAAAAAAATGTGGACGGAAGATGGCACCGTGAAAAAATGGTCGGATATCCGCCCGGAATGGCCGGATGAGGAAATCAAGTTCTTCTCACCAGGCCATGACTCTGGAACGTTTGACTACTTTGATGAAGTCATTTTGGAAGGGAAAGAGATCGTGAAAACGGCTCAGCTGTCAGAGGATGACAACATCCTCGTCCGCGGAGTGGAAGGCGACAAATATGCGATCGGCTATTTCGGCTATGCGTACTATCTTGAAAATAAAGATAAGCTGAAAGTCGTACCGATTGATGGCGGCAACGGTCCAGTCGAGCCGACAAACGAGACGATTGAAACCGGGAAGTACACTCCGCTTTCGCGGCCGCTGTTTACGTATGTGAACGTCAAATCGTTGAAAGAAAAACCGCAAGTGTATGACTATATGGAGTTTTTGCTTGAAACGGCCGGAGATTTGGCGGAAGAAGTTGGTTACGTCCGCTTGCCGGAGGATAAATACAAAGAACAATTGGAAACATTGGCTGGATTGAAATAAGCTTGCCTAGGCCGACGGTTCGCTTTGCCTGTCGGCCTATACGTGTGACAGGAGTCGGAGGATGACGGAAAGGGGTTTGCATGATGAGCATTCCGAAGAAGGAGCAACTGCTTTCGGTTCGGAAGATGATTGAAGAAAACCAAAAACGGCAGCGTTGGCCGAAAAGGATGGAAAAGCTTGCACCGAAACTCCTTTTTGTATTGGCGGCGCTCTCGGTGCTCGTGACACTCGGGATTTTATTCACCCTTCTTTTTGAAACGATCGAATTTTTCCGCCGTGTGTCGATCATCGAATTTGTGACGAGCAAAGAATGGCTTCCTTGGAACGAGGAACAAGGATCGTTCGGAGTCGCCCCGCTTGTCACCGGCACGTTGTTGACGACGGGGATCGCGATGTTGATCGCGGTGCCGATCGGACTTGCTTCAGCGATTTACTTAAGCGAGTACGCATCGGAGCGGACACGTCGCATCATTAAGCCGGCATTGGAAGTGTTGGCCGGCATTCCGACGATCGTGTACGGATTTTTTGCGTTGACGATCGTGACGCCGTTATTGCAAAACGTCATTCCGGATCTCGATATTTTTAATGCGCTCAGCCCGGGGCTCGTGATGGGGGTTATGATCATCCCGATGATCGCCTCGCTGTCGGAGGATGCGATGAGCGCGGTCCCGAATTCCATTCGCGAAGGCGCCTTGGCCCTTGGTGCGACAAAGCTCGAAGTGGCGCTTAAGGTCGTGCTTCCTGCCGCCGCTTCCGGGGTGATTGCTTCGTTTATTTTAGGCATTTCCCGGGCGGTCGGTGAAACGATGATCGTCGCGGTGGCCGGCGGATCATCGCCGGAGTTTACGTTTGATGTTACGCAATCGATTCAAACATTGACCGCTTACATCGTTCAGGTGACAACCGGCGACGCCGGCTATGGGACGACGATTTATTACAGCATTTACGCTGTCGGGATGACGCTCTTTATTTTCACGCTGCTGATGAATATATTGGCGCAATACATTTCCCACCGGTTGAGGGAGGAGTATTGAACACCATGGAAAACAAGTTGGACAAACCGCTCGTTTGGAAGCGAATGAAAGGAAGGCTGGCGCAAAACGCCGTCTTGCAAGCCATTTTTTTTGTTGCTACGATTTTTGGACTCATTGTTCTCGCGTTATTATTATCCCGCGTCATCATTCAGGCGATCGGCTGGCTCGATGGCGATTTCTTAAACAGCTTTCCTTCGCGCCGTCCGGAGGAAGCTGGGATTAAATCCGGACTGGTTGGTTCCCTTTGGCTGATGATGATTGTCGCACCGGTTTCCTTTATTTTAGGAGTCGGGACGGCAATTTACTTGGAAGAATATGCGCGCAAAAACCGCTTCACCGCGTTTATCCAAACGAATATTTCCAATTTAGCTGGCGTGCCGTCGATCGTGTTCGGCTTGTTGGGGCTCACGGTTTTTGTCCGTGAGCTTGGGCTCGGACGCAGCATCTTGGCGGCCGGGTTGACGATGAGCTTGCTCGTTCTTCCGGTGATCGTCGTCGCAGCCCAAGAAGCGATCCGTGCAGTTCCCCAGCAATTGAGAGAGGCTTCGTATGCCATGGGGGCGACGAAATGGCAAACGATTTGCCGGGTAGTGCTGCCGGCGGCGCTGCCGGGGATGCTGACGGGGGCCATTTTGGCGCTTTCCCGCGCCATTGGGGAGACAGCCCCGCTTGTGGTGCTCGGCATCCCGACGTTTATCGCCTATTTGCCAAGCAGCGTGCTCGATACGTTTACTGTCATGCCGCTGCAAATTTACAACTGGACAGGACGGCCGCAAGAGGAGTTTCAGCATGTGGCGGCTGCCGGGATTGTCGTCTTGCTCGTCTTTTTAATTTTGATGAATTCGGTCGCGGTATTGATTCGCAACAAGTTTCAAAAGCGATTTTAACGTAAAAATCCGGGAAAGAGCGAAAGGAGACCGATCAGATGATGGCAACAAAGACAAAGGAAACGAAGCTTTCGCCGTTGGTCGAATCGGCTGCGGCAACGCCGACGGCCGAGGACGTTACGGCAAAAGGCGTTGTATACGAGACAAAAGATTTAAACTTATGGTACGGTGAACATCATGCGCTGAAGCACATTCATTTAACGATTTATGAAAATGAGGTGACGGCGATTATCGGGCCGTCAGGGTGCGGAAAATCGACTTATATTAAAACGTTGAACCGAATGGTCGAACTCGTGCCGAATGTTCGCGTTGCCGGCCAGCTCGCCTACCGCGGACGCAACATTTTTGATCCGTCCTACCCGGTTGAACAACTGCGAACACAAGTCGGCATGGTGTTTCAAAAGCCGAATCCGTTCCCGAAGTCGATTTACGACAATATTGCGTACGGTCCCCGCATTCATGGCATCCGCAATAAAAAAGTGCTCGATGATATTGTCGAAAAAAGTTTGCGCGGGGCGGCGCTTTGGGATGAGGTGAAAGACCGGCTTCGCGATCATGCCTACGGTTTATCAGGCGGGCAGCAGCAGCGATTGTGCATCGCCCGCTGTTTGGCGATTGAGCCGGACGTTATTTTAATGGATGAGCCGACGTCGGCGCTCGACCCGATTTCGACGTTGAAAATTGAGGAGCTTATTCAAGAGTTGAAAAAACAATACAGCATCATTATCGTGACCCATAACATGCAGCAGGCGGCCCGCATTTCCGACAAAACGGCGTTTTTCTTGAACGGGGAAGTGATTGAATATGCGGAGACGAACAAGTTGTTTTCCAATCCGGCCGACCGGCGTACAGAAGATTACATTACCGGCCGTTTCGGATAAAAAACAAAGGAGGCAAGCCTGGAATGCGTGAAAAGTTTGCTGATGATTTACGGGCGCTGCACGACAAGCTGATCGAGATGGGGCGGTTAACGGAAGTGGCGCTGCAACAGGCGATTGACGCGTTTCAAACGCAAAACAAACATTTGGCGATGGCCGTCATTGACGGAGACGGTTTCATTGACAAGCTCGAAGAAGAAGTGAACGACTTCGCGTTGTGGCTCATTGCGAAACAGCAGCCGGTCGCGACCGATTTGCGCCGCGTCATCGCCGCAATCAAAATCGCGAGCGATATCGAGCGGATCGCCGATTTTGCCGTTAATATCGCCAAGGCGTGCGTCCGTATCGGCGGCGAGCCGTTTGTCATGGATATCCGTCCGCTAGTATCGATGCATCAATTGGCGGCAGACATGGTATCAGCGGCCATGACGGCGTACGATCAGGAAGATGCGTCGCTGGCTGCAAAAATTGCCGATATGGACCACCGGGTGGATGAGCAGTATGGGGAGATGATGAGATCGTTGCTTGAGATGGAGAAAACAGATAAAGGGGCGCTGGCGCAAATGAACGTGCTTGCCCTTGTCGCCCGGTATATTGAGCGGATGGCGGATCATGCGACCAACATTGCCGAGCATCTCGTTTACCTTGTCAAAGGGAAGCATTACGATTTGAACGACTGACGATCTAAACTAAGGAGGCGTCCTGGTGGATGCCTCCTTTCGTCTCATGATGGGCGGGCAATCAGGCGGCTGATTGCCGCAAAATCCATATCGCTGCGCACGTTGTAAGTACCGGGGCGGATCGAACGCGTCAGCCCATGCTGTTTCAAGTAATCATTGAATGATCGAGCGCTTTGGATGATGCCGGCCGCCTCAAGCTCTTTGGCAAACGCCTCTGGCGTGTCTCCTTTTTCAATGACAAGGCGATACACATAAACGGTTTGCACCGATTGCTTGGACGGTTGTTCGGCCGGTGCTTTCGACTGGGCGTTTAGGAGCTTGTCGTATTCGTCCTTGGCGACGGCGACGAGTCCATGTTGTTCAAGAAACGCCTCGACGTCCGTTTCGGTCGGTGCGGCCGGCGGGGACGTGTAATATGCGGTGCCGATGAGCGACGTCGAAACAAGCAGGCCGAAGGCGAAAGAACGCATCGTCCGCTTTCTCATCGCTGCAATCTCCTTATGGCCCGCTCGACTTCGGGAACGGTCAAGCCGGTTTCTTGCGCGATTTCATCGAGCGGAAACCCTTGTTTATGTAAAAACAAGACGCGCCGATCAGTGGGCGACAATGCTCCGCCGCGGCGGGGTGAAGCCGGCCGTCGGCGCTCGGGGATGAGCAGCTCCTCTTCGATGACTTGCAGTCGCTTTTTCATTTGGTACGTTTCTTGTGCCAACGAAACGGTCAACTGGTCGATTTGTTCTTCGAGCGGTTTTAGTTCGTCTTTGGCAAAAAACGAGATGATGAGCAAAACAATTGATAAGGCTGCCAAAGCGATGATTGCGTATTCTACCATCGTCCATCCCTCCCCCTTTCACTATATCATATCGATCTATGTTTGTGGCCGGTCTTATTGAAAAAGATGAAATTTAGAGGTGGAAATCACCGCGAAAAAATGCTATCATAGAAAGGTCTGATTATATAAAGCACGTTTGGAGGGAAAAAAGATGCGCGTGAACATTACATTGGCATGCACGGAATGTGGCGAACGCAATTACATTTCGTCCAAAAATAAACGCAACAATCCAGAGCGTCTCGAACTGAAAAAATATTGCCCGCGGGACCGCAAAGTTACGTTGCACCGCGAAACGAAGTAAGCAGTAGGAAGGTCATTCCTGCTGCTTTTGTCTTTATGTTGAAGGAGGGAGAACGATGGATGACAAACGGGAACTGCGCCGTCGTATGCTTGATCGTCTTCGACACCTTTCACGTGCTGAAAAGCAGGCATACGACCGGCGAATCGCTGCGTATTTATACGAGTGGCCGCAATGGCAAAAGGCGCAAGTGATCGCCATCACGGTGGCGAGAGAGACAGAAGTGGATACTGTGCCGATCATCGAACAAGCTTGGCGGGAAGGAAAAAAAGTTGGTGTGCCAAAATGCAATCCGCTGACGAAAACGATGACGTTCCGGCAAATTCAGTCGTTCACTCAACTAGAGAAAGCGTATGCCGGACTGCTCGAGCCGATCGAAGAACAAACAGTGGCAATCGGCCGTGATGAGTTTGATCTCATTATCGTTCCGGGGGTATGTTTCACCAAAAACGGCTACCGAATCGGTTATGGGGGCGGGTATTACGACCGATATTTGCCGGGGAGTGCGGCAGTGACGGCGGCACTTGCTTATTCGTTTCAAGTTGTAGACGATATTCCGGTCGAGGAGCATGATGTGCCGGTAGGGTTTATCATTACCGATCAAGGAGTCATTCATTGTGGGCGATGAATGGGGGTATGCTGCTGTTTCGGCCATCGCGGCTGGCGGCGGATGGTTGTCGCGGTCGCTGTCCGCCTCAGGGGCGGCGGCAGCCGTTGTCATCGGCACGCTGGTCGGGTGCGGTTTTTCTTGGGGCGGATTATGGGTGTTCGGACTCTTTTTTGCCAGTTCCAGCGCCTTTAGCAACGTTGGGAAGCGGAAAAAAGCAGCGATGGCGGAAAAATTGGCGAAAAGCGGGGGGCGTGATGCCGTCCAAGTGTTCGCCAACGGCGGGGTGCCGGCCGTTTTGGCGCTGTTGGCGTTGTTTCGCCCTGACCCTGCCTGGCATGCACTTTTCGTTGTCGCTGTCGCCGCAGCGAACGCCGACACGTGGGCGTCGGAAATCGGCTCCTTGAGCCGACGGCCGCCGCGGGCATGGCCGAGTTTCCGGCCGGTGGAAGCCGGCACGTCGGGGGCGGTGACGCTCCTTGGCACGGCCGCTTCCCTTGCCGGGGCGCTATTGATCGCCGCCGCCGGCGCGCACTTCCTTGACGCTGCTCCGGTGTCAGCCCTTGCGCTGTTCGGCTGGCTTGGCAGCTGGTTGGACACATGGCTTGGCGCCGCCTGGCAATCCGTTTACCGCTGTCCGGCATGTGGGGCAGCTACAGAGCGGAAATGGCATTGCGGACGAACGACGATCCATGTAAAAGGATGGCGCTGGCTTGATAACGATGCGGTCAACGCTTTGTCGATCGCCGGTGCGGTGCTTGCCGCTGCGTTCGTGTTGGCACGCTGACCAATCCGCTTCATAATTGGAGAGAAAAAGGGAAAAAGAATAACGAGCATATCATATGATGAAAGGGGAACACCAATGAACAAATGGTCGTACTCGCTATTGGCCATTGCCGCCGGCTGGCTTGCCTACCGTTACCGTTACCGGATGGCCGACTGGGCGTTGCGCGTTCCGCCGCTGCGAAAACAGCTCATCCGGTTTGCGCTCAACATTCCTGCAGTACGCGGCGCTCTCGTTTCGCAAATGTTGCGCACGTGAGGCAACGATGAAACGGTGGGAAGCCGTTTGGTTTGATTTGGATGAGACACTTATCGACTATGAGCGGACGTTTCACGCCGCCATCCGTCATTGTTTTCATCGCTTTTTTTCGGCCGCTCCCGTTTCGTTTTCCGTTTGGTTTCCGATTTTTAAAGAGGCATGTGACCGGTATTGGGACGACTACGAAGCCGGGACGTTGACGCGGCGCGCTTACCGCCGGCTTCGCTTTCTCGATGCGGCGCGCGCTTGCCAAATTGAAGCAGACGAGGAGATGGCCGACCGGTTTCACGCTTATTTTGATGAGGCAGTCAGCCGATTTGCTGTTGCTTTGCCGGGCATAACCGGCTTGCTTTGTCAATTGCGCGCGGCAAACGTGCCGCTAGGTGTTATTACGAACGGCAGCGGCGTCATTCAGCGGCGCAAACTGACCGCCTGCGGCCTTCACGTCTTTTTCCGCAGCGATGCGGTCGTTATTTCCGAAGAAGTCGGATATGAAAAGCCGGCGGCAGCGATTTTTCATTACGCCGGAGACAGGCAGCCATCTAAGCAGCCGGTATATGTTGGCGACTCGTGGAAATTGGATGTAGAGGGCGCGCTTAGCGCTGGTTGGGAGGCTGTATATTTTCGGCCGCGGCAACCGGCTCCCGTTGGTTCGTCTGTCCCTGTTTGCCGGACGGTCGGCGAATTGGCCGCCTTGCTGCTCGGTGGACTTGGTCTCGTCAGGAAAAGGGAGAGGGGAATGTGATCGGAACGATGGATGCATTGTTTTGGCAGCTTGTTCATCTTTTACTCCGCGGCGGTTACCGCATCGCGCGGGTGTCCGAGCGCGGCGATGAAATATGGCTTGAATCGGCCCACTGGCGGCGTCCGACTCTTATCCGTCTGGCGCGTGCCGATTTTGATTGGAGCCGGTCGCTGCGCCTTGATATGGAGTATACGTGGCAATTCATTCGGCAAATGAACGGGCGAAAAATCGGCAACGGGGGGCGGGTCGTCAATGTATATGTGATGGCGTATCCGCCGGTGGATGACTGGGAGTTTCTCATCAACGAACCGCTGCCGCTTTCAGGGACAGGTGATGGTGCGTTCCATACGCTTGTGATTCATAGCGGCAACATAGGCGAGATGCTCCCGCGGCTTGAGGACATGACTGGCGCCACGCTCATTCCGCTGCCGTCCTTGGAAGGATCCGATCCGCTTGCCGCTGCTAGGCGGTTAAAGCACGAGGTGCTAACGGAATGGCGCCGCCAACGGGAGGAAGAACGGCGCATTTTTGAATATGGCAAGCCGGTGTTTACCCGGCTGTTGATCATGGTGCAAGTCGCCATGTTTCTCATTCTCGAATGGAGCGGCGGCAGCACGAACCCGGACGTCTTAATCCGTTATGGCGCTAAGTTTAATCCGCTCATTGAAATGGGAGAGTGGTGGCGCTTTTTGACGCCGATGTTTTTGCATATCGGGTTTTTACATTTGTTGACCAATACATTCGCTTTGTATTATTTGGGGATGACGGTTGAGCGATTGTACGGTTCGTTTCGATTTTTGCTCATTTATACAACAGCCGGCTTTTTTGGGACGTTGGCGAGTTTTTTGTTTACCCCGTCTATCTCCGCCGGGGCGTCCGGCGCCATTTTCGGATTGTTTGGGGCGCTTCTTTATTTCGGCACGGTATATCGGCACTTGTTTTTTCGCACGATCGGCATGAACGTCATCAGCTTAATCGTTGTGAACTTGCTGTTTGGCCTGCTTGTCCCTGGCATCGATAACGCTGGCCATATCGGGGGGCTGGTCGGCGGCTTTTTAGCGGCGGGCGCTGTCCATTTGCCGAAGCGCACCGCCCGGGGGCGGCAGGTCAAGGCGTTGGCTGCTGCCGCGCTGCTGGCCGCCGCCGGTTTATGGTTCGGCTTTCGTTAAGGAACTTGGATGAGCATCACTTTTTCGCCATTTTTCGCCTCGAGCAAGATAAAGATTCGACGATAATCTTTTTGAATTAAAATGAGCGGCATCGTGCTGCCGGCCGGCGGGAGGATGGAACCATCCTCTTTTTTTATGCCGAGAATATACGATTTGTACAGCCCTTCCCATAGGCGGCCGATGATGGTTTGTGTTTTTGCTGTTGACAAGCCGGGCAGCGGCTGTTCTGTATAGGCAACTAATTCTGGCAAGTAAAGGGCGTAATAGTCGTCTTTCGACAAGGAAAAGTAAGCGAGCAATTCGTCCGCTTTATGACGGAGAAATTCGTTGGCCGCCTTGTTTAAGACGCGCTGCCATTCGCGTTCAGCGTCTGTTTTCGGACGCCGGAACGACGTGAACGGATAGTACGGCGAGTCGATGACATACAAGTACGTACTTGACATCGTCTGGCTGCTCGTAATGCTTTCCCCTTTATGCAGTTCACCGTGATGGAACGTAATCGCTTGGAAAAAACGGCTGTCATGCGCCATCACTGTCTTCCCCATTCGGATTACATCTACATCTGTTTCCCATTTGGATAACACATCGACTAACCGGCCGTCGGCAAACAACAGAGAGACGTCTTGGCGCAAATAGGCGGAACGATTTAAAGTGGAGGCGGCTGACCAGCGCAGCGCATAGCGCTCTCGTCCTTTTTTGGCTTTGGGCACAAGCGTCGTGTTTGCTTCGATGAATGCTGCTTCGTGGTCGAGTGGGAAAAATTTGATCGTTTCGACGGTGCGATGGCGCTCCCACCATGAGAAGAGCGAAGCCGCGGCGGCCATGATGGCGGCAAGCAGCGCGGCAATTATCACCCATCTTTTCATGACATCCTCCTGGATTGGACAAGGTTTTCACCAATATATGCATGGAAAGGAACATTTATGTATGAATTTCCTTTCGGTTGTCTATGATGGGGAGTATACAGTGAACGATACGCAGGGGGATGATGATGGACAAACGCGCGCCAAAACAGCCGGCTTCCCGCCGCCTCCACGACAATGCGGCTTACTTGGCTAAACGGCTCGGAGTCGGCAAAAGTTTTGATGTTATTCGCCTTGACCTTGAGTATGGCGGTCGGGCAATGGCGTTGTTTATGATCGATGGATTTGTCAAAGACGATATTTTGCACCATTTAATGAAATATTTATCCCGCCTTGAAGAACATGAGCTCAAAGCTCATCCACTCGAGAAGCTGTTAAAGACGCATCTTCCTTACATTGAAATTGGGCAAACGGACGATCTCGAGGAAGCGGTCGCCGCGGTGCTTGCCGGGCCGACAGCACTCGTTGTGGATGGGATCGAACGAATCATTTTGATCGATGCCCGCACTTACCCAGTGCGCGGACCGCAAGAACCGGATACTGAACGGGTTGTGCGCGGAGCGCGCGATGGCTTTGTCGAGACGTTCGTCTTTAACACCGCGCTCATCCGCCGCCGTGTCCGGGATCCGTCGCTACGCATGGAGTATGTGCAGGTGGCACGGCGTTCAAAAACGGACATTTGCATTTGCTATATCGAGGAAATCGCCGATCCGGAACTCGTCCGCCGTGTCCGTCAGTCGATCGCCGCCATTGATACGGACGGGCTCGTGATGGCGGAAAAAACGGTTGAGGAGTTTATTTCCGGACGGCATTGGAACCCGTACCCGGTCGTCCGCTATACAGAACGCCCTGATACGGCGGCTGCCCATTTGTACGAAGGGCATGTGCTTGTCATTGTGGACGGGTCGCCAAGCGTGATTATTACTCCGGCGACGTTTTGGCATCATCTGCAGCATGCCGAAGAATACCGGAACAAGCCGATCGTTGGAGCGTATTTGCGGCTTGTCCGTTTTTTAGCTGTCTGGGCGTCAGTGTTTTTGCTGCCGCTTTGGTACTTGTTCATGACAGAGCCGGAGCTGCTGCCGGGGCCCCTGCAATTTTTAGGAAAGGCGAAATTAGGCGATATTCCACTCTTTGCCCAACTTTTTATGATTGAGGTTGGGATGGATATGCTGCGGATGGCTGCCATTCATACCCCATCTTCGCTGGCCACTGCGCTTGGTCTCGTCGCCGCGCTTATGATCGGTGGCATTGCGGTGGAAGTCGGTCTTTTTTCCAATGAGGTGATTTTATATTTTTCTGTCGCTGCCATCGGCACGTTTGCAACGCCGAGCTATGAAATGAGTTTGGCAAACAGGCTTGTCCGCATCGCTTTGCTTATCTTATCCGGCTTGTTCGGCCTGTTTGGCTATGTGCTCGGCATTACCGTTTGGATCATCGCCTTGGCCCGGATGTCGTCGTTTGGCATTCCGTATTTATGGCCGTTCATTCCGTTTTCTTACCGGGGGATGCGCGATGTGCTCATCCGTTCGCCGATACCGTTGAAAAACCGGCGGCCGGCCGTTCTTCATCCGCGCGACCCCGACCGCTAACGCAGGTGCTGTTTCCATCAGCGCCTGCGTTTTTTTGCCTTGACGGCCGCCGTTGTTTGCCGCTACATTAGAAGAGGGAAAAGGAGCTTAGAGGACGATGAAGACCGTATATGATGTGCAACAGCTGCTCAAACAGTTTGGTACGATCATTTATGTCGGCGACCGGCTCGCCGATTTAGAGCTGATGGAAGAGGAAGTGAAAGAACTGTACGAATCCCAGCTGATCGATGTCAAACAGCTGCAGGCCGCTTTGCTGATTTTGCGGCACGAGGCACAAATCGAGCGGGACAAACAAGCGAAAAAAGGATGAGGACGAAATGCAACAATGGTTGGTAGGTGTGGATCTTGGCGGCACGACGACCAAAATGGCGTTCATGACAACGGACGGCATCATCGTGCACAAATGGGAAATACCGACAGATATCTCAAATCAAGGAAAACATATCGTCACCCATATTGCCCGGTCGCTTGACGAGACGCTTGCCCGGCTTGGCGAGACGAAGGAACGGTTGCTCGCCATCGGCATCGGTGCTCCCGGGCCGGTGCAAGAGGAAACCGGAACGCTGTATGAGGCCGTCAATTTAGGGTGGAAAAATTACCCTTTGAAACAACAGTTGGAAGCGGCGACAGCGCTGCCGGTCGCTGTGGATAACGACGCCAATATCGCTGCGCTCGGCGAAATGTGGAAAGGAGCCGGGGGCGGCGCCCCCCACTTGCTGTTTGTGACGCTCGGCACCGGCGTCGGTGGGGGAGTGATCGCCAACGGCGCCATCGTGCGTGGGACGAACGGCGCCGGCGGGGAAATTGGACATATGACGATGATCGTTGACGGCGGTGCACCGTGCAATTGCGGCAAAACCGGCTGCCTTGAAACGATCGCGTCAGCGACCGGCATCGTGCGGATCGCCAACGAAAAACTAGCGGCCGACGAGCGGCTAAGCGCGCTGCGCGGCGGGGAGGTCACCGCCAAAGCCGTGTTTGATGCCGCTAAAGCGGGCGATGCGCTCGCCCTTGAAGTCGTTGACGAAGTGACGCACTATCTTGGCTTGGCGTTGGCGAACGCCGCCAATGTAACCAACCCGGAGAAAATCATCATCGGCGGCGGCGTCTCGAAAGCAGGCGACATACTCGTTGAGCGTGTTGCCGCCCATTTCCGCCGCTACGCTTTTCCGCGTGTCGCCGACGGGGCGGAGATCGCCTTGGCGACGCTTGGCAACGATGCCGGCGTCATCGGCGGCGCCTGGCTAGCTAAGGTGCTCGCTAGTGCATAAACAACAACGGCTGGCTGCCAGATGGCGGCCAGCCGTTGCTTTCATTTTTTGGCGTCTCGTGACATATGTTGAAGATAGAAGAATGGGAAGGGGAGAAGGCGCATGCACATGCAAGCATGGCCAGGCGATACGTTTGAGAAGTATGGACGATGGTTTCGCGTGCCGACCGAGTTAATCGCAGACGCCAATCCGCACGTCGAAAAGGGAACGCTGCGCCCGGGACAGACGGTCGCCATCCCGGGCTATGAGATGATGGATACATGGGAAGCACTCGCCGGCTGCCTGGCGCTGCCCGTTGAGACGCTGCGGCGGTTGCCGGGGGCGATGGCAGTCGTCAATGGAACGGCGCCGCTGCCAAAGCGGATCATGTCTCCGATCGTTCGCCGTGCCCAGCCATACGATTTTGCCGCCCTTGCCGAAGATATCGCGGCTATTATCCGCTGCTACCCGTTTGTGCGCCAGCGGACGATCGGCCATAGCGTACTCGGGTTGCCGCTTATCGAGCTGCAAATCGGACGCGGGCCCGTACGTGTCCATATGAACGGATCGTTCCACGCTAACGAATGGCTGACGACCGCGGTGTTAATGGCGCTCATTGATGATTATTTACGAGCGCTTGTCGATGATGCCGTGCTTGCCGGCCATCGGGTGCTTGAGTATTACCATAAAGTCACCCTTTCGATCGTGCCGATGGTCAACCCGGATGGCGTCAACCTTGTGCTGAACGGCCCGCCCGAAAAGGAGCCGCACCGGAGCGAAGCCGTCCGCATCAACGGCGGCTCGTTCGATTTTTCGCAATGGAAGGCGAACATCCGCGGCATTGATTTAAACAACCAATTTCCTGCCCGTTGGGAAATTGAACAGGCGCGCAAACCCCCAAAGGCGCCGGCGCCACGTGATTTCCCCGGCTTTGCCCCGCTCACCGAGCCGGAGGTGAAGGCCATGGCGGCGTTGGCGGAAGCAAGCGATTTTGCGATGGTTGTCGCATTTCATACACAAGGGAAAGAAATTTATTGGGGATATGAAGGATTGGAGCCTCCAGAAGCGGAAAAGACCGTCAACGCGATGGCGGAAGCAAGCGGATACAAGGCTGTCCGCTATATCGACAGCCATGCCGGCTATCGTGATTGGTTCATTCAGACGTGGAAGCGGCGCGGCTATACGGTCGAGCTCGGCGAAGGAGTCAATCCATTGCCACTCTCGCAATTTGGGCAAATTTATCGGGACGCCCTCGGTCTGTTTTTGGCAACGCTTAAAATGGCGTAAAAAACGCAAGAGGCTCGATTCGCCTCTTGCGTTTTTAATGCGTGCCGGTCGGAATCCCTTGATGCAAAATCGTCATGATTGTAAACCAACCGAATACGGCGGCAGTAGCAAGTCCGAATAAAAATCCGAGCACGTTTTTCTCGCGCAACGTGCGGAACATTCCATAAAGGGCAAGCAGAGCCACGAGCGCAAAAATAATGACTGTACCCATCATTTTCCCCCCTCATGAAACAGTATGTACAAACGAGTCCATTCTTTTTCATTGTAATCTTTTTTCTTCCATTTGTCGAGGTCCATTCCCTTTTTATTTTTCCCTTTCATCGCGTGGGAAAAACCAGTAAAATAAAGCTAAACATGCATTGGCCATGCCAGATAAAGGAGGAAACGGTTATGGAATGGACTCGCATCCCTGTCGGCCCGATTCAGGCGAACGCCTACCTTTTGTCGGCTGAAGACGGCGCATGCGTCATCGTTGACCCCGGAGCGGAAGGAGCGGCGCTCGTTCGCCGGATTGAAGAAAAACAGCTGACTCCGATGGCGATTTTATTGACGCACGCTCATTTTGACCATATCGGCGGTGTTTCGGATGTGCTCGCCCGCTGGGACATTCCGGTGTATTTGCATGAAAACGAAAAACAGTGGCTGCAAGACCCGGCGCTAAACGGCTCGCTGTATTTCGGCGGTCCGGTCGTTGTCCGCTGCGAACCGACATCCATCACAGGGCCGATGACGCTGACGGTCGGGCCGTTTACGTTTGACGTCCGTGAAACGCCGGGCCATTCGCCAGGCAGTGTCTCATATTATTGCGAAGCGGCAAAGCTCGTGTTCTCTGGCGATGCGCTGTTTGCCGGCAGCATCGGACGCACCGACTTGCCAGGTGGCCACCATGAACAGCTGTTGACGAGCATTCATCGCGAGTTGTTGACGCTGCCTGAAGAGACGATGGTCTTGTCCGGACACGGACCGGAGACGACGATCGGCATGGAAATGGATACGAATCCGTTTTTGCATGGATTTTCATAAAAGAAAAGCAACGCTCGAATCCGAACTGTTGTTCAGACCTTTTGCGCCTTGCTGCATTTCATGAAAAACAGGCAGACGCCCGTCGTCTGCCTGTAAACCAGAAAAAACCCTTCTTAGCCGCGCCAAGAAGGGTTTTGGGGGATGTTCTATCCACAATCATGGGAGGGGATATAGTTAAGCTACTACTATAATAACGATATACGATTGTTTTCACTATGTCAATAGTAAAAAAATAAAAAATTGGGGAAGGAATGAATGATGGATCAACTGTACAAGAGCATTGCCGCCGCGCCGGACGGGAGGGTGTCATACGCTGATTACATGCAAATGGCCCTTTATGATGAACGTTTCGGCTATTACATGCGTGAGAGAGAAAAAATAGGAAAGGAAGGTGATTTTTTTACGAGCAGCTCTTTGGCGGCGGCGTTCGGAAAAGCGCTCGCTTCGTTTTGGATTCGGCTCGTGGAACGGGGAGGGCTGCCGCCGGCCGTTTGCGAATGGGGGGGCGGGGACGGGCGTTTGGCGCTGGCCGTATTAGAGGAATGGAAGAAAAAAAGCCCGCATACATATAGAAATTTGTCGTATACAATCATTGACCAAAGCCCGTTCCACCGCCGACGGCAACAAGAAACACTGCGTCCGGTTGCGGAAAAGATAAGGCAATATGACGGCGTTTCCCGCTGGCTGGCCGAGTGCGGGCCGTTTTCCGGCATCGTGTTTAGCAACGAGTTTTTTGACGCTTTTCCCGTTCATGTCATCACAAAGGAACATGGCGTTTTGTACGAGTGTTTCGTCGCCGCCCGCGGCGGCCGGCTCGTCGAGGAAAAAGCGCCGCTGCACGACCCGGATATTATCCGTTATTTAGATGAACGAAGGTTGGTTCTCACCGAAGGCCAGCGCTTGGAAGTGCCGTTGGCGGTGAAGCGGTTTTGGCTTGAGATCGGGCCGCTGTTCCGACAGGCGGTGATGGTGACAATCGATTACGGCTGCACCGATGAACAGCTGGGCGCACCGGCGCGGCGGCATGGAAGCCTGCGCGGCTATTTTCGCCATCGGCTCATTGCCGACCCGCTCTGTCATCCGGGGGAGATGGACTTGACATCTCATGTGCAATGGGATGCGCTTCGTTTATACGCCCGGCAGACCGGATGGGAGGAAGTGGCGTTTGTCCGCCAAGACCGGTTTTTATTGGCGGCCGGCCTCTTAAACGAATGGGTCGTTTCTGAAAGCATGGAGTTGTTTTCGCCGGTAAACCGACAAAACCGGATGATTCGCACACTTATTGCCGATGACGGCATCAGCCGTTTTTTCGATGTGCTCGTTCACCAAAAAGGAACAAAGCTTTCCGCTGCCGACATTTGGGCGGCGCCGGAGTTTTTGCCGTAAAGAAAAACAGGCAGAAAGATCTGCCTGTTTTTATTCGCCCATGCCGGGCACCATCATAAACGTCGTCCAATACGTGAACGCGGCAAAGAAAATGGTTAAATACGCCCCGAAAATATAGATGTACATTCTCTCGGTCAGTTTTAAAAAGCCGAGGAACAGGAAAAACACCGTTTGGCCAAAGAAGATGAGTGATGTCGTATGCATATGGCCGAGGTAAAACATGACAGCGAAAATGCCGGTCCAAAAAGCGAGCACGCGGAACATGCGGTCCATTATGTATCCCTCCTTTTATACAATCCATTGGTCTTTACTTATTATAATGTACAATAGTTGGGAATGTAAATAACGCTTTCGGACAGGCTGTAAGAAAAAAAGATGGGGCGCCTGCCGCCCAGCCGCCGCCCAATATGAAGGAAAAAGGAGGAGACAGGCTGCTGCTACGGACGGATGGCGATGCGGTAGGCGCAGCGGCGGCTGCCGTCCATCATATTTTCTGTTTCAGCCATTTTCGCATCGGCAAACAGCACGTCCACCATTCCTTCCAGAAACGAATGATGCATGCCGCACACTGTATCAGGATGCTGTGCAGCGATTTCTTTGAACGGACAGTTGAAAATGTCGAGGTAAAGCACTCCTTCGTTCTCTTCATAATGGAATTGCGGAAGAAATCCGGCCGCCTCAGCTGCTTCTTCCATGATGCGGATTTTGTCTTCCAAGGTAAGCGCGCTTGCTGAACCGTTATGCGGCAGGCGATTGGCAACGAGTTCATAACCAAACTGCTTTCCTGTTTCACGCAACGCCTCGATCCCGGCCGGCCCCAGTTTGGCCATCGTCTGAATGGCGATGCGGGCAAGAAGCTGGTAGTCACGGAACGGAAAATACAAACCGACGACTTCGTCAGATAACCGGTACAATCGGCTCGGCCGCCCGCCTTTTCCCGTCTTTTGTGTATCCGATACGACCATGCGAACGTCTTCAAGCTTTGTCAAATGAAGACGGGCGACGTTCGGATGGATATGGAACTTTTCAGCAATCTCCTGAACCGAAACTTCGCGGTGTATTTTAGCCATGTATTCGTAAATATGAAATCTTGTTGGGTCGGACAGCACGTTTGTAATTTTTAATGTTTGTTCCATCGGGGTTCCCTCCTAAATAAATCATTGATACGGTTATTATAATGAAATAGGTGAAGGCGAGGAATGATTTTTGTCACTATTGACGATAAGTGAGCAAAAGTTCAAAAAATGTTCACGAAAAAAATTTCGACAGCAGCAGGAAAACCGATAACGTCCGTCGAAATTCAAAGCAACCTAATGGAAGGGAGGGAATATGCGCTGGATGATATCGAACAAGTAGCGAACCGTCTCCTCGCTGAAGCGGTGCAGCGCCGCGCCTCTGACCTTCACCTCATTCCGCGCCGCCATGATGCGGCCATCCGCCTCCGTGTTGACGGCATGCTCATCGATGTTGGTACGCTCCCGAAAGAGATCGCCGAACGCGTCATCGTGCATTTCAAATTTTTAGCCGACATGGATATCGGTGAACGGCGCCGTCCGCAAAGCGGGGCGATGGAAGTAAACGAATCCGGGGAAACGGTCTATTTGCGCTTATCGACGCTGCCGACGCTTTACGACGAAAGCCTCGTCATCCGCCTCTTGCCGCAGCGCTTTTCGCTGCCGCTTCGCGAACTATCCTTATTTTCCCACTCCACCGCACGATTGTTTTCCTTTATGCAGCAGCCGCAAGGGCTCATATTGCTGACCGGCCCGACCGGGTCGGGAAAGACGACGACGTTGTACACCCTTCTTGATGTTTGTCAAGCGGAAAGACAGCGCAACATCATCACATTGGAAGATCCAGTCGAAAAACGAAATGACCGGTTTTTGCAAGTGCAGATCAATGAAAAAGCAGGCATCACGTATGCGGCCAGCTTGAAAGCCGCTTTGCGCCATGATCCGGATGTGTTAATGGTCGGGGAAATCCGCGATCATGATACGGCGGCCATCGCCGTGCGGTCATCGTTGAGCGGACACTTGGTCGTGTCGACCATGCATGCCGCGGATGCCGTCGGTGCGGTGTACCGGCTGCATGAATTCGGTGTGCCACCCGGCGACTTGGCTGAAACGCTGCTTGCCGTTTCGGCGCAGCGCCTTGTCGAGCTATGCTGTCCGCTATGTGGCGACGATTGCCATCCGGCGTGTCGCCGGCTTCAACGCAGACGGCGTGCCGCCGTCCATGAACTGCTTTACGGACCGGAGCTTATGAATGTCATCCGTTCGCTGTCGGACAGTGATGGGCGACGGCCCCGCCGCCATATGACATTAGGGCGCCTCATCCGCAAGGGAATCGCGCTTGGTTATTTGCCGACCCGCGCGCTTGAGCTTGCCGAAGGGGGAGAGCGATGAGGAGAAAAATGTGGCCGCTTGCTGAACAAGCGTTGTTTTTTATCCGGCTCGGCCGGCTGCTTGAGCGCGGCTACCCGCTCGGACACGCGCTCGAATTTTTAGCCATTCAAGCGCCGGTGAAGCGTCGGTTGGAGCTTGAACGCTGCTTGCAGCAGCTGCGGGCCGGGTCGCCTCTTTTTGTCGCCATCGGGGGGATGTCCATCGACCGCATCGCCATCAGCCTGCTCTTTTTTGCCGAGCGGCACGGCGATTTGCCCCGCGGCATGGCGGAGGCGGGAGCGGCGCTTGCGCAAAAAGCGCGCTTCGGCGAACAATTGCGCCGCTTCAGCCGCTATCCTCTTTTTCTCTTTGTTTTGCTCATTGTCATGCTCGTGTTCATGCAACGATGGCTGCTCCCGCAATTTGAGCAGACCGCCGCGGCGCTTTCGCCCGGAAATGAACAGACTTCTTTACTTATTGCGCTCATTGCCCATGCGCCGATGGCATTGGCAGGCATCGCCGCCTTCCCCATATTCTTCTGGTTGTTTTACGCCGCTTTCTTCCGCCGTTGGCCGGTCGCCCGCCGGCTTCAGTTCGCTTTATCCATTCCATGGTGCGCCTTATTGGTGAGATTGGTTGCCACATATGTAATGGCCCGTCAGCTCGGCCGCCTGCTGCAAGCGGGTTTGTCCGTTTATGAAGCGCTCGGCGTCTTTAGCGAACCTTTTTCCTGGCCGTTTCTGCAAATGGAAGGGAAACGAATCCGCGAAGGGTTGGTAAAAGGGATGGCGCTTGACGATCTCGTCAGCGCCGCCCGCTACTACGAGCCGGAGTTGACGCTTGTCATTCGCCACGGTCAGTCGAACGGCGAACTTGGCAAGGAACTCGAACATTATGGGGAGTTTTTGCTGCAAGTGATCGAAAAGCGGCTCGAAACGGCGCTGAAGCTTGTGCAGCCGGTGCTGTTGTCAGCGGTCGGAGCATTCGTCGTCGGAATGTACTTGGCCATTTTGTTGCCGATGTTTTCGATGTTAAATGGATTGTAAGGCTGCTTAGGGGATATGCGGCGGTTACGGATGAGCGCGAACCATGATGATGCAAGGAGGAGTTGCCGTGAACGAAAAAGGATTTACACTCATTGAAATGCTGATTGTGTTAATGGTCATTTCGGTGTTGCTGTTAGTGGCGATTCCGAACATTACGAAGCATAACGGCATGATCAACGACAAAGGATGTGAGGCGCTTGTCAATACGGTGCAGGCGCAAGTGAAGGCATATGAGATGGAGCATAACAAAATTCCAACCATTCAAGAATTGCTCGATGGCGGGTATATTAAATCAGATAAATGCCCAAACGGCCGTGCGATCCAAATTAACGAGAACGGCGATGTGAGCGAAGTTGGCTCGTAACGGCGGGTTTACGCTGCTTGAAATGCTTGTTGTGTTGTCGGCTGCACTGCTGTTGGCCGCGCTCGTTGCCCCGACCCTCAGCGGGATCATGCACCAACGTGAGGAAACGTATATGTTGGCACTGTTGCGCGCCGATTTATACGGCGCCCAGCAACATGCCGTCGCCAGACGGGTGAAAGTGTCCGTGTTTTTTACCGAGGGGAGCGGCGAGTATCGGGCGGTTGATACGGATAGCGGCCAGCGGATCATCGTCCGCACGCTTCCGGCGCCATGGCAGTTTCAGCTCGGCACGCTGCGCAACCCGCTTATCTTTACCGATAACGGCAATATCGAACAAGGCGGGACCGTTTGGGTAAAAAGTCGCAAAGGCAATTATAAAGTGACATTTTTGCTCGGAAAAGGGCGGTTTTATGTGCAAAAAATGTAGCGGCGGGTTTTTGCTTGTTGAGGGATTGTTTGCTCTTGTGCTGTTATGGACGACAGCTGCTGTTCTCCTTCCTTTGTTCATGCAAGTGGTGCTCGAACGGAACAACCTTGTGCTTGAGGAAAAGGCCCGCCGACTGATAGCCGTTGCCTTGTATGAAGAGCCGTTTGTCGGTGAAACGACGGTGGTGGACGGGCGAACAACGTTTCGCCTGCAGGCGCACGAGGAAGGAGGACGGATGTGGAAAGTATGCGTGCGCTGGAACGATTACGCCGGCCGCGAGGTGGTGAGATGCGGGTACGGAAAGCGGTAGCCGGGGGACAGGGATTTACACTTTTAGAAGCACTGTTGGCACTAACGGCCGCATTGACCGTTGCGGCTGTCATCCCGGTGTTGCTGTCTGTCCGCCCGCTTGGTGTTGTTGCGCCGGTTGACGGGTTTACGCACCTTGAATGGCGTTTGTTTTTACAGCAATTGCAAATCGAGTTGCATGAAACGGAACGATGGTCGGCGGATGGGACAACGCTTTATTTGCAAAAATGGAACGGCGATCAGGTGAGCTTTTCGTTCGTCAAGTCCAATGTAATCCGTCAAGTGAATGGAACGGGCAACGAAACAGCGCTTCGCCATGTGCAGGCTGTTTCGTACCGTGTTGGTGTCCGCGGCCTGTTTGTGCAAGTGACAGGGGACGATGGCATCGTTTATGAGGCGTTTGTGGCGCGGGCGTTTTAGCGGAAGCTCTGCCTGTTCGATCGCGAGCGGCTCTTAGCGGCCGCTTTGCTTCCTTTGACTCGGGAGGGGATATTTCGATGTGAGGATTGTGGACTTGAAATGGACAGAGATCGAAAGACAGCATCAATCTTTCGAACTACCTTGCATAGCGATTTGTACCGTGAGTTGCATGGGAAGTGAAGTCTTCGGAGCGTCAACGAAACGAGAGTAGCTTCGGCGAAATCGGACGCGATGAGCAAGGAAGCAAACGAAAACTGCTGCAACGTTCTTGTAGAATTTTGTAAGTTTTGCGTAACGGGACGAAGGAATGAAAGGAGGAAAGGGAAAGATGGGACGTCAGGACGGTGTCATTTTTCCGCTTGTAGCGGTCGTCGCGCTGCTGTTTGCTTTTTCCGTTACGCACGTCCTGCTTTTATATGAAGTGGAACAACAGGCGATGCATGACGCCCGTCAGGCCGTTGAGGCGGATGAGCTCGTGCAGATGGCCGTATTTGACGTAAGAGAACAAATCGCGGCGTCGGATCCATCGATGGTCGGGCATGAAGGGGAATGGACGTACCCGCGCGGGACAGCTGTCTATCGTTGGGAAAAAGAGGGGGAAACGAGCGTCCGAGTCGCCTTGTCCGTCCGCTCGTCATCCGGACTGAGAAGAAGTGTTGTGTTTACGGTGGTGCTCCCGGCGCTCCATATAACCGAATGGAGCGAACAAAACGATTAAAAAAGGAAAGAGACGGAAAAACTAAAAGAAAAAAAGGGGGGACGCTGATGGCGGTCAACGATTACGTCAAATTTGTCACTCAGCAGTTTGTCGCGTATATGGATATGCCGAAGGAGGAACGGACGCGGCGGCGAAGCGAGCGAAAACAAGAACGGCCCCCGCTCTCTTACCACCTGTTCGGCATGATGCCGCTTTCGCTCCGCTTGTTGTTTCGGCGCCGCCCGTAACGGACGCCCGCTGGCCGACCCGGCCGGCGGGCGTTTTGCGCTTAAATGGCACCGGCTGATCCCGCGTATAGGGTTGTTACGAGGAGTGCGGCATTAAATAGAAAAGACCACCGTTAATGACGGAAACAGTGATGCGCGGCTTATACTGTTTTTCAAGCGCTTCTTTCTCGATATAATAACATTCCGGCTTTTCTTCCGCATCTTTGTAAAATTCATCAAGGAGCGCCAAATCGTCAGCCCAGCGTTGGCGCGCTTCGTTGGCCCACGTATGATCGTCGGCGGCGATGCGGCCGCGAATATATTGTTCAAGGCGGCTGATGCCGCTTCGTAGCTTAATGAGGGGGGAAATGGTGAAACAATAGTCCGGGATTTTCGGCGTCAGCCGCCGCTCACGCAGCCGTTCGTGAAACGATTCGATCATTGTTCCGCTGATAAGATGCAGGCCAAGGGAAACGATGTCATCTTTTTTTCGGTCGCATTCGTACGAAATGACAACGTTCATGCCAAGCCACGGATGAAGGGCGGCGTTTCCGGCAAGCGGGGCGTCCGGCTCTTCGTACAGGCGGATAAAGCTGCCGCGCTTTTGTGCTGAGCGGAACAGCTGGTGCAGCCGCGGCGCTCCAAAATGAAGCCGGTCGCCTTTTAGCTTGTTCGTCTTTTCACTCGGGCGGGTGATCAGCGTCAGCTGCATCGGTTGCGGAACGCCGCCCGTCCGTTCGATGTAATGCCAATAAAATGGACGGTTCATCAGCTCTTTATCCATTTCTGCCGTCAGTTGGACCGTCATATAGTCGTCGTTCGCTTCCAAAAACGTGCAGCCGTTGGCGGCAAAATAGCGTTCCACAAAACGGCGGATTTCATGTTGCTGCATGCCGCTCGCCTCCTGCTTTTCTAAGTTGTTCGGCAAGTTCGATCATCGCCATGATGTTTTCCATTTTAATTTTCATTTCTCCTTCGCTCCGCGAGTGGACGAGGGCGTCTTCAAAGTAATGCTCAAGGTCGGCGAGGTTCATGTTCGCCAAAATGTCGTCCAATTCGCCGACGACCCGTTCGAACAGGCGGATTTTTTCATACAATAGTGTTAAAATATGTTCTTCCACCGTCTGTTTGACAGCAAAGTTGTAAATGTAAACATCATCGGTTTGGCCGAGCCGGTGGACGCGGCCGATCCGCTGTTCAAGGCGCATCGGGTTCCACGGCAAATCGTAGTTGATGACATAGCGGCAAAACTGCAGGTTAATGCCTTCACCGCCCGCTTCGGTGGCGATGAACACTTGGGCGTGGTGTTTAAACAGCTCCTGCATCCAGTCTTTTTTGCCGCGCCGGAAGCCGCCGCGAAATGGGACGGATGAAATGCCGTGCTGTTTTAAAAACCATTGTAAGTACAGCTGCGTCGCCCGATATTCAGTGAAAATAATCACTTTGTCATTAATGGAGCGGATGAGTTCAAGCGCTTTTTCCGCCTTTGAATTCGTCGTGACGGCGTTGATTTTTTCCAGCACCTGCTCGAGCGCTTCAGGGATGGCTCCTTCGCATTTCTCCATCATATTTTTTATGGTTAAAAACAGCGCTTCACGGCTGCTGCACGCTTCGCGAAGCAAGGTAATGAGCGAAAACGAACCGGCGAACGACTCATGCCGGAGCGCTCTCACTGCTTCGTACAGCTCGCGTTCTTCATCTGTAAATTCGATCAGCACCGGCTCGACGTGGCGCTTTGACCATTCGATCGGCGTATCAGCGCGGCGGTTGCGGATCATCACCTTGTTGACAAGCGCTTTTAAGTGTTCGTTTGTTTGCACCGCCCTTGTTTTGCCGTACGTTTTCGTAAACTGTTCGGCGTTGCCTAAATGGCCGGGCTTCAGGAGTGAGACAAGGTTGAAAATTTCTTCGATTCGGTTTTGGATGGGCGTTGCCGTCAGCAACAAACAAAACTTCTTTTTTAAATTTTGCACAAACTCGTAGTTTTTCGTTTTGTTGTTTTTCAGTTTGTGCGCTTCATCGATGATGATCATATCGTACGGCTGCTCGTAAATGATGTCGCGGTGCGGCGGTTTTTTCGCCGTATCAATCGAAGAAACGACAATGTCGCACTGTTCCCAGACATAGCTCTTTTTTTGCTGGACGGCCGGGATGAAAAACTTTTCGTTCAGCTCTTTCACCCATTGTGAAACAAGGGAGGCGGGAACGAGAATGAGCGCTTTTTTCACAAGGCCGCGAATCATATATTCTTTGAGGACGAGCCCGGCCTCAATCGTTTTGCCAAGGCCTACTTCATCGGCCAAAATTGCTTTGCCATTCATTTCTTCGACGACGCGGCGCGCCACTTCAAGCTGGTGTGGCAAAATCGTTAAATGCGGCAAATGTTTCGGTGCCTGCAAGCCGGTAAATTCCGGCACACTTAAATGATGGGCGGCCTCTAAAGCCAGCTCGTACATTTCCCAGTTCGCCCATGGGCCGTCTGTTTCAACGCGCGCAAGAAATTCCTCTTTCCACGCCCCGTCTAGTTTGATCTCAATGTCCATGGCCATCCCCTTCCCTCGATACGAATATTTATATCGATTATGGATAATAATTCAAGCAAAATAAGAACATTTTTGCAGTTAATTCCTATAAAAGTTCGTTTATTACCTATTGCCCTTTTTGAGTGGTTAATGGTAGTATAAATTTAGAACATTCGCATGAATGGTTGATGAGGGCGTTCTTTAGTATGCCCGCTTTGGAACAATTTATTGATCGGCGGATGACGGCAAGGGGAGAGACTACGGAATGTAGCGCCGAAGGAGCAAGCGGAAACGCGAATCTCTCAGGCAAAAAGACTCTTGCTTGACGCAGCTCTGGAGAGCGCCTGCATAAGGCAGGCCACCCAAGAGGAAACCGACCGGCTCGTGCGAACCGCTAATGGCTGTGCCGACCTAGAGCCGACGGGAAACTTTCAGGTGCCAGGACAGAGCCACCTTTTATATATAAAGGGTGGAGTCTGTCCTTTTTTGCGTCACAGATCAAAGGAGGGAATCGGATGCTGAAGCGCACGCCACTCTTCCCGGTGTATGCCCGTTACGGTGCCAAAACCGTCGAGTTTGGCGGCTGGGAAATGCCGGTACAATTTTCGAGCATTAAGGAGGAACATGAGGCCGTAAGGACGCGCGCCGGGCTGTTTGATGTTTCGCACATGGGGGAAATTACTGTCCGCGGCCGCGGCAGTCTCGCCTTTTTGCAAAAGCTGATGACGAACGATGTCACCAAGCTGCGTCCGGGGCGGGCACAATATACGCTCATGTGTGATGAAAACGGCGGCACGGTTGATGACTTGTTAATCTACTATAAAGGAGAAGACGATTATTTGCTTGTCGTCAACGCCGCCAATACGGAAAAAGATTTTGCTTGGCTGAGCGAGCACATTGATTCAGATGTCGAACTCGAAAATATTTCGGCGCAGACAGCGCAACTCGCCTTGCAAGGGCCGGCGGCTGAACGCGTGCTGCAAACGTTGACCGATGTAGAGTTGTCGGCTTTACGCCCGTTTTCGTTCGTCGACGATGTCGAAGTCGCGGGTGCGAAGGCACTCGTTTCACGCACAGGCTACACGGGCGAGGATGGATTTGAAATTTACTGCCAAGCTGAGGATGCCATCGCTTTGTGGGACGCCATCTTAACGGCCGGGGCCGAAGACGGGGTCGTTCCATGCGGGTTGGGAGCGCGCGATACACTTCGGTTTGAGGCGTGCCTGCCGCTTTACGGACAAGAGTTGTCCGACACGATTTCCCCGCTTGAAGCCGGCCTTGGCTTTGCTGTCAAAACAGAAAAAGAGACGCCATTTATCGGTCAAGCTGCACTGAAGCAACAAAAAGAAGCCGGGCTGCCGCGTCGGCTTGTCGGCATCGAAATGATCGACAAAGGGATTCCGCGCCATGGCTACCGCGTGTATGCCTCCGGCGAAGAAGTCGGCTTCGTCACGACCGGCACACAGTCACCGACGTTGAAAAAAAATATCGGCTTAGCCCTTGTGAAAGCGGAAGTAGCCGCGATCGGCCAAGAAGTAGAAGTGGAGATCCGCGGCAAACGATTAAAAGCAACCATTGTACCGACCCCGTTTTACAAGCGGGCCAAGTCATAAGTAAGGGGGAAGGAAAACCGTGCTCCACCGTTATTTGCCGATGACGGAAGAAGACAAACAAGAGATGTTGAAGACGATCGGTGTCGCCTCGATCGATGAACTGTTCGCCGACATTCCGGAACAAGTCCGGTTCCGCGGCGAGCTGAATGTGAAACCGGCGAAATCTGAGCCGGAGCTGTGGAAAGAGTTAAGTGCATTAGCGGAGAAAAACGCCAATGCGAAGCAATACGTTTCCTTTTTAGGCGCCGGGGTGTACGATCATTATATTCCGGTTGTCGTCGACCATGTCCTGTCTCGCTCCGAGTTTTACACGGCGTATACGCCATACCAACCGGAAATTTCCCAAGGCGAGCTGCAGGCGATTTTCGAATTTCAAACGATGGTATGCGAACTGACCGGCATGGATGTCGCCAACTCGTCGATGTACGACGGCGGCACGGCGCTCGCCGAAGCGGTTTTGCTTAGCGCCGCTCATACGAAGCGGAACAAAGTGCTCATCTCGTCCGCTGTCCACCCGCAGTACCGCGAAGTGGTGCGCACGTATGCAAAAGGGCAGCAGCTCGAGGTGAAGGAAATCCCGTATAACGGCGGTGTCACGGATGTTGAGGCGCTTGCTGCCGAACTGGGGGACGATGTGGCGTGCGTTGTCATTCAATATCCGAACTTTTTCGGCCAGATCGAGCCATTGAAAGCGATCGAGCCGCTCGTCCATGAAAAGAAAAGTTTATTTGTTGTCGCCAGCAATCCGCTTGCGCTTGGCGTTTTGACGCCGCCAGGGGCATTAGGGGCGGACATCGTTGTCGGCGACATGCAGCCGTTTGGTATTCCAATGCAGTTCGGTGGTCCGCATTGCGGCTATTTTGCCGTTAAAGCGCCGCTTATGCGGAAAATCCCGGGCCGTCTTGTCGGGCAGACGACCGATGAAGACGGGCGCCGCGGGTTTGTGTTGACGCTGCAGGCGCGTGAGCAGCATATCCGCCGCGACAAAGCGACATCAAATATTTGCTCGAACCAGGCGCTAAATGCCCTTGCGGCTTCGGTGGCGCTCTCGGCGCTTGGCAAGCGGGGCGTAAAAGAGATGGCGGCGATGAACATGCAAAAAGCGCATTACGCAAAAAGTGAGTTGGAAAAACGGGGCTTGCTGTCGCCGTTTGCCGGTCCGTTTTTCAACGAATTTGTCATCCGGCTCGGCTGCCCGGTTTCTGATGTGAACGCCCGCCTGCGGCAAAAAGGAATCATCGGCGGCTACGACCTTGGTGTTGAGTATCCGGAGCTTGCCGACCATATGCTTGTTGCTGTCACGGAATTGCGGACGAAAGAAGAAATCGATCGGTTCGTCAACGAATTGGGGGATTGCCATGCATAACGATCAACCGCTCATTTTCGAACGAAGCAAGCCAGGACGAATTGCCTACAGCCTTCCGGCGCTCGACGTTCCGGCCGCTGATCTTAACGAACTCGTTCCGGCTGACTATTTGCGTACTGAAGAGCCGGAACTGCCGGAAGTGTCGGAATTAGACTTAATGCGCCACTATACGGCCCTCTCAAAGCGGAACCACGGCGTCGATTCCGGATTTTATCCGCTCGGGTCGTGCACAATGAAATACAATCCGAAAATCAATGAAAACGTCGCCCGCCTCGCCGGATTTGCCCACATCCATCCGCTGCAGCCGGAAGAAACGGTGCAAGGGGCGCTTGAACTGATGTACGACTTGCAAGAGCATTTGAAAGAAATCACGGGCATGGATGCGGTCACCTTGCAGCCGGCCGCCGGCGCGCACGGCGAATGGACAGGGCTGATGATGATTCGCGCCTATCATGAAGCGAACGGTGACTTCGGGCGGACGAAAGTGATCGTTCCTGACTCGGCGCACGGCACGAATCCGGCTTCAGCAACCGTCGCCGGCTTTGAGACAGTGACAGTCAAATCGACGGCTGACGGCCTTGTCGATTTAGAGGATTTGCGGCGCGTCGTCGGCGCCGATACGGCGGCGCTCATGCTCACCAACCCGAACACGCTCGGGCTGTTTGAAGAGCAGATCGTCGAAATGGCGGAAATCATTCATGAAGCAGGCGGCAAGCTGTATTATGACGGTGCGAACTTAAACGCCATTCTCGGTAAGGCGCGCCCAGGAGATATGGGGTTTGACGTCGTCCATTTAAACTTGCATAAAACGTTCACCGGCCCGCACGGCGGCGGAGGCCCAGGTTCCGGACCGGTCGGGGTGAAGGCCGATCTTGTACCGTTTTTGCCGAAACCAGTCATCGCCAAAGGGGAAAACGGCTATTATCTCGATCATGACCGCCCGCAGTCGATCGGCCGCGTCAAGCCGTTTTACGGCAACTTCGGGATCAATGTCCGGGCATACACGTACATCCGCTCGATGGGACCGGACGGCTTAAAAGCGGTGAGCGAATACGCTGTCTTAAACGCCAACTATATGATGCGCCGGCTCGCCGAGTATTACGATTTGCCGTATGACCGCCATTGCAAGCACGAGTTCGTCCTCTCCGGCAGACGGCAAAAGAAACTTGGCGTCAGAACGCTTGATATCGCCAAACGGTTGCTTGACTTTGGCTTCCATCCGCCGACCGTCTACTTTCCGCTCATTGTTGAGGAGTGCATGATGATCGAGCCGACTGAGACGGAGTCGAAAGAAACACTCGATGCGTTCATCGACGCGATGATTCAAATTGCCAAAGAAGCAGAGGAACAGCCGGAAGTTGTACAAGAAGCACCGCATACGACCGTCGTCAAGCGACTTGATGAAACGACGGCAGCGCGCAAACCGATTTTGCGGTATCGAAAAGTAGAAGAAAGCCATTAAGCTGAACAATCGATCAGCGGCCCGCCCGACAATGGGGCGGGCTCTTTTTTTGGCGGATATACACCGCCAGTGGACATTGACAGAAAAGTTTAGTTAGTTTATCATATAAACTAATAGAAATTAATCCATCTAGAAGGGGAGAAAGACATGCATTATCGCCAACTAGGAAACACCGATCTGACCGTGAGCGAACTTAGCTTCGGCACGTGGGCGATCGGCGGCTCATGGGGGAAAATCGATGATAAGGAATCGTTGCGCGCGCTTGCTTATGCCATAGAGCGCGGCGTCAACTTTTTTGATACGGCCGATGTGTATGGCGACGGCCATAGCGAAGAGCTGTTGGCGAAGGCAACGAAAGGAAAAGAAGACCGCATCTACATTGCGACAAAGTTTTGCCGTGCCGGCGATATTCACGACCCGAAGACATACTCCGAAGCGTCGGTGCGCGCGTATTGCGAGGCAAGCCTGAAACGGCTTGAGCGCGAGGTGATCGATTTGTACCAAATTCATTGTCCGCCGTTTGAAATCTTAAAACAAGGCGCGGTCTTTGAAGTGCTGGAAAAGTTGAAACAGGAAGGGAAAATCCGCTATTACGGCGTCAGTGTTGAAACGATCGAAGAAGGGCTGTTCGTCATCGAGCATTCAGGGGCGAGCGCGCTGCAAGTCATTTTTAACATCTTGCGGCAAAAACCGCTCGAACGGTTGTTTCCGGAGGCAAAACGGCTCGGTGTCGGCATTTTGGTTCGCCTGCCGCTCGCGAGCGGGCTGTTGACCGGCAAGTTTACGAAACAAACGACGTTTGCCGAGGATGACCACCGCTATTTTAACCGCAACGGAGAGCAGTTTAACGTTGGAGAAACGTTTGGAGGGCTTGAATTTGAAAAAGGGGTGGAGCTTGCTGATAAGCTGCGCTGGATCGCCAACGGGCGCGGCAGCATGGCGAAAGCGGCGCTCCGCTGGGTCATCGATCATGAGGAAGTGACATGCGCCATTCCGGGCTTTAAAACGGTGAAACAAGTTGAAGAAAACTTGGCGGCGTTGGCGGTACCATCGTTCAACCAAGAAGAAAAAGTGCAGCTCCGCCGGTTTTATGAGAACGAAGTGCATCCGCACATTCGCGGGGCATACTAAATCAATAAGATAAAAAGGATGACAAACACGTGCGGACAGGAAACATTACGCTTGTCAAAAAAATGAATAAACAGCTTGTGTTGAAATTGATTCGCGACCAACATCCGATTTCGCGTGCTGATATTGCGAAACGAACCGGGTTAAATAAAGCGACCGTTTCAGCGCTCGTCGACGAGCTGATCGCCGAGCATTTCGTCCATGAAAGCGGTATCGGTATTTCCACCGGCGGGCGCCGGCCGCTTATGCTTCGTTTTAATGCCGACGCCGGCTCGCTTGTCGGCATTGAGCTTGGCGTCAACTATTTGTACGCGGTGCTGACCAACTTAAACGCCGAAATTATATGGGAGCAGCGGCGTTCGTTCCGCCCGGAAGAGGGGCAGGAGGCCATTGTCAGTGAGATGATCGAACTGATTGAGGCGGCCATCCGCCGGGCCCCGGCGACGCCGTACGGCGTGATGGGGATCGGCATCGGTGTTCCCGGCGTCGTTCACACGGAAAGCGGGACAGTCATTTTCGCGCCGAATTTGCGCTGGGGCGATGTTGCGCTCGCCTCGGCTCTGCAAAAACGGTGGCCGCAATATCCGGTCATCATCGAAAATGAGGCGAAGCTCGCGGCGCTCGGGGAAAAATGGTTCGGCGCCGGCAAGGAGTTTGCCCATTTTGTCTACATTAGCACCGGCATCGGTATTGGCGCCGGCGTCGTCCTTCATCATCAGCTTTATCGCGGGGTGAACGGACTAGCTGGTGAAATCGGCCATCATACGATCGACTTAAACGGTGTCCGCTGCAACTGCGGCAACATCGGCTGTTGGGAAATGTACGCATCGGAAAAATATATTGAACGCCGTTTGGCGGAGGAAGGCCGTTCGGAATGGCTCGATGACCGTTTTTCCGTCGCCGCGATGGCGTTGGCGGCGGAACACGATGAACAGCTGGCCGGCATTTTGGAAGAAACGGGCCGCTATCTCGGCATCGGGCTGCTGCAAGTCATTTATGCGTACAACCCGGAAGCGGTCATTGTCGGCGGCCCGCTCGCCCGCGCCGGCGATTATGTGCTCCGCGCGGCCCGTAAAGAAGTGGGGGAGCGCATTCTCGTCAAAAAAGAAAACGAGCCGTACATGATCGTCTCAAAGCTGAAAGAAAAAAGCTGCGCCATTGGCGCGGCTGCTTCGGTATTGGAGGCGGTCGTTCTGCCGCCGGAATTTGAGTCGGCATTTTAATCGCTGCAGACGAAAAGAGGCGTCTGCCTTTTCTGGCGAACGCCTCTTTTTACAGCCCTTAGGCTTTTTTCTTCACTTTCCCAGTCCACGTTTTAAATCCGCCTTTTAAATGGTACAAGTTGCGGTAGCCTTTCCGGTACAGCATTTGCGCGGCTCGCCCGCTGCGCAGCCCGTTTTGGCAATATAAATAAATCGGCTGGTCTTTGCGCAGTTCTTTCATGCGCATGCGCAGTTGAGTGAGCGGAATGTTGCGTGCCCCTAAAATATGTCCAGCCGCAAACTCATCCGGTTCGCGGACATCGACTAATTGCGCTTTTCGGTAGCCGGCGCGGAACTCTTCTTCTGTCAACGCCTTGACAATTCTCCGCTGCCACAAATACGTGATGACGGAATACACGATGATCGCGCCGAGAACAATAAGCAAAGCTTCCATCCGTCACGCCTCCTTTCCCTTCGTCCACTATTCCTATTATATAAAGTTGCCGCTTAGAAGCAAAGTGTTTTCATAATGGCATTTTTCTTCCCTTGACCGGCGTTGTTTGCTAAACTAGTAAAGGCGGTAGAGAAGGCGGTCTAATCTGGCTTGCAAATAAGCCGTCCCAACGCCTATATCGCATGTTTGAAATCGTAGAGAAGGTGAAACGATGGCAAAAGAAGTATGGCGCTTTATCGATTCCGGCGACCGTTCGCCGTCGTTTAATATGGCGCTTGATGAGGCGCTCTTGGATTGGCACAGCGCCGGGAAAATCCCACCAACCATCCGCTTTTACGGTTGGAATCCGCCGACATTGTCAATCGGTTATTTCCAAAAGGTAGAAAAAGAAATCGACTTAGAGGCGGTCAAGCGCCACGGTCTCGGCTTTGTCCGCCGTCCGACCGGAGGGCGCGGCGTCTTGCATGACAAAGAATTAACATACAGTGTGATCGTCTCAGAATCGCACCCGGACATGCCGCAGACGGTGACGGAAGCGTACCGCGTCATTTCCCAAGGCATTTTAGAAGGATTTCGCTTCCTTGGGCTTGACGCATATTTTGCCGTGCCGAAAACGGAAGAAGAAAAAGCGGATTTGCGCAGCCCGCGTTCAGCCGTCTGCTTTGATGCGCCGTCGTGGTACGAGCTCGTGGTTGAAGGGCGCAAAGTAGCCGGCAGCGCGCAAACGCGGCAAAAAGGGGTCATTTTGCAGCACGGTTCGATTTTGCTTGATTTGGACGAAGACTTGCTGTTTCGCTTGTTTAAATACCCGAACGAGCGGGTGAAAGAACGGCTGCAGCGCAATTTTAAAAACAAGGCGGTCGCGATCAATGAGCTGACTGAGCGAACGGTCACGATCGAGGAAGCGAAAGAGGCGTTTTACAAAGGATTTGAAAAGGGGCTGAACATCGTGCTCGAGCCGTATACGCTGACGGCTGAGGAGTTGGCGTATGTCGAAGAGTTGGCCCGGACGAAGTACGAAAGTGACGAATGGAACTTTAAGCGCTGATCAGCAACACGGAAAATCGTTCATTTTCCGGCAAAAACGGCATCATCCAACCGGTTTTCTCCGCTTTTCGCCGTTTTTTGCCTTTTTTTCTGCTTGACAGAAATGAAATCATTTGTTCTCAATCACAATATATAGTATGATTTTCGAAAAAAATCATACTATATATTGTTCTTTTCTGTTTGATATGGTAAGGTAGAGAAGACAGGACAACTTTGCCAAAACATGAGAGATTATATAAAAGAGGAGAGATAGGAGAATGACGGTGGCGTCGTCTGAAAAATTGAAAATCAATATTGACAAGCTGAACGAGGACATCCGCCTGTTTCCGCAAGTGCATCCGATTACGCCCGATATGCACATCACCCATAAAGGCGTATCCCGTTTGGTTATGCTTGACCGGTATTCGTTTAAGGATACGGAAAAGCTGACGCTCACACCGGGCGATTTCGTCGTGTTGACGATCAAAGAGGACCCGAAATTCCCGGCCCGCGGCCTCGGTTTTATCGTCGACATCGACTGGGAGGCGAAAAAAGCGCGCGTGTTGATTGAGGATGAATACCGGCATGTGCTTGAAGGCGAGGAAGCGGAAACGGGCATTGTGTTCCGCTCGCTCGACATCATCGACAAGCCGCTTGAAATTTTCTACGAGCAAATCGCGAAACGAAACGCGACCGGGCTGGCGGCGGTGGAGAAAACGGAGGAAAAGCGCAACGAGTGGTTCCAAAAGTTTTATGAGGAGCTGTCCAGCATGAACTTTGTGCCGGCCGGGCGCGTGTTGTACGGGGCGGGTTCGGGCAAGGAAGTGACGTATTTCAACTGCTATGTGATGCCGTTTGTGAAAGATTCGCGCGAAGGCATTTCTGAACACCGAAAGCAGGTGATGGAAATTATGAGCCGCGGCGGCGGTGTCGGCACGAACGGTTCGACGTTGCGGCCGCGTCATACGCTCGCGCGCGGGGTGAACGGCAAATCGTCCGGGTCGGTCTCGTGGCTCGATGATATCGCCAAGCTGACCCACCTTGTCGAGCAAGGTGGCTCCCGTTAATAAGGCGCCAGACGGCGGGAGTAAAATCTCGCGAATTGCTGGAACACCCTAAAGCCAACTTGACCACAACGCAGCCGGTGACGGCAGACGTGACGGTTGGAAAACAAGTTGGATGCAACAATGGGCAACCAGCAGCCAAGCATCTCTGGAAACGGAGATGAAGGTTCAACGACTATTGAAACTTCCTACAGCTCTCGATACAATGAGGATAACGAACGTTGTTTCGAGGGGAGAGAGGGCCATGGAAGGAGTAAATCGTAGCTTACGGCGACGAGGCTACGAGGCGCGAGACAGGGAAGAGATGATGAAAAAGGCTAAGCATCTACATGATGCAGGATATAGCCAGGTTAAAATCGCCATGACGTTGGGAATTTCCAGAGGCACCTTAATGAGATGGAATAAAGAGCAAAAGGCATTTCAAACAAGGACACCTGGAGAGGCCGGTAAGTTAGCTGTTAAAAAATATGCCTATAATGACGATTATTTTTCTAGCATTCAAACTCCGAATCAGGCTTATTTAGTTGGCTATATTTTAGGTGATGGAACTTTATATGATCGTAAAAAGTCGAAACGCTTGGTGTTAACCGTAGCAGAGGTAGACAAGGATTTACTCTATAGTATCGCAAAAGAGCTAAGCATTGATGATGAGGCTGTTAAATTTAGGAGAAGTAATGCGCCTAACGAGCAAAATAAGTACTCACTAACAATTAGTTGCACAAAAATGTGTAATGACTTAATGAATTTAGGAATATTCCCTCAAAAAACGGGAAGTGAACCATGGATAGAGTTTCACAACAGTGAGTTACAATGGAGCTTTTTGCGTGGGATATTCGACGCTGATGGAAGTATCAGGATATATAAAAGATATTATCAAGATAAGGGCAAAGCCTACATCAAAGTGCGATTTGGTATTACTGGATCAAGGCAACTATTAGGGGGAATTTTGCGTTTTTTAAAATCTAATGGCATTGCCCAAAATGTCAACACGTTGACGGCCAAGCAAGGCTGTTTCGACTTGTACATTTCCAGCAGCCAAGATGTTAGGGAAATATTCCACCACCTATACCGATATGGCGATATCAAGTTAAACCGTAAGTACCAAGTATTCTCTTCCCTGATGATATAGTCTGATCTCCGACCGAAAGGCGGAGAGCTAGGCAGAAATGACCTAGCCCACTCGTGAAAGCGAGTGAGTAACAATGTGCGCGGCGCCCAAATGATTATGCTCGCTGACTGGCACCCGGACATTATCGAATTTATCGTCTCGAAAATGCAAAACCCGCGCATTTTGCGCTACTTGCTTGAAAACACAGAAGACGAAGGCATCCAAAAAGCGGCGCGCGACAAGCTGAAATTCACACCGCTCACCGAGCGGGAGCGAGCGATGTACGAAGCGATCGTCCGCTACAAAAACGAGCCCGGCTACGGTGGCTTCACCGAAGAGATCATTAAAGACGCCGAAGAAAAACTGCGCACCGGCGGTACATACACGGTGCACAATCCCGACTTTTTGACCGGTGCGAACATTTCTGTCTGCCTAACGAAAGAATTCATGGAAGCGGTCGAAAACGACGACGAATATGCTCTCCGTTTCCCGGACGTGGAAACCTATTCCGAAGAGGAAATGCGTATTTACAATGAAAAATGGCATGAAATCGGCGATGTGCGCGAATGGGAGAAAATGGGCTACCGCGTTCGTGTCTACCGGAAAATCCGCGCCCGCGAACTGTGGAAGCTGATCAATATTTGTGCGACGTATTCGGCCGAGCCGGGCATTTTCTTCATCGACAACGCCAACGAAATGACGAACGCCCGCGCCTACGGGCAAAAAGTCGTGGCGACCAACCCGTGCGGGGAACAACCTCTCGCACCATATTCGGTCTGCAACCTGGCGGCCATTAACTTGGCGAACATGGTGGACAAAGAGCGGAAAGTCGTGGACTACGAAAAGCTGAAGCGCACGGTCGAAATCGGGGTGCGGATGCAAGACAATGTCATTGACGCTACGCCGTATTTCCTTGAGGAAAACAAAAAGCAAGCGCTCGGTGAGCGCCGCATCGGCCTTGGCGTCATGGGGCTCGCGGACTTGCTTATTTATTGCGAAAAAGAGTATGGCTCTGAAGAAGGAAACGAACTCGTGGATGAACTGTTCCGCACGATCGCCACGACCGCCTACCGGGCCTCGATCGAGCTGGCGAAAGAAAAAGGTAGCTTCCCGTTTTTGGTCGGCGAAACGGAAGAAGAAACGCGAAAGCTGCGCGAGGCGTTCATCAACACCGGCTATATGAAACGGATGCCGGATGACATTCGCCAGGATATTTTGCAATATGGCATTCGCAACTCGCATTTGCTGACGGTGGCGCCGACGGGATCAACGGGAACGATGGTCGGCGTCTCGACCGGGCTTGAGCCGTACTTCTCGTTTTCGTACTACCGGAGCGGGCGCTTGGGCAAGTTTATTGAAGTGAAGGCGGATATTGTCCAAGAATATTTGGACAAACATCCGGAAGCCGACCCGAACCATTTGCCGTCTTGGTTTGTGACAGCGATGGACTTGCCGCCGGAAGCGCACGCCGATGTACAATGCATCATCCAGCGCTGGGTGGATTCGAGTTTGTCGAAAACGGTCAACGCGCCAAAAGGCTACACGGTCGAGCAAGTGCAAAAAGTGTACGAACGTTTATGGCGCGGCGGCGCCAAAGGCGGCACTGTCTATGTCGACGGCAGCCGCGACGCGCAAGTGCTGACGTTGAAAGCGGAAGAAAACACGGTTGATGAGCAGTTGGAGCTCATTCCGGAAGAAACAGAAGAACAAGTGAAGAAGCGCACCGTCGTTCTTGTCGATACGATTCAAGATGTGCGCGCCACCGATGTGACGATCGGCTCGGAAATCGGCAACATTTGTCCGATTTGCCGCGAAGGGACGGTCGAAGAAATCGGCGGCTGCAATACGTGCACAAACTGTGGCGCCCAGCTGAAATGCGGGCTGTAATCACGATGCGGGTGAGCTGGATTGGCCAAAACGCTGGTTTCCATTGTGAAACCGGCGTTTTTTTACATAAAAAAGGGGAGGGAAAATATAGTATAAAAGGGAGGGGGAAGAAACGAAAGGGGGAGCGTGATGATTGTCCATGTCGTCCAACGCGGGGAAGCGCTTTGGCAGCTGGCCCGCCGCTACGGCGTCCCACTTGAGCGGATCGTCGCCGCCAATGAACTAAGCGACCCGAACCGGCTTGTCAGCGGGCAGGCTGTTGTCATCCCGGTGCCATATCGCTATCATACCGTTCGTACAGGGGAAACGTTATGGCAGATCGCCAGGGCGTATGGAGTAACGGTCGAAGCGATCGTGCAGGCGAACCGGATCGCCAATCCGGCGCTCATTTATTCGGGCACGGCATTGTTGATTCCGGCCCGCGTCCATACGGTGCGCACGGGGGAAACGCTAGGGCAAATCGCCGCTGCTTACGGGGTGAGCGTCCAGCAAATCATTGAATTCAATCCGATCACCGATCCGAATATAATCGTTCCCGGACAGCGGCTTGTCATTCCGCCGGCTAAGCCGCTCATTGAAACGAATGCGTTTACGATTGATCCTGGGGAAGAAGGGGCAGAACAAGTGCGTGAAGTCGGCCGTCATTTGACGTATGCCGCGCCATTCGCCTACACGATTCGCGCCGATGGCGGGCTCAATCCACCAAATGACACTGCTATTATGCAAGCGGCTTACGCTGCGCGCATCGTACCGATGATGACGATCACGAACTTTACGTATCAGGACCCGGGCTCGCGGCTGGCGCAGACGATTTTAGGAGACACCGCGCTGCAAACGCGGCTGCTTGACAATATCATTCAAGTGATGCGCGCGAAAGGATATCGGGCGTTGAATGTCGATTTTGAAAATGTGTATCCATCCGACCGCGAACGGTATAATATGTTTTTGCAGCGGGCGGCGAACCGGCTTCACGCTGAGGGATATATGTTATCGACGTCACTGGCGCCTAAAATAAGTGCAGAACAAAAAGGGCTGCTGTACGAGGCGCATGACTATCCCGCCCATGGACGCATCGCCGATTTCGTTATTCTAATGACGTATGAGTGGGGCTATCGGTTCGGACCACCGCAAGCCATTTCGCCAGTAAACCAAATTCGGCGCGTGCTCGATTATGCGGTGACGGCCATTCCGCGGAGGAAAATCATGATGGGATTCCAAATTTACGCCCGCGACTGGTTGCTGCCGCACGTGCAAGGGCAAGAGGCGGAAACGTTCAGCCCGAAAGAGGCGCTCGAACGCGCCATTCGCTACGGGGTGCCCATTCAGTACGATATGGAGGCGGCTTCCCCGTTTTATCGCTACACGGATGAGCGAGGGCGCCAGCATGAAGTATGGTTTGAAGATGCCCGCAGCGCGTTAGCGAAATTCCAATTGGTGAAAGAATACGGATTGCGCGGGATCAGCTACTGGGTGCTCGGGTATCCGTATCCGGAAAACTGGGTGTTGTTGGAAGACAACTTCCGCGTCCGTAAGCGCGGGTAAGCTGAGCAGTTAGAGCGTATGCGCCGGTTAATGGGCATGCGCTTTTCCTTTGCGCTTTGAAATTCGAGCCGCTTTTTCCGTTGGGAGATTTCGATGGCATGTTGGCTGATTTTGTCGCTTACATATTTCCTTTGTGTTTTGACGTTCGAACTGCTTTTTTAACGGATAACATTCGGTGTCATATTGGCTAACTTTGTCGTTTACGTATTTTTGGACGAATCGAAGCACGAGTATAAGTGGGGGCGGTACGGTGTCGGCAAATACGTGTACCGTGATGAGGAGGAGCGGGAGCTGGAGGAAACGATACGCTCGTACATTGCCCACTTTTTCCCGGCGGCCGAGGTGCAGTATTTTACGTAATGACCCTTTTATGATATAATAGAAATGATTGCTATTTTTGTCTGCCAAAAGGGCCGACACACATCGGAATGACAGTATAGGCCGGGGGGATTTGCTGGCGGCAGGCAAACGTTGCAGGAGGGGACAAACGTTGCCGACACCGAGCATGGAAGATTACATTGAGCAAATTTACATTTTGATCGAAGAAAAAGGCTACGCCCGCGTCTCCGATATCGCGGAAGCGTTGTCCGTTCACCCTTCTTCGGTGACGAAAATGGTGCAAAAGCTCGATAAAGATGAATATTTAGTGTACGAGAAATACCGCGGTCTTGTGTTGACGCCGAAAGGAAGAAAAATCGGTCAGCGGCTTGTGTACCGTCATGAGCTGCTTGAACAGTTTCTTCGCTTAATCGGTGTCAATGAAGAAAACATTTATCGTGACGTTGAAGGAATTGAACATCATTTGAGCTGGAACGCTATCGACCGGATCGGCGACTTGGTCCAATATTTTCAGGAGGACGGCCGCCGCCTGGAGGCGTTGCGCGATGTCCAAAAACGCAATGAACAAGGGGAGTAAGCGACTGCTTGCTCTTTTTTTGTTTTTCGCGAAAATGCCCGCGCTTTGTGGAGCCATTTTCATGCCGGGTGGAGGGCAAAACGTTGCCCATGGAACTTTTCCGTACTAAACGCCTTTTCTTTCTCTTACATATGTATAAACGGCGAGAAAGGAGAGGCAACGGTGGACATTGACATCGTCTTTTCCGGTGGCGGAGTGAAAGGGTTTGCGTTGCTTGGAGCATACGAAGCCATTGAGGAAAAAGGGCTGCGCTGGAAGCGGCTCGCCGGAACGAGTGCGGGGGCGCTGCTCGCTGCGCTGTTGGCGGCTGGATACAGCGCCCGCGAGATGACGCGGTTGCTCGAGGAGCTCGAGATGGAGCAATTTTTGGATGAGCGGGCGTCGTGGATTCCGTTTCCTGTTTGGAAATGGGTGCGTCTTTATTGGCACCTCGGCGTTTACAAAGGAAAGGTGTTTGAACAGTGGATTGAATCGGCACTCGCCGCTCGCGGGGTGCGGACGTTTCGGGACATACCACCCGGGAGTTTGTATATCGTTGCTTCCGATGTGACGAACGGGCGCATCGTGGTGCTGCCGGACGACTTGCGCACCTACGGACTCGACCCTGACTCATTTTCGGTCGCCAAGGCGGTGCGGATGAGCACGAGCATCCCATACTTTTTCGAGCCGGTTCGCCTCCGCGGGCGGGGCGGCATCTCTCTCATCGTTGACGGCGGAGTGCTCAGCAACTTTCCCCTTTTTCTCTTTGATGAAGAAAAGGAAGCGAAAAAACGGCCGGTACTCGGCGTCCAACTGAGCGCAAAGCCGGGCGAGCAACCGAAACGGCGCATTTCCAACGCGCTTGATTTGTATGAAGCGTTGTTCGCAACGATGAAAGAGGCGCATGACGCCCGCTATATTTCGCGTCGCCATGAAAAAAATATCATCTTTTTGCCGGTGGAAAATTTCCTTTCGACCGACTTTTCCATCGACCCGGAAGCGCGCCGGCACTTGATTGAGTATGGACGTGAGCGGGCGCGGCAGTTTTTGCGGCAATGGGCATACTAGACGGCCGCTTTGAGGAACAGGTGAATAATGGCGCGTGGGGAATGCCGCCTTCCTGTCACGGATGGCGAAGGCAAACAAAAAAAGAATCAAGCTAAAACGAAGCCCGATTCTTTTTTTTGCTTTTTTTCCCATCGATTACAGTTAAATGCGGAGTTGCTGTTCGCTTTTTCAGCGGCCGTTTCAGTTTCGCCGGCTTTGGCTGTTTGCGCCCGGAACGGGGATGGAGCTTTTTCGACTGCCGCACCGCTTTTAAATATGACAACCGCTCTTTATTGGTGCGGCGTTGGTACACGAAACGGTAAAACAGATAAATCGCGGCTGCAAACAGCGCGACAAACAACAGCTGGCGAAACAGCACCGTCGGATGGGCAAAAAGGGTATAGACAATGCCCAGCGTTCCAAGCAAGATTATAAGCCCGACGAGCGGGTGAATGGCCCTGCGCCGCAATGAATCCACCCCCTTTAATCAATTACTGCACGACTTTTTTCGCTTCGGCTTCCGCTTCCAAGCGGAGAAGGCGCTGAAACGAGGCGATGGCCACTTCCACTTGTTCATTGTCCGGTTCTTTTGTCGTCAGCCGCTGAAGCCATAGCCCGGGGTAGCCGAGCCAGCGCAGCAGTGGAACATCCCTCAATTTATTTGTAAACTGCAATACTTCAAACGAAACGCCAAGCACGACCGGAATTAAAGCGAGCCGGTTCACGATCCGCAGCCAAAGCGGATCGGTCGGCACGAACAAATAAAGGAATAAGCCGACGACGACGGTAAATAAAATAAAGCTGCTGCCGCACCGGTAGTGGAGACGCGAGGCGCGCTGGACGTGCTCGACAGTGAGCGGCCAGCCCGCTTCATAGGCGTTGATCACTTTATGTTCCGCCCCGTGGTATTGGAAAACGCGCTTCACAAGCGGCGTTAACGAAATAAAGTAAATATAGCCAAGCAACAGGGTGAGCTTGAAAACCCCTTCAAGCAAAATCTGCCCCGTCTTTCCCGGGACGAGCGGCTTGAAGGAAGCGGCGAGCAGCGCCGGAACGAGTGTAAAAATCGTTTTGGCGAACAAAAACGACAGCACACCGATGGCTGCGGCGCCGAGAATGAGCGTCAGTTTGGAGCTGCTTTCCTCACCCGCCTGCTCTTCTCCTGGGGTCACCTCATACCGTTCGCTTGCAAACTGCAAATGTTTGGCCCCGTTCGCGCTCGCTTCGATCATGGCGATGACGCCGCGGACAAACGGAATTTTCTTAAAGGCGGCCAGCGTCGGATTGGCATGGCGCGGCAAGGAAAAGTATTCAATCGTTCCATCATTGCGGCGAACAGCGGTGACAGAGTGTGTTTTGCCGGCAAACATGACTCCTTCGACGACCGCCTGGCCGCCGTATAACGGTTTATCCATTTGTTTCATCAAGCAAACACCAACCTATTTTTATGTTTATTATTTTATTCTACAAGAAACATTCGGAAACCTCTAGGTTGATGTTACTGTTATGATTTCCAAAAAATCCATTATTTACACGGGGACGATCATTTTTTCGCTTGATTCATGGAGCAAAGGGCTGTAGGTCATACTAACGGACAAGGAGGTGCAGCATGATGGCGGAACAAAAAGGAAAGCTCGAGCAGGAACAAACAGAGCGGCCCATGACGCTTCTGCAAAAAACGGTCATAATCGGGTTGGTCGGCGGGGTGTTTTGGAGCTTAATCGGCTATTTGGCCTACTTTTTCAACTTTAGCGAAATCAGTCCAAACATGATTTTGACTCCTTGGGTGGCCGGCGATTGGAAATACGGGAGGGCCGGCAACTATGCGGCCATCGCATTGATCGGTATTATTTCCATTGCGGCCGCGCTTCTTTACTATGCGTTGCTGCGGAAAATTCGCGGCATGTGGGCAGGAATTTTATACGGCGCCGCGCTCTGGGCTGTTGTCTTTTATTTGTTCAATCCGTTGTTTCCAAACGTCCGGCCGGTCGCTGATTTAGAACCGAATACCGTCATTACGACGCTTTGCTTGTACATTTTATACGGCGTGTTTGTCGGCTATTCGATTTCCTTTGAGACGCAGGAAATGAATCGGCCGTCGCCAAGCGCTGGAAAAGAGGCGGCGAAGGAAGGAAGTTGACAAGCGCTTCTTGTTCGGTCGAGATGAGCCTTGCTTCGCCAAACCAGTGTATAGCGGGAACCTTCCCTTTATGGTAAAATAAAGAAGGTTTTCGCGCGGTTCGGCATTACGGCTGATGGCAAGCGGCCGTGCCAAACCGGCGCACGGTGCCGCCTTCAGCATGATCATGGCCGAGACACTCCCACTCCATTGCCGGCTGGTGGGGAGCAGTCAAATTCACGGGAAGAGGAGAATGAGCATGGAAAAGTTGGAAAAACTTCGGACGCTTCTTGAGGAGAGGCATATTGACGGGCTTTTAGTAACCAACGGCTACAACCGCCGCTACATCACCGGATTCACCGGCACGGCCGGCGTCGCGCTTGTCAGCCGCCAAGGAGCGGTGTTTATTACGGACTTCCGCTATGTCGAGCAAGCTTCCAAACAAGTCGAAGGCTTTGAGATTGTGCAACATAGCGGGCTGATCGTCGAAGAAATTGCGAGGCAAGTAAAGCGGCTCGGCGTTGCAAAACTTGGCTTCGAGCAGGAGCATGTCACATATGCGGCATACAAAGCGTATGAGGAAGCGATCGGTGCTGAGCTTGTGCCGACGTCTTCTATGGTGGAAAAGTTGCGCTTGATTAAGTCGGAAGCAGAGATTAAGATATTAAAGGAAGCGGCGGAAATTGCCGATGCGGCATTTGCTCATATTTTGTCGTTCATTCGTCCGGGTGTCAAAGAAATGGAAGTGGCGAATGAGCTCGAGTTTTTTATGCGCAAGCAAGGAGCGTCTTCTTCTTCCTTCGATACGATCGTCGCGTCCGGCTACCGTTCGGCGCTGCCGCATGGGGTGGCGTCTGACAAAACGATTGAGCGCGGCGAGTTTGTCACGCTCGATTTCGGGGCCTACTACAAAGGGTATTGCTCCGATCTGACAAGGACGGTGGCCGTCGGCGGCATCAGCGCTGAACTGAAAACGATTTATGAAATCGTCCTTGAGGCGCAGCGGCGCGGCTTGAGTGGGCTGAAAGCGGGCATGACCGGCAAGGAGGCGGATGCGTTAACGCGCGATTACATTCGCGAACAAGGGTACGGCGATTATTTCGGACACTCGACCGGCCACGGCATTGGCCTTGAAATTCACGAAGGGCCGACGCTTTCGTTCCGCTCCGACGCGGTGCTTGAGCCGGGCATGGTTGTCACGGTTGAGCCGGGCATTTACATCCCGGGGCTCGGCGGGGTTCGCATTGAGGATGATGCAGTCATTACCGCTGATGGGAACGAAGCGCTCACTCATTCGCCGAAAGAACTGATCATTTTATAACGGATTGCGTGAGGAGGAATTTCGGTCAATGATTTCAGTCAACGATTTTCGCACAGGGCTTACCATCGAGGTCGACGGCGAGATTTGGCGCGTCCTTGAGTTTCAACACGTCAAACCAGGCAAGGGCGCGGCGTTCGTCCGTTCAAAACTGCGCAATTTGCGCACCGGCGCCATTCAAGAGCGGACGTTTCGCGCCGGCGAAAAAGTAAACCGGGCGCAAATTGATACGCGCAAAATGCAATATTTGTACGCCAACGGCGATCAGCACGTCTTTATGGATATGGAAACATACGAGCAAATCGAACTGCCGGCAAAACAAATCGAACACGAACTCAAGTTTTTGAAAGAAAACATGGAAGTGTTCATCATGATGTACCATGGGGAAACGATCGGTATCGAGCTGCCGAACACCGTTGAGCTGAAGGTCGTCGAAACCGAGCCGGGCATCAAAGGCGACACCGCTTCCGGCGGCTCGAAACCGGCCAAACTCGAAACCGGCCTTGTCGTTCAAGTGCCATTTTTCGTCAACGAAGGCGACACGCTCATCATTAATACCGCTGACGGCACGTACGTGTCACGGGCGTAAGCGGCTCGAAACAGACAGCACTGCTCCGGAATTTTCCGGGTTGGTGCTGTTTTTTTATGCGCAAATAAGATCTGGATGGCTTCGCTGCCCATCTCCGTTTTCACCGGCAAAAACTTCTTCTGAAACGGCTTGTTCCCGCATACGTTTGTACTAATCAATCCCATTTTTAATAGGAGGAACATATGAAGCATTGGCTGCGATCGATCGATCCGTCCGTCTTGGCGATGGCCGGGATGCGGATGTTGTCGGCGCTCGTTGAGCTCAGTGCGGCGCTGTTGATGCTGGCGTTTAACGACGTCAAAAAAGCGCTCGCCATTAACGCTGCACTTGCCGTCGTCGGCCCGACTGTGATGATTGTGACGATGACGATCGGGCTGCTTTCGCTGGCGGACGAGCTTTCATTTTCCCGGTTGGGGCTCGTCACGCTCGGAGTGGCACTCATTTTGTTTGCCATCTACAAGTAAGGAATAAACGGCATATTTCACCCATACATATGAACTAGTCCACGAGAAAAGGAGGAGGGCCATGGAAGCGGTATGGGGAATTTTGCCGAAAACGATCGCTGCCGTGTTGCAGCAGTTGCCTTCCTGGGGCCGCAACATCGAGGAAATCCGCATCCGCATTTCCCGGCCGCTTGAGGTGATCGCCGACGGGAAGGCCCGCTTGTTGCCATATGAAGCGACAAAAGAGGATGGCATGTACTTGCTCAACAAATTAAGCCATTATTCGATTTATGCCGTCGAAGAAGAGCTGAAGCGCGGATTTATGACGATTGAAGGCGGGCACCGCGTCGGGCTCGCCGGCAAAGTCATTACGGAAGGGGGCAAAGTGAAAGCAATCCGCGACGTCGCCTCCTTTAACATTCGGATTGCCAAAGAGCAACTCGGCATTGCCGATCCACTGATCCCGTATGTCCACGACGGGCGTTGGCGTCATGCGATGATCATCGGTTCGCCGCAGACCGGCAAAACGACGCTGCTGCGCGACGCGGCGCGCCTTATCAGCAGCGGAACCGGGCGCATCCCGGCGCAAAAGGTGGCGATCGTTGACGAACGGTCAGAAATTGCCGGCTGCGTCAAAGGCATTCCGCAATTTTCGTTCGGCCCGCGCCTTGATGTATTAGACGCTTGTCCGAAAGCAGAAGGGATGATGATGATGATCCGCTCGATGAGCCCGGATGTCATCATCGTCGATGAAATCGGGCGTGAGGAAGATAGCGAGGCGGTGTTGGAAGCCGCGAATGCCGGCGTCTCGATATGGACGACCGTGCACGGTCGCACCATCCAAGACGTTTGGCAGCGGCCGACATTGCGCCCGGTCATGGAGCAACGAGTGTTTGAACGGTTTATTGAACTGACGAACGTTCCACACCCTGGTTCGATCCGGCGCATCGTTGACGCTAGCGGGACGGTGCTGTATGAACGGGCGGTGGCGAGCCGATGAAATGGTTGGGCGCCTTATTGATTCTCGCCGCCTCGACATGGATGGGATTCGCCGCGGCCCGCACTTTGTATGAGCGTCCGCGCCAGCTTCGCCAGCTAAAAGCGGCGCTCAGGGCGCTTGAAGCGGAAGTGATGTACGGACATACGCCGCTCGCTGAAGCGTCTGCTTATATCGCCCGGCAAACGGCTGCCCCGGTGTGTGAGCTGTTTTTTCGGTTCGCCTCGGCGCTGCGCACTGAAGAGACGAGCGTGGCTGAGGCATGGGAAAAAAGCTTGCAAGCTTTATGGGGAAAAACGGCGTTGAAACAAGGGGAATTGGAAGTGATGAAACAATTTGGCGCCACGCTCGGCCAGTATGACCGGCTGACCCAGCAAAAGCAAATCGCTTTGGCGCTCGCCCATTTAGAGCGGGAGGAGGCGGAAGCGCTCGATAACCAAGCGCGCTATGCCAAAATGGCAAAAAGTTTAGGCGTGTTGGCCGGGTTGCTGCTCGTTATTTTACTCATGTAGACAGGAGGCAGGACGAATGGGCATCGATGTCGATATCATTTTAAAAATTGCCGGCGTCGGCATCGTCATCGCATTTTTGCATACGGTGCTCGACCAGATGGGAAGGAAAGAATACGCCCAGTGGGTGACGCTGCTCGGCTTTATTTACATTTTGTTTATGGTCGCCTCGATTGTGAGCGATTTGTTCCAAAAAATTAAAGACGTTTTTTTGTTCCGCGGGTAGGGGGAAGAGGCCATGGACATTTTGCAAATCGTCGGCCTCGGGTTGGTGGCGACGTTTTTTGTCGTGCTGCTGCAAGAACAAAAATCGAACCTCGCCTTTTTATTGACTGTTTTTGTCGGCTGCACGATTTTTTTGCTGCTCGTTGACCAGATTAGTGAAATTTTATTGATGCTGCGGGAAATGGCAGAAGGCGCCCACATTCAAATGGTGTACTTGGAAACGATGTTGAAAATTATCGGCATTGCTTACATTGCCGAGTTTGCCGCGCAAATTTCCAAAGACGCCGGCCAAGGGGCGATCGCCGCCAAAATTGAGCTCGGCGGCAAAATCGTCATTTTGGCGCTCGCCGTCCCGATTTTGACTGCCATCATTGAAGCGGTCATTAGCCTCATTCCGGCGGCGCGATAAGGAGGGAACGAATTGAAACGGACAGCGTTCCTCATTGCCGGGTTGCTTTTTCTCTCTTTTTGCCCGTTGGTCGTACAAGCTGCAGGCCAGGAGCCATCCGTCAGCGAACAGCTTGCTCATTTGGATGTCAGCGACATCCGCCGCTATTGGGAGACGATCGTAAACGAGTACGGCGGTTTTTTGCCGGAAAGCGAAAAAGGGCCGCTCACTGATTTTTTAAGCGGTGATAAGCAATGGTCGCCGGTCGAATGGCTGAAAGCGCTCGCCCGTTATTTATTTTATGAGCTGCAAGTCAACGGCAAGCTGCTTGGGACGCTCATTTTGCTTGCTGTATTCAGCACCGTGCTGCAGTCGTTGCAAAATGCGTTCGCCCAACAGGAAGTCAGCAAAATCGCCCACGCGGTCGTCTATATGGTGTTGTTGTTGATCGCCTTAAACAGCTTCCGCCTCGCAGCCGGCTATGCACTTGAGGCGGTGCAGACGATGAGCCATTTCATCATCGCCCTCATTCCCCTTTTGCTCGCGCTGCTTGCGTCTTCCGGCGGGGTCGTATCGGCGGCGTTTTTTCACCCGATCATTTTGTTTTTAATGAACACAACCGGCACGGTCGTTGAATATGTCACATTGCCTCTTTTGTTGCTGGCAGCGCTGCTTTCCGTTGTCAGTACGCTCAGCGACCGGTATAAGGCAACGCAGCTTGCTGATTTGTTGAACAAAGTCGCCCTCGGTTTGCTTGGCATCATTTTGACGGTTTTTCTTGGCGTCATGTCAGTGCGCGGCACGACGGCAGCAGTGGCGGATGGCGTCACATTGCGGGCGGCGAAATTTGTCACCGGCAATTTCATCCCGGTCGTCGGCAAACTGTTTACCGATGCCGCCGATACAGTGGTCGCCGCTTCCATGTTGCTGAAAAACGCCGTCGGATTGGTCGGGGTTGCCGTTTTATTAATGATCGCCCTCTTTCCGGCGGTGAAAATTTTCGCCATCGTCATCATCTACAAGCTATCGGCCGCCTTATTGCAGCCGCTCGGCGGGGGTCCGGTGCTTTCCTGCCTCAATATCATCAGCAAAAGCATCGCCTATGTGTTGGCGGCGCTTTTGATCGTTTCACTCATGTTTTTCCTCAGCCTCACCGTCATGGTTATGGCTGGGAACATTACGATGATGGTCCGCTAGGGGGAACGGTATGCAGTTTGTCATTGAGTGGGTTACGAACATCATTTTGTTTTTGTTGTTTGCCATCATCATCGACTTTTTGCTGCCGTCCGGGACGATGCAAAAATATGTAAAAATGGCCATTGGACTTATGCTGCTGCTCGTGATGCTCGGGCCGGTGCTCCGGCTTGCCTCGATTGAGCCGGAACAGCTCGTCACTTTGGCGCTCGATCGTTTTTCCGACGGCCCAACCAATGACGAAGCAATAAAAAATCAAATCGAGCAGCAGAAAAAAGAAATACAAGCTTCACAACGCGCATATATTTTAGAACAAATGGCTGTCCAGATGGAAAACGACGCAAACGAGGAGTTGATGGGAAAGTATGGATTAAAGGCTGATGTCAAAATTTACGCCGATAACAAAGAAAGTTGGCGCATGCCGGAAGACATCAAGACGATTCAAGTCGTACTTTCTAAACAACAGCCTGCCGGGACGGTGGAGCCGGTCATCATCGATACGACGAAACCGCCGGTCTCGCCTGAGGGTGATGCCTCACTGGCCGAAGAGGTGCGCGCCTTTCTCGCCGGCAAATGGGAAGTCGATGAAAATAAAATTGCCGTACAATTTAGGGGGAGGGAATAGGGGGGATGCTCCAGTTTATGAAACGGCTCTTTTCTTCGCCGCCAAAAGAAGGGGACGGGGAGGGAGCCCGAAAAAAAATGCCGTTTTCCTATGTTGTCGCATTGTTGTTAGCCGGCGTTGCCCTTATGGCCGTGAGCCATTTTACAGGCAGCGGGGACGACGCCGCCAAGCCTTCCGCTAATCAGCCGGAATCCCCGTCTGAGCCGGCGTTTTTGTCAAGCAAAGAGACGAAAGAGAAAGTGATGGCCGCCTATGAGGAACGATACGAAAAAGAACTGAAAGCTGCGCTTGAGGCGATCGAGGGGGTGGATGACGTCACTGTCGTCGTCAACCTCGATTCAACGGAGCTGAAATTGTTCGAGAAAAAGCGTTCCACTCAGCAGCAAACAACGGAAGAGAGCGACAAGGAAGGCGGAAAACGGACGATTGAAAACAAGTCAACAAATGAAGAAGTGATCATTATCCGCAACGGCGAAGAAGAAACGCCGCTTGTTGTCGCCACGAAAAAGCCGGACATCCGCGGCGTGCTTGTCGTCGCGAAAGGGGCGGACAATTTGCAAATTAAAAAATGGATTGTCGAGGCCGTGACGCGCGTGTTGAACGTTCCAAGCTACCGCGTCGCTGTGTTGCCGAAAAAATGATTCGGGTAAGGGGAGGAGATCGGCATGTTGAAAAAACAAACCGTATGGCTGTTGACGATGCTAAGCTTAGTGGTCGTGCTGTCGGTCTATTACGTGACAGCGCCGAAAGAGATGGGTGACAGCCCGGCGTTTACCGCCAATGAGAAAACGGACAAAATGAAAGAAGAACCGAGCGTCGCCATCGAAGAGGAGGGGGGAAAAGATAGTCCATCGACAGCCGGTGAAACAGGCGATGATTTGTTTATGGCGCTGCGCATGAAAATTGAGGACGAACGAAGCCGGCTGCGCGATGAACTGAACGCCGTTGTCGCTTCGGCGAACGCGACAGCCGAACAGAAAAATGAGGCGTTGAATAAAATTGAACAGCTGCAAGCGCTGTCTGAAAAGGAAGCAACGTTAGAGACGCTTATTAAATCAAAAGGCGGCTATGAAGATGTGCTCGTGCGCGCTGATGACGACCAAGTGCGCGTGACGATTAAAGCGAAAGAAAGTTCGGCTAAATCAGCAAACGAAGTGATTCATATGGTGAAAAAAGAAATTCCGGACGCCGAATACGTGACGGTTGAGTTTCAGCCGGCCGGATGAACACGCTGCTCTGTGTGGAGCGGCTTCTTTTTTTGCATAAAAAATCTTTTGTTTGTCCTACGGTTGTGTGTATAATCGTTATGAGCACGTTTTATTACCGTCTGCTAAAAGCGGGCTCCTGACAATTGGAGAAAGGTGTGAGATCGGTGAAAATTCAAGAAATCCGTGAATTGATTCGGTTGGTTGACCAATCCTCGATCGACGAATTTGTATACGAACAAGGCGAAACGAAAGTACATATGAAAAAAGCAGCTGTAGCCGCACCGACGGTAGCCGTACAGGCGGCGCCTGCTGCTCCGGCGGCGGCCGAACCGGCACCAGCGGCCTCACCGGTTCAAACGGCTGCCCCGGAAGCGCCGGCGCCGGAAGCGGAAAAACCGGCCGCTCCCGAAGTCAAACAAGCGCCAGCGGGCAACCTGCACCAAATTACATCGCCGATGGTCGGCACGTTTTACGCCGCTCCGGCGCCGGATAAGCCGCCGTATGTGAAGCCTGGCGATCAAGTGAAAAAAGATACCGTTGTTTGCATTATTGAAGCGATGAAGTTGTTTAACGAAATTGAAGCGGAAGTTGACGGCGAAATTGTCGAGGTGCTCGTGCAAAACGGCCAGCTCGTCGAATACGGCCAGCCGTTATTTTTGGTCAAGCCTGAATAAGGGAGAGAACGGACAATGATCAAAAAAGTGTTAGTGGCAAACCGCGGGGAAATCGCCGTCCGTATTATCCGCGCTTGCCGCGAGCTCGGCATTGAGACGGTCGCCGTCTTTTCGCAAGCCGACCGCGACGCCTTGCATGTGCAGCTCGCGGATGAGGCGTACTGCATCGGACCGACCGCTTCAAAAGACAGCTATTTAAATTTCACGAACATCATGAGCGTAGCCACGCTAACCGGTTGTGACGCCATCCATCCGGGCTATGGGTTTTTGGCGGAGAATGAGGCGTTTGCCGAGCTGTGCCGCGAGTGCAACGTCACGTTTATCGGCCCAAGCCCGGAAGCGATTACAAAAATGGGCATTAAAGACATCGCGCGTGAGACGATGCGCGAAGCTGGGGTGCCGGTCGTACCCGGCTCGCGCGGCGTCATTGAAAGCCTTGATGAGGCGCGGGCGATCGCCGCAGAGATCGGCTACCCGGTCATCATTAAAGCAACAGCCGGCGGTGGCGGGAAAGGGATTCGCGTCGCCCGCAATGAAGAAGAGCTCGTCAAAGGCATCAACATCACCCAGCAAGAGGCAGCAACAGCGTTTGGCAACCCGGGCGTCTATATTGAAAAATACATCGAAGATTTCCGTCATGTCGAAATTCAAGTGCTCGCTGATTCGTACGGCAATACGATCCATCTTGGCGAACGCGACTGCTCGATCCAGCGCCGGCTGCAAAAACTTGTCGAGGAAGCGCCGTCGCCGGCGCTCGATGACGAGATGCGCCAACAGATGGGCGAAGCGGCGGTCAAGGCGGCAAAAGCGGTCAATTACACGGGCGCCGGCACAGTGGAATTTATTTATGACCACCGGAACAAGCAGTTTTACTTCATGGAGATGAATACGCGCATTCAAGTCGAGCATCCGGTCACCGAGCTGATTACCGGCGTCGATTTAGTAAAAGAGCAAATCCGCATCGCGTCCGGCGAAAAGCTGTCGCTCGCCCAGGAGGATGTCGTCTTTAACGGTTGGTCGATCGAATGTCGCATCAATGCGGAAAATCCGGAGAAAAACTTCATGCCATCGCCCGGGAAGATCGCCATGTACTTGCCGCCAGGCGGACCGGGTGTGCGCGTCGATTCCGCCGCTTACCCGGGCTATATGATTCCGCCGTATTACGACTCCATGATCGCCAAATTGATCGTCCATGCGCCGACACGCGAAGAAGCGATCGCCCGCATGAGACGGGCGCTCGGCGAGTTTGTCATCGAAGGTGTTCATACGACGATTCCGTTTCACATAAAATTAATGGAGCATGAGAAATTTCAAAGTGGCGAGTTTAATACGAAGTTTTTGGAGTTATATGATATTATGAAGGCCGAATAGGAGGTGCCCTATGTCTGAACATGTGTTTGAACCCGACCAAGAGTATGCGGGCCTTGGCAAAGTCGAAATCGCGCCGGAAGTGATTGAAGTGATCGCCGGCATCGCGGCGAGCGAGGTCGACGGCCTCGCGCAAATGCGCGGCAATTTCGCCGCCGGTGTTGCGGAACGGTTCGGCAAAAAGCATCACGGCAAAGGCGTCAAAGTCGATTTGCGCGACGACGGCGTCGTGATCGACCTTTACTGCCTCGTCCAGTTTGGCGCGTCGATTCCGAACGTGGCGAAAAAAGTGCAAGAAAACGTACGCCAGGCGCTTTGGAACATGACTGGCCTTGAGACGAGCGAAGTGAACGTGCACATTGTCGGCATCCAGTTTGAAACCGGAAAGCCGGAGCAAGATGCGGTGGAACAACGGTAACACAGGAAAAGGCAGCTGCTTTCGAAGCAGCCGCCTTTTGTTTTTTTCGCCAAAGTTTGTTATTGTAATGAACGAGGCCGTTGGCACAGCTAGCGGCAGCGAACCGGCATCGCTAATGATTTGTGGGAAAGGGCTAGCTTTTTCCGAAAAATATGATATGATTTCAATATGAATGTTCGTGTTTAGGAAGGGGGAAGGCAATGAAGCGACATGAAGCGCGGGAAAAGGCGCTGCAGGCGCTGTTCCAAATCGATGTTGGCCACATTCCTCCGGATGAGGCGGTCGGCAATGTGGCAGGAAGCGGTGAAGTGGACCCGTTTTTGCGCCAGCTCGTATTCGGTGTCGTCGAGCACCAAGAGGAAATTGATGGGCTGCTGCGCTCGAATTTGGAAAAATGGGCGCTCGAGCGGGTCGCCAATGTTGACCGGGCTATTTTGCGCATGGCGACGTATGAAATGAAATATGTCGATGACGTACCAGTGAGCGTCAGCCTTGATGAAGCGGTTGAGCTGGCGAAAAAATTCGGCGATTGGAAATCCGGGAGTTTTGTCAACGGCGTGCTTTCCAAAGTGAAAGCGGCGTTGCAACAATAATATCGGCAAGCCGCGAAACGAAGCTTACGTTCACCCAGGCTCGGGTAAACTCATATCGACTGATGAACGAGGAGAGGAGAACAGGACGATCATGACAGCACAAATCATTAGCGGAACGGAATTGGCAAAAACGATTCGCACCGGGTTGGCGGATGAAGCGGCAAAGTTAAAGGCAAATGGTATCGAACCGGGACTGGCCGTCATTCTTGTCGGCGACGACCCGGCGTCACGCTCGTATGTGAAAGGAAAACAAAAAGCGTGCGCCGAAATCGGCATTCACTCATTCCTTTACACATATCCGGCTACGATCAGTGAAGAAGAGCTGCTCGCCAAAATCCGCGGGCTGAACGCCGATCCGGCCGTGCACGGCATTTTAGTGCAATTGCCGCTGCCGGATCATATTCGTGAATGGTCGGTCATTGAAACGATTGCCCCGGAAAAAGATGTCGACGGATTCCACCCGATCAATGTCGGAAAAATGGTGATCGGCCAGCCGGCGTTCCTTCCGTGCACCCCGCATGGCGTACTCATGATGGTCAAGTCTGCCGGCATCGATATCGTCGGAAAACATGTTGTCGTTGTCGGACGCAGCAACATCGTCGGCAAACCGGTCGGCCAACTGTTTTTGCGTGAGCATGCGACCGTCACCTACGCGCATTCGAAAACACCGGATTTGCCGGCCGTCACGCGCCAGGCCGACATTTTAATCGTCGCGGTCGGCAAGGCGCGCATAATCGGCCCGGAACACGTCAAACCGGGCGCAGTCGTCATTGATGTCGGCGTCAACCGGCTTGAGAGCGGTAAATTGTGCGGCGATGTCGATTTTGACACCGTAAAAGAAGTAGCCGGCTTCATGACGCCGGTGCCGGGAGGGGTCGGGCCAATGACGATTACGATGCTTTTGCACAATACGATCGAAGCGGCCCGGCAACTTGCTGCGAAGTGAGGGCGGATTTTGTGGAAGTCAAATATGTCACTGTCGGAGCGCTCACGAAATACATTAAGCGCAAATTTGACGTTGATCCGCATTTGCGCGATTTATGGATCAAGGGCGAGATTTCGAACTTTAAGCAACATTCGCGCGGCCATATGTATTTTACGTTAAAAGACAGCCAAGCGCGCATCGCCGCAGTCATGTTCGCCGGCTACAACCAACATTTGCCATTCCGTCCTGAAGACGGAATGAACGTGCTCGCGCGCGGGGAAATTTCCGTCTATGAGCCAAACGGCAACTATCAGCTATATGTGAAGGAAATGCAGCCGGAAGGCATCGGCCGCCTGTATTTGGCGTATGAGCAGCTGAAGCAGCGGCTTGAAGCGGAAGGGCTGTTTTCGCCGGCTCACAAAAAGCCGCTGCCGGCGTTTCCGCGCTGTGTCGGTGTTGTCACATCGCCGACCGGGGCGGCGGTGCGCGATATTATGACGACGATTCGCCGCCGCTACCCGCTTGCCAAAGTCATTTTATTTCCGGCGCTCGTGCAAGGGGACGGGGCAGCGCCGTCGATCGTGCGCGCCATCGAGCGGGCGAACGAGTTCGGCGGGGTTGATGTGCTCATTGTCGGCCGCGGCGGAGGCTCGATCGAAGAGCTGTGGGCGTTTAATGAAGAAATCGTTGCCCGTGCTATTTTTGCTTCCCATGTTCCGGTCATTTCCGCCGTCGGCCATGAGACCGATTTTACGATCGCCGATTTTGTGGCGGATTTACGCGCGCCGACGCCAACGGCGGCAGCGGAGCTGGCGGTGCCGCACATCGGGGAGCTGGCTGAACGGCTCGCCGAGCGGAAATGGCGGCTCATCCGCGCCGTGAAAGAGCGGCTTGCCGCCAATCAGGAGCGGCTTAAACGGCTGCAGGCGTCGTATGCTTTTCGCTATCCGAAGCGGCTGTATGAGCAAAAAGAGCAACAGCTTGACGCGTTGCTTGAGCGGCTTGCCCGCCAGCGTGAACGGCTGATCGATAAAAAGCGCCAGCGGTTGCGCGAACTGCACTTGAGATTATGGCGCCATCATCCGGAGACGGAGCTCGGGCGGATGAAAGAGCGGCAAAAAGCGGCCGCCGGCGCGCTCGAAAAAGCGATGCGCACCGCTTTGGAGCGCCATGCGTTCCGCTTTCATTCCCATGTTGCGCGCCTTGAAGCGCTCAGTCCCCTTCGCATCATGGAACGCGGGTACAGTTTAGTGTACAACGAGCGGCACGAGCTTGTGAAACGGATCGGCCAGCTTCAAGTCGGCGAGCGTCTGTCCATCCGGGTTCAAGACGGACAAGTTGATTGTCAAGTAACGGGAGTGGAGGAGAAAACGACATGAGCGAAGAAAAAGAAATGACGTTCGAAGAGGCAATGAAACAGTTGGAAGCGATCGTCGAAAAACTGGAGGAAGGAAACGTGCCGCTTGAAGATGCGATTGCCTTTTTCCAAGAAGGGATGAAACTGTCGAAGCTTTGTCATGATAAATTGCAGCACGTTGAAAAGCAGCTCGAGTATATGTTGCGCGAAGACGGCGAGCTTGTCCCTTTTTCGCCAGAGGAGGCGTGACAGTTGGCGCAGTTTCAGATCGAACAATTTTTAAACGAGCAAAAACAGGCTGTGGAGGCAGCATTGTCGCGCTACATTGCGCGGCTTCGCGGTCCGGAGACGTTGAAAAAGGCGATGGCCTACTCGCTTGAAGCCGGTGGCAAGCGCATTCGCCCGCTCTTGTTGTTGTCAACGGTACAAGCGCTCGGTCAAAACCCGGGGATCGGCTTGCCGGTGGCTTGCGCCATTGAAATGATCCATACGTATTCGCTCATCCATGACGATTTGCCGAGCATGGACAATGACGATTTACGGCGCGGCAAGCCCACGAACCATAAAGTGTTCGGCGAGGCGATGGCGATTTTGGCGGGGGACGGGCTGTTGACGTATGCATTTCAATTGATCGCCGAGATCAATGATGAACGCGTGCCCCCGGCCATCCGGGTGCAGTTGATCACGCAGCTGGCGAAAGCGGCCGGTCCGGAAGGCATGGTGGCCGGACAAGTGGCCGATATGGAAGGAGAGGGGAAAACGCTGGCGCTGGCAGAGCTCGAATATATCCATCGGCATAAAACCGGAAAAATGCTGCAATATAGCGTGCACGCCGGGGCGCTGCTCGGCGGCGCCAACGCCGTGCAAATGCAAGAGCTTGACGCATTTGCCGCCCATTTAGGCCTCGCTTTTCAAATTCGCGACGATATTCTGGATATTGAAGGGACGGAAGAAAAAATCGGCAAACGGGTCGGCAGCGACCGTGAAAACAATAAGGCCACGTACCCGGGATTGCTGTCGCTTGCCGGCGCAAAAGAAAAACTGGCGTTTCATATTGATGCGGCGAAACATCATTTGCAACAAGCCGGCATTGATGGCGCCGTGCTTGCCTATATTTGCGAACTTGTTGCTGTCCGTGACCACTAATCGTAAGGCGGCCGACTTTGCTCCGTTTTTTGTTTCGCTTCGGAGCCGGGGGGCCGCTTTTTGTCCCGCTTGACAAGAAGCCCCACTCCATTTCCCCTTATCCCCTCAGCATGCTTTTTTTCTCTGTATTTATTTTTTTGCTATACTAAACAGAGCTGGCACATCGGCTTGTTTTAGCGGCAAAAGTCGATTTTTCGTGCCGAATCATGTATAATAATACTACCTGTATCATAGGAGAACCGGCTCGGGGAACGATCGAATGAAAGCGAGTGATCTTATTTGGATTTAACGAAAATTGAACATCCGCGCGTATTAAAAGCGATGTCCGTTCCAGAACTGAAACAGTTAAGCGCCGATATTCGGCGGTTTTTAATTGAAAAGCTGTCCAAAACGGGAGGGCACATCGGCCCGAATCTAGGAGTCGTCGAGCTGACGGTCGCTTTGCACCGGGAGTTTGACAGCCCGAAAGACAAACTCATTTGGGATGTCGGGCATCAATCGTACGTGCATAAAATTTTGACGGGGCGCGCCGCTGAATTCGATACGCTCCGTCAGTATAAAGGGTTGTCCGGATTCCCGAAGCGGAGCGAAAGCGAGCATGACGTCTGGGAAACGGGCCATAGCTCAACGTCGCTGTCGGCCGCGATGGGCATGGCGATCGCCCGCGATTTAAAAGGGACGGGTGAATATATTGTGCCGATCATCGGTGATGGGGCGTTAACCGGCGGCATGGCGCTTGAGGCGCTCAACCATATCGGCCATGAAAAAACGGATATGATCGTCATTTTAAATGACAACGAAATGTCGATCGCCCCGAACGTCGGGGCGCTGCACAACATTCTCGGCCGGCTGCGCACCGCCGGCAAATACCAATGGGTGAAAGATGAGCTCGAGCTGTTGCTCAAGCGCATCCCGGCGGTCGGCGGCAAGCTGGCGGCCACGGCCGAACGTTTGAAAGACAGCTTAAAATATTTGCTCGTTTCCGGTGTGTTTTTTGAAGAGCTCGGGTTTACGTATTTAGGCCCGGTTGACGGCCACGATTTTGATGATCTGTTCGAGAATTTGCGTTATGCGAAGAAGATGAAAGGACCGGTGCTTGTTCATGTGATCACGAAAAAAGGGAAAGGCTACAGCCCGGCGGAAAACGACAAAGTCGGGACGTGGCATGGCACCGGCCCGTACAAAATCGAAACCGGCACATTTGTGAAGGCGAAGGAAGCCGGGCCGTCGTGGAGTGCCCTTGTCAGTGAAACGGTGCGCCGGCTCGCGCGCACGGATCCGCGCATCGTCGCCATTACGCCGGCGATGCCGGTCGGCTCGAAGCTTGAAGGGTTTGCGAGCGAATTTCCGGACCGGATGTTTGATGTCGGCATCGCCGAGCAGCATGCGACGACGTTGGCGGCTGGGTTGGCGACGCAAGGAATGAAACCGTTTTTGGCCATTTATTCAACGTTTTTGCAGCGCGCGTACGACCAAGTCGTCCATGATGTATGCCGGCAAAACTTAAACGTCTTTTTCGCCATCGACCGCGCCGGGCTTGTCGGCGCCGACGGCGAAACGCATCAAGGGGTGTTTGACATTGCCTTTTTGCGCCATGTGCCAAACTTGGTGCTGATGATGCCAAAAGATGAAAATGAAGGCCAGCACATGGTGTATACGGCCATCCGCTACGACGGCGGGCCGATCGCCATGCGTTTTCCGCGTGGGAACGGGCTTGGCGTGCCGCTCGATGAAGAGCTAAAAGAAATTCCGATCGGCACGTGGGAAGTGCTGCGCGATGGCAACGATGCGGCGATCTTGACATTTGGAACAACAGTTTCCATGGCGCTTGAGGCGTCCGACCAACTGGCGAAAGACGGCGTGTCGGTCAAAGTCGTCAACGCCCGCTTTTTGAAGCCGATGGATGAAGCGATGCTTCTTGAACTGCTCGAGAGCCGTCTGCCGATATTAACGATTGAAGAGGCGGTATTGCAAGGCGGTTTTGGCAGCGCTGTGCTCGAATTTGCTCATGATCATGGCTATCACCAAGCGGTTATTGAACGGATGGGCATCCCTGACCGCTTTATCGAGCACGGAGGCGTCAGCGAGCTGCTGCGCGAAATTGGGCTGACGGCAGCCCATGTCGCTGACCGCATTAAAACGATCATGCCAAGAAAACAAAAAAGGGCTTGAGACATGATGAAAGGAAAAAAAGAACGGCTCGATGTGTTGCTTGTCGAACGCGGGTTGGCGGAAACGCGGGAAAAGGCGAAGCGGGCGATCATGGCCGGACTCGTCTATTCAAACGACGTCCGACTCGAGAAGCCCGGGGAAAAAGTGCCAGCTGACATCCCGCTTGAGGTGAAAGGCAATCCGCTTCCGTACGTCAGCCGCGGCGGTTTAAAACTCGAAAAAGCGTTGCGCGAGTTTCACATTCGTGTCGAACATAAAATTGTGCTTGATATCGGCGCCTCGACCGGCGGTTTCACCGATTGCGCTTTACAAAACGGGGCGAGACTATCGTACGCTGTTGACGTCGGCTACAATCAGCTCGCTTGGAAGCTGCGCCAAGACGAGCGCGTCGTTGTGATGGAGCGGACGAACTTCCGCTACGTGACGCCCGATTTGTTTACGAAAGGGCTGCCGGAAGTGGCGGTTATCGATGTGTCGTTCATTTCGCTTCGTCTCATTTTGCCGGTTGTGAAAACAGTCCTTGTGCCGGGCGGTGATGTAATCGCCCTCGTCAAGCCGCAGTTTGAAGCCGGCAAAGAAAACGTCGGCAAAAAAGGGATCGTCCGCGACCCGGACGTCCATCGGGACGTGCTCGAGTCGATCGTTCAATTTGCCTGTGCGGAAGGATTCGACGTTCTCCATTTGTCGTATTCACCGATCACCGGCGGCGATGGGAATATCGAGTTTTTGCTTCATGCCGTCTATCCCGGGGGAGGCCGGAAGGGGGAAAACCGCCTTTCAGTGCCGATCGCCCGCATTGTGAACGAGGCGCACGACCGCCTGCGGACAAAGGAGCGGGAATCAGGTGCTGAATAAGCATCCTCGGCGGAACGCGGTGAACCCCCCGAGGCTGGGGCCGGAAAGCCGGCATCTTGGAAAGCGAGGAGGTGGCGCAACTTGAACAAAGGGCAAAGGCATATTAAAATTCGCGAAATTATTATGAACAATGACATCGAAACGCAAGATGAGCTCGTCGACCGGCTGAAAGAAGCCGGCTTTAACGTCACCCAGGCGACCGTCTCGCGCGACATTAAAGAGATGCAGCTTGTCAAAGTGCCGATGGCCAACGGACGTTATAAATACAGCCTTCCGTCCGATCAGCGTTTCAATCCGCTGCAGAAGCTGAAACGAGCGCTTGTTGACGTGTTCATTAAGCTTGATGGAACCGGCAACTTGCTCGTGCTGCGGACGCTGCCGGGCAACGCCCACGCCATCGGGGTGTTGCTTGACAACCTGGATTGGAATGAAATCGTCGGCACGATTTGCGGCGACGATACATGTTTAATCATTTGCCGGACGCCAAAAGACGCCAAAAAAGTGTCGAACCAGCTGTTGTCCATGCTTTAACCGAGGACCGGCCCGATGTTCCGCCCTGCGCCAGGGAGAAGGAAAACGGGAACGGTCCTCGCTTGTCAATTCGAACGTATGTGCTATAATAAGGGGTAAGATAGGCAAGACATACGTGATTCGAATGTTCAAGGGGTGATGAAATGCTCGCCGAGCTGTCGATTAAAAATTTTGCCATTATTGAATCGCTCTCGTTGTCGTTTGATAAAGGGCTGACAGTGTTAACCGGCGAAACAGGGGCTGGTAAATCGATCATCATCGATGCGATTCATTTATTGATCGGCGGGCGCGGTTCCGCCGAGTTTGTTCGTTTCGGCGCGGAAAAGGCGGAAATCGAAGGGCTGTTTTTGCTTGACGATAACCGCCATCCGTGCTGCCAAAAATGCGCCGAGGTCGGCATCGATGTGAACGAAGGGATGGTCGTTTTGCGCCGTGACATTTTAGCCAATGGCAAAAGCGTCTGCCGCATTAACGGCAAGCTGGTGACGACAGCCGTATTGCGCGACATCGGGGCGACGCTTGTCGACATTCACGGCCAGCATGAACACCAAGAGTTGATGGATCCGTCCCGCCACTTACCGCTTCTTGACGAATTCGGCGGCGCGGAGGTGGCGGAGGCGCTCGCCCGCTATCGCGCCGTGTATAAGCAGCATGAGGCGTTGGTGAAAAAGTTAAAAAAGCTAAGTGAAAATGAGCAACAAATGGCGCATCGGCTCGATTTATTGACATTCCAGCTGCGGGAAATCGAGCAGGCAACGCTCGAGCCGGGGGAAGACGAACGGCTGATGGAAGAAAAAGTGCGCATCGTCAACTTTCAAAAGATATACGGGGCCATCCAGAAGAGCTATGAAGCGCTCGCCGGTGAAGGGCGCGGCCTTGACTCAATCGGGGAGGCGATGATCCAGCTCGATGACGTCGCCGCGATGGACGCATCGCTCAAAGAGGCGCATGAAACGGTGGCCAACAGCTACTATTTGCTCGAGGACGTCATGTACAAGCTGCGCGATCAGCTTGAGGAGCTCGAATACGACCCGGCGCGGCTTGACGCCATTGAAAGCCGCCTCGCCGAAATCCAGCAGTTAAAGCGGAAATACGGCGCCACGATCGCCGACATTTTGCAATACGCTGGGGCGATTGCGGAGGAAATCGAGACAATTGAAAACCGCGAGACGCATGTGCACGAGCTTGAACGGCAGCTCGCGGCAGTGACGGGTGATTTGCTTGTTGAGGCGAAACATGTGACCAACGTCCGCCAGGCGTACGCCCGGGATTTGATTGGGCGCATTCACCAAGAGTTGAAAGATTTGTACATGGAGAAGACACAGTTTGACATTCTCTTTGCGAAGCGTGAAGGACCGCTTGATGCTCCGTTAGTCGATGGCGTGCCGGTGAAGTTTCATGAAGATGGCATCGACGCCGTTGAGTTTTACATCTCAACGAACGTCGGCGAGCCGTTGAAACCGCTCGTTAAAGTTGCTTCAGGCGGGGAGCTGTCACGTATTATGTTGGCGTTGAAAACGATCTTTTCCAAGCATCAAGGGGTGACCTCGATTATTTTCGACGAGGTGGACACGGGCGTCAGCGGCCGCGTCGCCCAGGCGATCGCCGAAAAAATTTACCGCATCGCCAGCGGTTCACAAGTGCTATGTATTTCTCACCTGCCGCAAGTGGCCGCCATGGCGGATACGCATTTATTGATCGCCAAAGAAACGGACGGAACGCGGACGAAAACAGTGGTGAAAAAGTTGGATGAGGAGGAGAAGGTAAAAGAAATCGGGCGGATGATTTCCGGCGTCGAAATGACAGAATTGACGAAACAACACGCCAAGGAGCTATTGGAGCTGGCGGCTAAAATGAAACAATAACGCTATGCTTCCCGATGATGCTATGCCGTCTCATCCGATGTCGGGCGCTCCCCATGCCACCTGTCCCGGCGTAGGCCGTTCATGTGCTGCCGGGATGCAACGCCATCCATTCCGGGCAGCTTTTTTTATTAGCGCTGCGATTATATTTTCCCCTGTTCAGGCAAAATTAAAACTGTAACCGTTTTTGCATGGTGTAGGCGGGAGCGAGGAGAGTGAACGACATTGAAGAAAGAAACGGCGCGAAAAATCGCAGGAGTGCTTCTCCTTGTCATACTGATGGCGATCGGTTTTTCCAAACCGATGAAGGAATATTGGCAAATTCCAAAGAAGCTTGTGCTGTTTGAAGGCGATACGGTCGAATTCCGGGCGTCATCCCTTCCGGTGCAAGCGGCCGCCAATGACCGAAACGCTCCCGAAACGCTCAATGTTGAGCAAAAAAACGGTTCATTGTCTGTAAAGGCGAAACAGCGCGGAGAAGAAACGTTGATTTTGCAGGTCGCCGGAATGCCGATTAAGCAAGTGGATGTCAACGTATTGCCGACGCTGAAAGTCATTCCCGGCGGGCAGTCCATCGGCGTGAAACTCAACACGGTCGGCGTTCTCGTCGTCGGTTACCATCTCGTCGAAACCGAAAACGGGAAAAAATCGCCGGGAGAAGCGGCTGGCATCCAAGTCGGCGACATCATCACCGGCATTAACGGCCAAAAAATTGAAAACATGAGCGACCTCTCCCCTTTCATTGAGGAAGCCGGCAAAACAGGAAAACCGCTTCATCTGCAAATTCTGCGTGACCAGCACTCCATGACGGCGAAGCTCGTTCCGCTGAAAGACAAGCATGACGACGTGTACCGCATCGGCTTATACATCCGCGATTCTGCTGCCGGCATCGGGACGATGACATTTTATGACCCGAAGTCGAAAAAATACGGCGCACTTGGCCATGTCATTTCCGATATGGATACAAAAAAGCCGATTGTCGTCCAAGATGGACAAATTATGCGCTCAACCGTCACGTCCATTGAAAAGGGGACGAGCGGCAATCCAGGTGAAAAATTGGCCCGCTTTTCCGATGGCGAGGAAGTGATTGGCACTATTACGAACAACAGCCCGTTTGGCATTTTCGGCAAGCTGACCAAATCGTTGCCAGACGGCCCGATCAAGAAACCGATTCCAATCGCTTTGGCGAGCCAGGTGAAAGAAGGGCCGGCGAAAATGCTGACGGTGGTGGAAAACGACAAAGTCGAGCAATTTGACGTAGAAATTGTGAGTACCGTCCCGCAAAAGTTCCCGGCAACAAAAGGGCTCGTCATTCGCGTCACCGATCCGCGCCTGTTGAAGAAAACGGGCGGTATCGTTCAAGGGATGAGCGGCAGCCCGATCATTCAAGACGGAAAGCTTGTCGGTGCGGTGACACACGTCTTTGTTAACGATCCGACGTCCGGCTATGGCGTTCATATCGAATGGATGTTGCAGGAAGCAGGAATCGACGTATATGGCAAACAAAAAAAGGCGAGCTGACCCGGTCAGCCCGCCTTTTTTGGCTGCCGGCAAATTTTTTTTAAAAAAGGCGGCAAAATTTTTGCCGGTTTGGCATAGATATTTGGTGAAACATCCGTTAAAATGGAACATGTAAAGATTTTTCGACAAATACGTATTTTTTGAGAGCAAATATTGTCTAATGAACTCGTCTTTTGTTATAATTTTTGTTTTTCGCTAATTTATGAAAAATAAAAGGATTTTTTGCCACTGCTGTCGAATGTACGTTAAAGGAATTTTACATAGCAAGAAAAGTGGGGGAGGACGATTGTTTTGAGCATTAAAGTATGCATTGCCGATGATAACCGTGAATTGGTGACATTGCTTGATGAATATATTTCGAGCCAGCCGGACATGGAAGTAATCGGTACGGCCTACAACGGCCAAGACTGCTTACACCTGCTTGAAGAGAAGCAGCCGGACATTTTGCTTTTGGATATCATTATGCCCCATTTAGACGGTTTGGCCGTGCTTGAAAAAGTCCGCACCGGCTTTGAGCACCAACCGAATGTCATTATGCTGACGGCGTTCGGTCAGGAAGATGTGACAAAAAAAGCGGTCGAACTCGGCGCTTCCTATTTCATTTTAAAACCGTTTGATATGGAAAACTTAGTCAAACATATTCGGCAAACTTACGGAAAAACCGCGCCAGCCGCCAAAAAAGTAGCTCCGGCGTACCAAGCGCGCGACAATAAGCCGAAAAACTTAGATGCGAGCATTACGAGCATCATCCATGAAATCGGCGTCCCGGCCCATATTAAAGGGTATTTGTATTTGCGCGAGGCGATCGCCATGGTATAGCATGACATCGAATTGCTCGGTTCGATCACGAAAGTGCTCTACCCGGACATCGCGAAAAAATACAACACGACCGCGAGCCGCGTCGAGCGCGCCATCCGCCATGCCATTGAAGTCGCCTGGAGCCGCGGCAACCTCGAATCGATTTCTTCGCTGTTCGGCTACACCGTCAGCGTTTCGAAAGCCAAGCCGACGAACTCCGAATTTATCGCGATGGTGGCCGACAAGCTGCGGCTTGAGCATAAGGCGTCATAAAGGACGGAACGCGGTGAAGGCAAAAAGGCGAGCCTAAAAAGCGGTCAAAACCGACTTTTTTTGGCGTCGCCTTTTTGCTGCCAGGCGCGGCGCCTAAAAAATGAAGCCGCCCTGTGGCAAGGGCGGGCCGGCTACGATTCGTCATGTTCTGGTTCCTTTTTCTCGAGTTCGAGCAATTTTTTCATCAAAATGTGCGGCGGCATGTGCATTACTCGCTCGATTGGCACGCCGAGCGCTTTTGCCAGCTTTTGCGCCGTCTCCAAGGAAATTTTCAGCGGCTGCATCATCTTCCCCTCCAGTGTCTCATACATTACTTTTAGTATACCTGATCACTGCCGCTTTCGGCCAGCTTTGCCGGCCAAATGGCGAATATATGGGAAAGGAAGAAACGGCATGACACATATTTTTGCCCACCGCGGGGCGGCGGGAACCCACCCGGAAAATACGATGGCAGCGTTTGAAGAAGCGCTGAAGGCGGGGGCGGATGGCATTGAGCTTGATGTGCAGTTGACGAAAGACGGCGAACCGGTCGTCATTCACGACGAAACGGTCGACCGGACGACTGACGGGAGCGGCTGGGTGCGTGACATGACGTATCGCGAGTTGCGCAAATTGAATGCGGCGGCAAAATGGAATGGCCGTTACGGCCATTGCCCGATTCCCCATCTCGAGGAAGTGCTCGCCTGGCTGGCGCCGACGCCGCTTATGGTCAACATTGAGCTGAAAAACAGCCTCGTGGCTTATGAAAGGCTTGAGCAAAAGGCGATCGCCGTTGTGCACCGCTACGGGCTTGAGAACCGGACGATTTTTTCATCGTTCAACCATAACAGCATGCGTCTTTGCCGCCAGTTGGCGCCGGAGATCGAAACAGCGCTCCTCTACATGGAGCCGCTCTACGACCCGTGGACATATGTGCGGGCAATGAAAGCGGAGGGAGTGCATCCGTACTATCGGACAGTCACAGCTGCGTTTGTCATGGACGCACAGCGTCGCGGCGTGGCCGTCCGTCCGTTTACGGTGAACAAGCCGAAAACGGTGAAGACGATGTTCGCCTATAAAGTGGATGCCATTTTCACCGACGATCCGCGCCAAGCGAAGGAATGGAAAGAGAAAACGCCTTAACGACAACCGTTAAGGCGTTTTTTAGTTTGCCTTGAAACGGATAGATGCCAACGCAACAGCCGTCAGCTTCCGAATTAAGGCGTGTTTCGTTTTCGTTGAAAACGCGCTTGCACTTTGTTCCGTTTTCGGTCGCGGTGCAGCAAAAACCCGCCGATAAACGCCAGCCCGGCCGCAAACAGCACAAGCCCGGCGAGAAATTGCATCCATAAGGCGGCAAACGGCGGCTGCATGATGCCAAACAATGCATCGCGCATCCATTTAATGCCGAGCGCCGCCGCCAATCCCGGAACGACTAAAATCAACAGCGCCATTATTCGCCCCATCGCGATCGCGTTCCTTTCCAAAAAGAAGTCGTTTCATCGACTATCATAGCGGTTATTGGCCATTTGTCAAGGAACGAAAAAGCGGGTATGATAAAACTGCCTGCAAAATTTGGCATAAGATGAAATGTGGGGGAACAGAATGAAAAACGTGATCATCATCGGGGCGGATTCGCGGGGAACCTCGCTGCTGAAACTGCTTCATGAAGCGTCAGGGTTTGACGTCGTGGCCGTCATTGATGTCGATGACAGCGCCCCGGGGCTGCAGCTGGCGCGAAAATGGGGCATTGCGGTTGGCAGTGACTGGCGCCCATGGATGGACGGACCGCTTGATTTGATTATTGAAACGACCGGGAAAACAGACGTTCTTGAAGAAATCCGCGAGCGGGCGCCCAAGGGGGCGAATATCGTCCCGAGCGCTGTCGCGCGGATGATGGCGGAGCTCGTCGAGGAGAAGGAAGCGCTCATCGCCAAGCTGAAAAGCGAGGCGGCCCGGCGCGCTCTAATTTTCCATTCGTCCCACGATGGCATGATTGTCGTTGATGAATATGCTTACATTACCGATATGAATGAAAGCGCCGCCCAGCTTCTCGAAGTGGACAAGGACGAGGTAATCGGCCGCCATATTTTGTCCGTCTTGCCGTCAAGCGGCTTGCCGCGCGTGCTGAAAACGAGACAGACAGAGTTTCACCAAGAAGTGGAGTTGGCCAATGGAAAAAAATTGATCACCACCCGCATCCCGATTATTGACGACAGCGGCAAATTATTCGGGGCGCTTGCCGTGTTCAAAGATATCACCGAACTAGTTGCTTTGGCGGAAGAGATCACAGACTTAAAAGAAGTGCGCATGATGCTTGAGGCGATCATCTACTCATCGGAAGAAGCCATTTCTGTCGTGGATGAAAACGGAAACGGCATTTTGATCAATCCGGCTTATACCCGGCTCACCGGCCTGACGAAAGAGGAAGTGATCGGCAAGCCGGCGACCGCTGACATCTCCGAAGGGGAAAGCATGCATATGCAAGTGTTGAAAACGCGCCGTCCGGTGCGCGGCGCGCGCATGAAAGTCGGCCCGAAAAACCGCGATGTCGTCGTCAACGTCGCCCCGATCATCGTCGACGGGGTGCTTAAAGGAAGCGTCGGCGTCATTCATGATGTGTCGGAAATCCAGCGGCTGACAGCCGAGCTCAACCGGGCGCGGCAAATCATCCGCACGCTCGAGGCGAAATATTCGTTTGCCGATATTGTTGGCGAATCGGAAGAAATGAAAGTGGCTATGGAACAAGCGAAACTGGCGGCGACGACGCCGGTGACGATTTTGCTGCGCGGGGAATCGGGCACAGGCAAAGAGCTGTTTGCCCACGCCATCCACAATGCGAGCGACCGGAAGTATAACAAGTTTATCCGCGTCAATTGCGCCGCCATTCCGGAAACATTATTAGAAAGCGAACTGTTTGGCTATGAGGAAGGAGCGTTTTCCGGCGCCCGGCGTGGCGGTAAGCGCGGGCTGTTTGAAGAGGCGAACAACGGCAGCATTTTCCTCGATGAAATCGGCGAGCTGTCGGCCGGCACGCAGGCGAAGCTGCTCCGCGTTTTGCAGGAGCGGGAAATCGTCCGCGTCGGCGGCACGAAACCGATTCCGATCAACGTCCGCGTCATCGCCGCCACGAACGTCAACCTCGAAAAGGCGATTGCCGACGGCACATTTCGCGAAGACTTATATTACCGGCTCAATCGAATGCCGATTTATATCCCGCCGTTGCGCGCCCGCAAAGAAGACATTCCAGCGCTTTGCCGGCATTTGATCCAAAAGCTGAACCAAGATTACGGGCGCAACGTCGAAGGTGTCACGGATGAAGCGATGGTGAAGCTTCTTGCCTATGATTGGCCAGGAAATGTCCGCGAGCTCGAGAACGTGCTCGGGCGGGCGATGATTTTTATGAAGTTTCATGAAGTCATGATCGATGTTTCACATTTGCCGCCGCTTTCCGCGCCGTCGGCCGCGCCGGCGGTTCGCCCCGAAACGGAAGGGGAACTCCGGCCGCTTGACGAGATGCTGGGCCGGTATGAAGCCCAATTGCTCGAAGAGGCGCTCCGGCGTCATCGCGGCAATAAAACGGCGGCAGCCCGCGCGCTTGGCATTTCGGTGCGCAATTTATACTACAAGCTTGAAAAGTACGATATTGACAAAAATAGCACGCAATAATTTGCGTTGTGCGAAGAAATTTGCGCAAATGAATTTCAACAACCTTTATTGTATAAAGCGCTTTCATAAGTTTGTGGTTGGCATGGTTTTTGCATATAAAAAAGTGCCTCGACGGATTGGCAGAAAAGGTTGGTGCAGACGATGAAGCTGAAAACATTGATCGAGGAAGCAAGTCAATGTCAAGGACGGACGGTGGCTGTGGCCGCCGCCGAGGATGAGGAAGTGATCGAAGCGGTGGCGATGGCGACTAGGCATCGCCTCGGACGGTTTGTGTTGTACGGGGACCGGGAGCGAATTGGACGATTGCTCAAGGAAAAGGGGTGCGTCGGTTCTTCCGATGTTGACATCGTTCACGCCAATTCGGTCGTCCAGGCGGCTGAACTGGCGGTGCGCGCCGTTCATTTGAATGAAGCAGATGCCTTGATGAAAGGGCATGTGCCGACAGCAACGCTGCTGAAAGCTGTCTTGAACAAAGAATACGGGTTGCGCGCCGGGAGGGTGTTGTCCCATGTCGCGGTGTTTGAAGTGCCGGAGTTCGATCAGCTCGTCATCGTAACCGATGCGGCGATGAACATCGCCCCCGATCTCGAGCAAAAAGTGCAAATTGTGAACAATGCCGTCAGTGTGGCGCACTCGATCGGCATCGAACAGCCGAAAGTGGCCGCCTTGGCGGCGGTGGAAACGGTGAACCCGGCCATGCCGGTGACGCTTGACGCGGCTGCCCTTAGTATGATGCAGCGGCGCGGGCAAATCGAACATTGTCTCATTGACGGGCCGCTTGCGCTTGATAATGCTGTGTCGTCCGCAGCGGCAAGCCATAAGCGGATTGACAGCGAAGTAGCCGGACAGGCTGATATTTTGCTTGTGCCGGACATTGAATCCGGCAACATGTTGTACAAATCGCTCGTCTATTTTGCGAAAGCCAAAGTCGGCGCGGTCATCGCCGGGGCGAAGGCGCCGATCGTCTTGACGTCGCGCGCCGACTCGGCGGAAAGCAAATTGTATTCGTTGGCGCTCGCCATCTGTTCGGCAGCGAAATAAACAAAGGAGGCCTTCTTTGATGGAACTGTTTCAATATATGGAAAAATACGATTATGAACAAGTGTTGTTTTGCCAAGATAAAGAGTCCGGCTTGAAAGCGATCATCGCCATTCACGATACGACGCTCGGCCCGGCGTTGGGTGGCACGCGCATGTGGATGTACAATTCGGAGGAGGAGGCGCTTGAAGACGCCTTGCGCCTCGCCCGCGGCATGACGTACAAAAACGCAGCCGCCGGCCTCAATTTGGGCGGCGGCAAAACGGTGATCATCGGCGACCCGCGCAAAGACAAAAATGAAGCGATGTTCCGGGCGTTCGGCCGCTTCATTCAAGGGCTGAACGGTCGCTACATCACGGCGGAAGACGTCGGCACGACCGTCGCCGATATGGACATCATCTACCAAGAAACGGACTATGTAACCGGCATTTCGCCGGAATTTGGCTCGTCCGGCAACCCGTCGCCGGCGACCGCCTACGGTGTCTATCGCGGCATGAAAGCGGCCGTAAAAGAAGCGTTCGGCAGCGATTCGCTCGAAGGGAAAGTCGTCGCCGTCCAAGGGGTCGGCAACGTCGCCTATCATCTTTGCCGCCATTTGCATGAAGAAGGGGCGAAGCTCATTGTCACTGACATCAACAAAGAAGCTGTCGCCCGTGCCGTCGAAGAATTCGGGGCGCAAGCGGTCGACCCGAACGACATTTACGGCGTCGAGTGCGACATTTTCGCTCCATGCGCGCTCGGCGGCATCATTAACGACCAAACGATTCCACAGCTGAAGGCGAAAGTGATCGCCGGTTCGGCGAACAACCAGCTGAAAGAATCGCGCCATGGCGACATCATCCATGAGATGGGCATCGTCTATGCCCCGGACTATGTGATCAACGCCGGCGGTGTCATCAACGTCGCGGATGAACTGTACGGCTACAACCGCGAACGGGCGATGAAAAAAATCGAGCAAATTTATGACAACATTGAAAAAGTGTTGGCGATCGCCAAGCGCGACAACATTCCGACGTATGTGGCCGCCGACCGGATGGCGGAAGAGCGGATTGACACGATGCGCAAGGTGCGCAGCCAATTTTTGCAAAACGGCCACCATATTTTAAGCCGCCGCCGCGGCCGCTAATTACGGCAAGGGGGCGGCGTTTCGCCCCGCGGCGGATGACGGAGGGACGACAACGATGCAAGAGCAGAAGTTCCGCATTTTAACCATTAACCCTGGTTCGACCTCAACGAAAATCGGCGTCTTTGAAAACGAACGGCCATTGCTCGAAAAAACGATCCGCCACGAGGCGGAGGCGCTTCGGCAATATAAAACGATTGCGGATCAGTATGAGTTCCGCAAACAAACGATTTTGCAAGCCCTCGATGAAGAAGGGATCAATTTATCCAAATTGAGCGCTGTCTGCGGCCGCGGCGGGCTGCTCCGCCCGATCGAAGGCGGGACGTACCGCGTCAACGAGGCGATGCTTGCTGATTTGCGCCGCGGCTATTCAGGCCAGCACGCATCCAACCTTGGCGGCATTTTGGCGCACGAAATCGCCTCAGCCTTAAACATTCCGGCGTTTATCGTCGATCCGGTCGTCGTCGATGAGCTCGACCCGGTCGCCCGGATCAGCGGCTTTCCGCCGATTGAGCGGCGCAGCATTTTCCACGCCTTGAATCAAAAAGCGGTCGCCCGCCGCGTCGCCAAACAGCTTGGCAAACGGTACGACGAGTTGAACTTGATCGTCGCCCATATGGGTGGAGGGATTACGGTCGGCGCCCATAAGCAAGGGCGGGTGGTGGACGTGAACAACGGTCTTGACGGCGAAGGCCCGTTCAGCCCGGAGCGCGCCGGGACGGTGCCGGCCGGTGATTTGGTCGCCTTATGTTTCTCGGGCGAATACTACCGTGAGGAAGTGATGCGCATGCTCGTCGGCCAAGGCGGCCTTGTCGGGTATTTGGGCACGAACGATGCGGTGAAAGTGGAAAACATGATCGAAGCCGGCGATGAAAAGGCCAAGCTCGTCTATGAGGCGATGGCGTACCAAGTGGCGAAAGAAATCGGTGCAGCCAGCGCTGTGCTTTCCGGCAAAGTCGACGCCATCATTTTGACCGGCGGCCTGGCGTACGGCAAATCGTTCGTCGAACAGATCACCCGCCGCGTCCAATGGATCGCCGATGTCATCGTCCACCCGGGCGAAAATGAATTGCAGGCGCTCGCCGAAGGCGCGCTTCGCGTCTTGCGCGGCGAAGAACAGGAAAAAGTGTATCTCGGTGAAGCGGCTTCGCCGGTCTCAACCCGGCGTTGATGTGGCAACGGATGAGAAAGGGGAAAACAAGATGGCAAAAGAATACGATGTCGTCATTCTCGGCGGAGGTACAGGCGGCTATGTGGCCGCCATTCGCGCCTCGCAGCTCGGCTTGAAAACGGCGGTTGTCGAAAAAGGAAAACTCGGCGGCACATGCCTGCACGCCGGCTGCATTCCATCGAAAGCGCTGCTCCGAAGCGCCGAAGTATACGCGCAAACGAGAAACGGCGAGGCGTTTGGCGTCATGGCCGACGGCGTGCGCCTCGATTTTGCGAAAGTGCAGGCGCGCAAAGCGGCGATTGTTGACCAACTCCACAAAGGCGTGCAACATTTGATGAGAAAAGGGAAGATCGATGTATACGCCGGCACCGGCCGCCTGCTCGGTCCGTCGATTTTCTCGCCGCTGCCGGGAACAGTGTCGGTCGAAATGAACGACGGCAGCGAAAACGAAATGCTCGTGCCGAAATTCGTCGTCATCGCCACCGGTTCGCGTCCGCGCACGCTGCCGGGGCTTGAGCCGGACGGCGAATTGGTGATGACGTCCGATGAAGCGCTGCAAATGGAGGCGCTCCCGTCGTCCATCTTGATCGTTGGCGGCGGCGTAATCGGCATGGAATGGGCCTCGATGTTAAACGACTTCGGCGTGGACGTCACCGTGCTTGAGTATGCCGACCGCATTTTGCCGACGGAAGACGAGGATGTATCAAAAGAAATGGAAAAACTGCTCCGCCGCCGCGGCGTCCATATCGTCACCGGCGCAAAAGTGCTGCCGGAAACGCTCGAAAAAGGAAACGGCGTCACGATCCAAGCGGAGCATCAAGGCGAGCGGAAAACGTTCACGGCCGACAAGATGCTCGTTTCCGTCGGGCGCCAGGCGAACATTGAAGGGATTGGCCTTGAGAACACTGACATCGTCATTGAAAAGGGGTATATTCAGACGAACGAGTTCGGCCAAACGAAAGAAGCGCACATTTACGCGATCGGCGACGTCATCGGCGGCTTGCAGCTTGCCCACGTCGCCGCCCATGAAGGGATCGTCGCCATTGAACATGTAGCCGGGCATAACCCGGCGCCGATCGACTACACGACGGTGCCCCGCTGCATTTACACCCGGCCGGAAGCCGCTGCCGTCGGCTTAACGGAACAGGAAGCGAAGGCGAAAGGCTATGACGTCAAAGTCGGCAAGTTTCCGTTTAAAGCCATTGGCAAGGCGTTGGTGTTCGGCGAAGCGGAAGGATTTGTAAAAATTATCGCTGACCGCAAGACGGACGATGTGCTCGGCGTTCATATGGTCGGGCCGCACGTGACCGATTTGATTTCCGAGGCGGGGCTTGCCCGCGTGCTCGATGCGGCTCCGTGGGAAGTGGCCCACGCGATCCATCCGCACCCGACGTTGTCAGAGGCGATGGCGGAAGCGGCGTTGGCGGTCGACGGCAAAGCGATTCATTTTTAAAATCTGTTGAAGCAGAGAAAAAGCAGATCAACCTATGTTGCGGCTCAAGTTAGGAAATCTGCGAAAACCCGGCTCTTCTTCCCACAATGAACAACGCTGATCGAAGAATATCATTGTTTTGACCAGCCGTTTGGCGCCTTCAACTGTATGCGTAAGGTGCGTGCTCATTCGTTGACTATGTGAATCTAAGGGAGGTTGTTGCGATGGCGCAAAACCGTCATCAAGCGCTCGGATTAAGCGATGACACGGTGTTGGAAATGTATGAAACGATGCTCTTGGCCCGCAAGCTCGATGAGCGGATGTGGCTGTTAAACCGGGCGGGGAAAATTCCGTTCGTCATCTCATGCCAAGGACAGGAAGCGGCGCAAGTCGGCGCGGCGTTCGCCCTTGACCGCACGAAAGACTATGTCTTGCCGTATTACCGCGATATGGGGGTTGTGCTTACGTTCGGCATGACGCCGACCGAGCTCATGCTTGCCGCGTTCGCCAAAGCGGAAGACCCGAACTCGGGCGGCCGGCAAATGCCGGGCCATTTCGGGCAAAAGAAAAACCGGATCGTCACCGGCTCCTCGCCCGTGACGACGCAAGTGCCGCATGCGGTCGGCTTTGCGCTGGCGGCGAAAATGGAAAAGAAAGATTTTGTCGCCTTCGTCACGTTCGGTGAAGGGTCGTCGAACCAAGGCGATTTTCATGAAGGGGCGAACTTTGCCGGCGTTCATAAGCTTCCGGTTATTTTCATGTGCGAAAACAATAAATACGCCATTTCCGTGCCGATTTCGAAACAATTGGCGTGCGAAAAAGTGTCGGACCGCGCCATCGGCTACGGCATGCCGGGCTATACGGTCGACGGCACCGACCCGCTCGAAGTGTACCGCGTCGTGAAAGAAGCGGCTGACCGCGCCCGCCGCGGCGAAGGGCCGACGTTGATTGAAGCGGTGACGTACCGCCTGACATCGCACTCGTCGGACGACGACCACCGTGTCTACCGGACGGAAGAAGAGCTTGCCGAAGCGCGGGCGAAAGATCCGATCGTGTCGTTTGCCAACTATTTGAAAGAAACTGGTGTCTTGACCGATCAACAAGATGAAGAAATTCAAGCACGCGTTATGAAACAAGTGAACGAAGCGACCGACTACGCGGAAAAGGCGCCGTACGCCGAGCCGGAGCACGCGCTTCGCTATGTGTATGCTGAGGAGTAAGGGAGGGGATTTGACGATGCCTGTTATTTCCTATATTGATGCGGTTACGATGGCGATTCGCGAAGAGATGGAGCGCGACCCGCGCGTGTTTGTGTTAGGGGAAGACGTCGGCCGAAAAGGCGGGGTGTTTAAGGCGACGCAAGGGCTGTACGAACAGTTTGGCGAAGAGCGCGTCATCGACACGCCGCTCGCCGAATCGGCGATCGTCGGCGTCGGCATCGGCGCGGCGATGTACGGCTTGCGGCCGATTGCGGAAATTCAGTTTGCTGACTTTATTATGCCCGCGGTGAATCAAATTATTTCCGAAGCGGCGCGCATCCGCTACCGTTCGAACAATGACTGGAACTGCCCGATCGTCATTCGCGCCCCGTACGGCGGCGGTGTTCATGGCGCTCTCTATCACTCGCAGTCAGTCGAAGCGATTTTCGCCAACCAGCCTGGGTTAAAAATCGTCATGCCGTCAACGCCGTACGATGTGAAAGGGTTGCTCAAAGCGGCGATTCGCGACGAAGACCCGGTGCTCTTTTTCGAGCATAAGCGCGCCTACCGCCTCATTAAAGGAGAGGTGCCGGAAGATGACTACGTGCTGCCGATCGGCAAGGCGGATGTGAAGCGGGAAGGGGACGACATCACGGTCATCACGTACGGGCTTTGTGTCCATTTTGCCTTGCAGGCGGCCGAGCGCGTCGCCCAAGACGGCATTTCCGTCCATCTGCTCGATTTGCGCACCGTCTATCCGCTCGACAAAGAAGCGATCATCGAAGCGGCGAGCAAAACGGGCAAAGTGCTGCTCATTACCGAAGACAATAAAGAAGGCAGCGTCATGAGCGAAGTCGCCGCCATTATTGCGGAGCATTGTTTGTTCGATCTTGACGCGCCGATTATGCGCCTCGCCGGCCCGGACGTTCCGGCCATGCCATATGCGCCGACGATGGAAAAGTTCTTTATGGTCAACCCGGAAAAAGTCGAAAAAGCGATGCGCGAATTAGCGGCGTTTTAGAAGACATTGCAGCCAAGATAGGAGGGTATCGATGTGGCCATCGAACAATTGACGATGCCTCAGCTCGGGGAAAGCGTCACGGAAGGCACCATCAGCAAATGGCTCGTTTCCCCGGGCGACAAAGTGAACAAATACGACCCGGTCGCCGAAGTCATCACCGATAAAGTGAGCGCGGAAATTCCGTCGTCGTTTGCCGGCGTCATCCGCGAGCTGATCGCCAAAGAAGGAGAAACGCTCCCGGTCGGCGCGCCGATTTGCACGATCGAAGTCGAAGGCGAAGCGGCCGCACCGGAAGCGAAGCCGGCCGATGAAGCGCCGAAAGCAGAAGACAACACGAAGCCGACCGCTCCGAAAAAGACAGAACGGGCAAACAACGGCCGCTACTCGCCGGCCGTGCTCCGCCTCGCCCAAGAGCACGGCATTGACCTGGAACAAGTGGAAGGCACCGGCCTTGGCGGGCGGGTGACGCGCAAAGATTTGCTGAAGCTTATTGAGTCCGGGCAAATGCCGAAAGCGAAAGCGGCGCCGGCGGCGGAACAAGCGGCGCCAAAAGCTGAACGGAGAGCGGAACAACCGGCCCCGGCCGCCGCACAGGCGGAACAAGCCGCTCCGGTCACGGCGCCGAGCAAACCAGCGGCGCCGACGATCGAAGCCGGAGCGGGCGACATCGAAATTCCGGTTACTCCGGTGCGCAAGGCGATTGCAGCGAACATGCTCCGCAGCAAACACGAAGCGCCGCACGCCTGGACGATGGTCGAAGTCGACGTCACCGACCTTGTCGCCTACCGCGACGCCATCAAAGACGAGTTCAAGCGGCGCGAAGGCTTCAATTTGACGTATTTCGCCTTCTTCGTCAAGGCGGTCGCCCAGGCGCTGAAAGAATTCCCGCAGCTGAACTCAACGTGGGCGGGCGATAAAATCATCCAGCGCAAAGACATCAACATCTCGATCGCCGTCGCGACAGACGATGCCTTGTTTGTTCCGGTCATCAAGCACGCCGATGAGAAAACGATCAAAGGCATCGCCCGCGAAATCGCCGAACTGGCGGCGAAAACGCGCGCCGGCAAGCTGCGTCCGGAAGACATGCAAGGCGGCACGTTCACCGTCAACAACACCGGCGCGTTCGGCTCGGTGCAGTCGATGGGCATTATCAACTACCCGCAAGCGGCCATTTTGCAAGTGGAAACGATCGTCAAACGCCCGGTCGTCAAAAACGGCATGATCGCCATCCGCGACATGGTCAACTTATGTTTGTCGCTTGACCACCGCGTCTTGGACGGCCTCATTTGCGGACGCTTCCTCGCCCGCGTCAAAGCGATTTTGGAAAACATGAACAAAGACAATACGCCGATTTATTAACGATTCCCCCATCGCCATCGGTTGGCGGTGGGGTTTTTATATGGCGCGATTTCAAACTTCTTTCACAAATGTGAGGTATAATGAGGGCAGAAACGAACGTGCGAAGGAGAAAAACGAGATGAATCGAGCGAGCATGTGGATGCTGTTGTGTTGCTTCTTTCTGCTAAGCGGCTGCGCCAATCCATCGTTTCCTCCGGTGGCCGATTCGCTTCCTGTCGTCATCAGCCTCGATGTCAAAGGGGAAACGGTTACGTTTTGGAATGCGGACACTGGCGACAAGATCGCCCGCTGGAACATCCGTGAGCCGTTTCAAGGCGGGGCGTTGAGCCCGGACGGCCGGACGCTTCTTTTGTACGGGCGGGACCTCGACCGCATCTATCGGTACGACCTCGCAACCGGGAAGCTGCTCCGTGAGTGGAAAACGGGAAACGGCATCGTCAGCGCGGCCCCGTCCCCGGATGGCCGGACGTGGTTTTTCGGCGATAGCACCCGCCGCGCTGTGATTGTCGTCGACCGGGACGGGAACGAGGTCGCCCGCCTTTCGGTCGGACGCTCCCCGATGACGTTGCTTGTCAACCGCGATGGCACGAGGTTGTATGCGATCGATTTCCAAGATGAACGCGCATCGATCATTGATGTGGACCGACGCCGCGTCATTCGTTCGTTTGCCGTGCCGAAGTTCGCCTTAGGCGGAGTGGTGCGCGAGCAGGAAGGGGAGCTGTGGGTCGGCGGACATGGAAGCGGAAATAAGGTGGAGGAGAATATCCACGTCTATTCGCTTCAAGACGGCCGCTTGCTCCGGACGATACCCGCGCCTGTCATGCCGGTTGATTTTGCCGAAACGAACCGCGGTGTGTTTGTGCTAAGCCACGGTTCAAACACGGTCTATCAATTTTCGCCAAGCGGCAGGCGGATTGGCTCCGTCTCTGTCGGTGCCAATCCGTTTGCCATCGAGGCGGCAGGCGGCCGCTTGTATATCGCCAGCTATGACAGCGATGAAATCATCGTGGTCGACGAAGCGACGATGCGTCCGCTTGCCCGTTGGAAAACAGGGGATGGCCCGCTGCAGCTGCTCATCCGGGAGGGACGGTAAATGGACAAGCGAACGGTGTTGATTGTTGATGATGAAGAAGACATGCGCCTGCTTGTTGGCATGTATTTGGAAAACGCCGGCTTCCGCTGCTTGGAAGCAGGAGACGGGGACGAGGCGTTGGCGATTCTTGGGCAACAGCCGGTTGATGCAGTTCTATTGGACGTCATGATGCCAAAGCAGGACGGATTCGCCGTCTGCGCCCGCATCCGCGAGCAGTCGGACGTGCCGATTTTGTTTTTGACGGCACTGGGAGAAGAATGGGATAAAGTGAAAGGATTGAAGCTTGGCGGCGACGATTACATCGTCAAGCCGTTCAGCCCGGGGGAGCTCGTCGCCCGTCTTGAGGCGGTGCTGCGCCGGGCGCGGCGCAGCCGCGAACAGAATGGCCGGCTGCAATTCGGGGAACTCGCCATCGATGAAAAAGGCCGGACGGTGGCCGTTGGCGGCGAGGCGGTGAAGCTGACGTTGAAAGAGTTTGAGTTGCTGCTGTTTTTGGCAAAACACCCCGGTCAAGTGTTCAGCCGCGACGACTTGCTCGTCAAAGTGTGGGGATATGATTATACAGGAAACGCCCGCACGGTCGATACGCATGTGAAAACGCTGCGCATGAAGCTGAAAGACGCCGCTCGCCATATTCAAACCGTATGGGGCATCGGCTACAAGTTTGAGGGATGAACATGAAACGGCTTCGGTTAGGCCAGAAAATATGGCTGTCAATCGGCGTAGCGGTCGTGGTGACGTTGGCGTTTTCCTTTGGCCTTTTGAATTATTTTTACCGGACGGTGTACATGAAAGAAGTGGAACAAACGTTGATTGCCGAAGGGACGAGCCTCGCCCGTGACTATCGCAGCGGGGCGGTGACGGAGGTGTACCGCCGCCAAATTGAATGGTATGACGAAAAATCGACGGCCACCATCTTGTTGATCGACAACCCGCGCGAACTGAGCGCCTGCTTTCCGTTTCCGGTCCACTATGATGCGTTAGTCAGCGGCCGCGACCGGGAAACGCTGCTAAGCGGGCAGCCCGTCGTCAAAACTGGCTACGAAAAGCGGTTCGGCCGCCGCGTGATGGCGGTCGTCGTTCCGCTTTTGGACGGCAAGCGGCTGGAAGGAGCGATTTACTTATATTTGCCGTTAGCCGACATCCAAGAAGCGACGAAGCGGGCGGCGGCTGCGTTTTGGCCGCTTGCGGCCATGTTCGCCGCCGCGCTTTTGGTTGCCGGCAGGCGGATGGTGCGGCAAATGACCGAACCGCTGCAGGCGATGGAACAAGCGGCAGAACGCATGACGGAAGGCCGCTATGAAGCGGCCATCCCGGTGCGGACCGATGATGAAATCGGCCGCTTGGCGAAGGCGTTCAATCAAATGGCGGATGCCATCGCCAAAGAAGACGAGCGAAAGCGCGAGTTTTTGGCCAATGTCTCGCATGAGCTGCGCACGCCGCTCAGCTATATGAAAGGGTACAGCGAGGCGCTCCTGGCCGGCCTCGCGAAAACGAAGGAAGAAGAAAAGGCGTACCTTCGCCTCATCCACCGCGAAACGGAGCGGATGGAGCGGCTGGTGCGCGATCTTCTTGACCTGGCGCGCCTTGAAGGGCAAAGCGTGCCGCTCGAGCGCGCGCCGGTGGCGTTCGCCCAAGTGATCGAAGATGTCATCGCCACATACGAGCCCATCGCGGCGCAAAAGCGAATCCAACTGTCATGCGAATTGGACTATGACGTCATCGTCAACGGCGACGCCGACCGGCTTGAACAAGTCGTGCGCAACTTGCTTGACAACGCCATTCGCTACACCCCGGAAGACGGCGCGGTGACGGTGCGGCTTTCCCGCCTGTCGGAAGCGGAAGGCGAGCTTGTCATCCAAGATACGGGAAAAGGCATGCCGAAAGACCAGCTGCCGTTTCTCGGCCAACGCTTTTTCCGCGTCGACCGCGCCCGCACCCGCAAAGAAGGCGGCACCGGTTTGGGGCTGGCGATCGTCAAACAAATCGTCGCCCTTCATGACGGCGCAGTCCAGTTCGACAGCGACCTTGGACGCGGGACGACTGTATCGGTCCGCTTGCCGCTCGTTCGGGAAGAGGAATAAACATCGTTCAAGATGCAGGGATTTTCACGGTGTATAATGAATGAAAAATAGGAGGCAGGTGGAGGATATGGGTGCACCAGAAAAGGAACAGGCCCCTATGACCTACAAAGAGTATGCGACATGGCCGGAAGGGAAACGGTGCGAGGTCTTGGATGGGAACATCATCAGCATGGCGCTGTCGCCGATGCCGGAACATCAATGGATTTCGCTCCAGCTTTCGATCGAATTTGGGATGCATCTCAGAGGGAAGGATTGTCGCGTGTTGACCGCTCCGATCGATGTGTATCTTTTCGAAGACCATCGAAAGCAATGGATGGACGAAAACGTCCGAAACTGGGTATGTCCCGATCTTGTCGTCATCTGCGATAAAAACAAAATTCAAAAAAATCGCATTGTCGGGGCGCCGGATTTGGTCGTCGAGATCTTGTCCCCGGCCACGGCCAAAATTGACCGGATGGACAAACGGATCGCGTACGAACGGGCTGGGGTGAAGGAATATTGGATCGTTGACCCGGCGAATCAAGTGGTGGAAGTGTATTTACGTCAGGAAACAGGGGCGCTGGAACTTCGCGGAGTGTACAACCGGGATGACGCCGTTTCCGTTCATGTATTAAAGAATTTCGTGATTGACTTGCGAAACATTTTTCAACAGGAATAAATGGCGATCAGGATTTTCGCTAAACGGCGATTTGGAGGGGCAAGGGGGCATGCCACAACGCCCTCTTCCTTTCATCGTATCGTCGCACGGTGGGAGGAGGAGGCTTCTCGCAGGCGGGACGGCCGTTTGCATTCCAGATGCGAATGGCCTCGTCATCTGCCTGTTGTCCCAAGATGTTTTTTCATGGCTTCTTGGAGGATTTGTGAATTGATGACAAGGCGTTGTTTCGCCAAGTCATCGAGCCATTTCGGGATCGTTCATGTTTTTTTGACCGCTTTGTTTTCCATTTCATGGCGAAATGGTGGCATCAGCAAATCGTTTGCCTTTTTGTTCATTGCCCAAACGCGGCCGATGTACTACAATAAACATAGAAACCGTTTTTTCCCACACGAAGCGTCATCAGCGCTTCGTCCCGGGCAGACGGGTTCCGGGAGGAAAAGGTGCGGCTTGAAAAGAAAGCGGTTTCTTATGTCTGGAAGGCAAAGGGGGATGGGGAATGAGCGATGTCGCGAAGATGAAGGAAGCGGCGTTTCCGGTTCCGACAGTGGAGGAGTGGGAGCGGGAAGCGGAAAAGTCGCTGAAAGGCAAGCCACTTGAGCGGCTTCACTCGATGACGTACGAAAACATTGCGGTGAAACCGCTCTATACGCGCGCGGATTTGGAAGCGCTCGGCCCGCTTGAGCAATACCCGGGCTTCGGCCGGTACGTGCGCGGGGCGCGGCCGGAAGGGTATCGGGGCGGGCCGTGGAAGGTGAGCCAGGAGATTTCGGCGGCGAGCCCGTCCGACTGGAACGAGGCGGTGAAGCACGACTTGGAGCGGGGGCAGACGGAAATCCATCTTGCCCTTGGCCGGCTGCCGTTTGCCGTCGAGTCGGTGGAGGATGTGGCGGCGATGTTGGATGGCGTGCCGCTCGATCGCGATTCGCTCCGGGTGGACGCCGGGGCGCGGTCGCTTTCGTTTTTGGCGCTTTTGGCCGCTTATTTAGAGGAACGGGGCGTGCCGCTAGCGAGCGTACGAGGCGCGATCGGCATGGATCCGCTCGGGGCGTGGGCGGAACAGGGGACGCTTTCGTGTTCGTTTGAGCGGCTGTATGATGAGATGGCGGAAGTGACGAAGTGGGCGAAGGATGAGATGCCTGCTGTCCGCACGATTTTGGTGCGCGGCGAGCCGTACCATAACGGCGGGGCGAACGCTGTGCAGGAGCTGGCGTTTGCGCTGGCGACGGCGGTCGAGTACATCCGCGCCGGGCTGGACCGGGGCTTGACCGTCGATGACATCGCGGTGCGGATGCAAGCGTCGTTTGCGGTCGGGGCGGACTTTTTTATGGAAATCGCGAAAATGCGGGCGGCGCGGCGGTTGTTTGCCCAAGTGATCGAAGCGTTTGGCGGCGGCGAATCGGCAAGGCGGATCGAGCTGCATGTGCGCACGTCACCGTTTACGAAAACGGTGTACGACCCGTATGTGAACATGCTTCGGGCGGCGGCGGAAGCGTTTGCGGCCGTTGTCGGCGGCGCCGATGGCGTGCACGTGTCGCCGTTTGACGAGGCGATCGGGCTCGCCGATGAATTTTCGCGGCGCATCGCCCGCAACACGCAGCTCATATTGCTTGAAGAGGCGCATATGGCGGACGTCATCGATCCGGCGGGCGGCTCGTATTATGTGGAAACGTTGACCGCTAGACTTGCCGAAGAAGCGTGGAAGCTGTTCCAGCGCGTCGAGGAACAAGGCGGCATGGCGAAGGCGCTCGCAAACGGCTTCGTGCAGGCGGAAGTGGAAGCGGTCGCCAAGCGGCGGCTCGATCGCGTCAAGACGCGGAAGGAAAAAATCGTCGGCACGAACGTGTATGCCAATTTGGCGGAAACGCCGATCGAAAAGCCGAAGCAAACCGCAGCGAACGGGGCGCCGCCGCTCGATGAAAAGCGGGTGGCCGATATTCGCAGCGCGCTTGCCGGCGGGAAGTGGATGGAAGCGGCGATTCGCGCGGCCCGCCGTCGAGCAACCGCTCGGGAGATCGCGGCGGCGCTGACGGACGGGAATGCGGCTGCGGCCATCGCGCCGATTCGCGCATGGCGTTTGGCTGAGCCGTTTGAGCAGCTGCGGAAGGCGGCTGAGAAGCATGCGGAACGCACCGGAAGCCGGCTTTCCGTTCACTTGATCAATATCGGACCGCTTGTCCGCCATCAGGCGCGCGCCGATTTCATCGCCGGGCTGTTTGCGGCCGGCGGGGTGGCGGCTGAACGGAGCGACGGCTTCGCCTCGGTCGAGGAAGCGGTCGAATGGGTGCAAAGCACGGACGGGACGCATTATATCGTGTGCGGCGCCGACGACGACTACCCGGCGTTCGTTCCGGCGTTGGCGGCGGCGTTCAAGCAAGCCAAGCCGAACGCGAAGCTGTATGTCGCCGGAAAGCCGCCGGAAGAGCTCGAGAACACGTACGCGGACGCGGGCGTGGACGGGTCGATTCATCTCGGTTCGAACGCGTACGATGTGATCGCGGCGTTTTTCACGGAAAGAGGGGTGGCGTTCGATGGCGAAGTACGTTGATTTTACCAACATGGCGCTTTCCGCGGCGGCCGATGTGGACGAGACAAAGTGGAAAGACGCGGTGGAGCGGCGCGTGCAAGCGTCGATCGATGAGCTGTTGGTTCAGACGAATGAACACATTGCGGTGAAGCCGCTGTATACAAAGAATGACATCGAGGGGCTCGATTTTCTTGATTATATGCCCGGCTTGCCGCCGTACTTGCGCGGGCCGTACCCGACGATGTACGTCGTGCGGCCGTGGACGATCCGCCAATACGCCGGCTTTTCGACCGCCGAGGAGAGCAATGCGTTTTACCGGCGCAATTTGGCGATGGGGCAAAAAGGGCTGTCGGTCGCGTTTGACCTCGCCACGCACCGCGGCTATGACTCCGACCATCCGCGCGTCGTCGGCGACGTCGGCAAAGCGGGAGTGGCCATCGACTCGGTGCTTGATATGAAAATTTTGTTTGACGGCATCCCGCTCGATCAAATGTCGGTGTCGATGACGATGAACGGGGCGGTGCTCCCGATCATGGCGTTTTACATCGTCACCGCCGAAGAGCAGGGAGTGACGCAGGACAAACTGTCGGGCACGATCCAAAACGATATTTTGAAAGAATATATGGTGCGCAACACGTACATTTACCCGCCGGAGATGTCGATGCGCATCATCGCCGACATTTTCGCCTATACGGCGAAATACATGCCGAAGTTCAACAGCATCAGCATTTCCGGCTACCATATGCAGGAAGCCGGGGCGCCGGCCGATTTGGAGCTGGCGTACACGCTCGCCGACGGGCTTGAGTACGTGCGCACCGGTTTGAAAGCCGGCATTGATATCGACTCGTTCGCCCCAAGGCTGTCGTTTTTCTGGGCGATCGGCATGAACTACTTTATGGAAGTGGCGAAAATGCGGGCGGCGCGCCTCATGTGGGCGAAAATGATGAAGACGTTCGATCCGAAAAACCCGAAATCGCTCGCTCTCAGAACGCATTCGCAAACGTCAGGCTGGAGCTTGACCGAGCAAGATCCGTTCAACAACGTCGTGCGCACGCTCATCGAGGCGCACGCGGCGGCGATGGGGCATACGCAGTCGCTCCATACGAACGCCTTGGATGAAGCGATCGCCTTGCCGACCGATTTCTCGGCGCGCATCGCCCGCAATACGCAGTTGTACTTGCAGGAAGAAACAGGCATTTGCCGGACGATCGACCCGTGGGCCGGTTCGTATTACGTTGAGGCGTTGACGAACGAGTTGATGAAGCGGGCGTGGGCGCATATCGAAGAGATCGAAAGCCTTGGCGGGATGGCAAAAGCCATTGAAACGGGCATCCCGAAAATGCGCATCGAAGAAGCGGCGGCCCGCCGCCAAGCGCGCATCGACTCGGGGGCGGAAACGATCATCGGCGTGAATCAATACCGCCCGGAAAAAGAAGAGCCGATCGACATTTTGGAAGTCGACAACACCGCCGTGCGAAAGCGGCAAATCGAGCGGCTGAACGAACTGAAGGCGACGCGCGACAACGAGCATGTCGAAGCGGCGCTTGCCGCCATCACGAAAGCGGCGGAAACGGGCGAAGGGAACTTGCTTGAGCTCGCCGTCCAAGCGGCGCGCGTCCGGGCAACGCTTGGGGAAATTTCGTATGCGATCGAAAAAGTGGCGAAGCGCCATCGCGCCGCCATCCGCTCGATCAGCGGTGTCTACAGCTCGGAATACAAAAACGAAGCGCAGTTTGAGCGGGTGAAGCGGCGGGTCGAGCAGTTTGCGGAACTTGAAGGGCGGCGCCCGCGCCTATTGGTGGCGAAAATGGGGCAGGACGGCCATGACCGCGGGGCGAAAGTGATCGCGACGGCGTTTGCCGATCTAGGGTTTGACGTCGACATCGGTCCGCTTTTCCAGACGCCGGAAGAAACGGCGCGCCAGGCGGTGGAAAACGATGTGCACGCGGTTGGCATCAGCTCGCTCGCCGGCGGACATAAAACGCTCGTGCCGCAGCTCGTTTCGGAGTTGGAAAAACTCGGACGCGGCGACATTCTCGTCATCGTTGGCGGCGTCATCCCGCCGCAAGACTACGCTTTCTTGTATGAGAACGGCGCCGCCGCCATCTTCGGGCCGGGCACGGTCATTCCGGAAGCGGCGGACAAAGTGCTCGATGAAATTTACGCCCGGCTCGGCTATGAGGACGTGAGCGAATGAGCGGCGAAGGAAAACGACAAAGACAAGATGCCCGCCTGTCGGAACCGGCCGGCGGGCCGCCGCGCCGCCCGGAATGGGCGGACGGCGAAAGCGCGTCGTCGTACGTGCAAGCCGAGCGCCCACCGGCGCCAAAGCGGGTCGTGAGACGGAAAGAGCGGTCGGTCGAAGAGTACGTCCAAGGGGTGCTCGCCGGCGACCGCACCGTTTTGGCGCAGGCGATTACGCTTGTCGAAAGCAATGCGGCTCGTCATATCGATCTCGCCCAACAAGTGTTGAATAAATTGCTTCCGCACGTCGGCCGCTCGGTCCGCATCGGCATCACCGGCGTGCCGGGAGCGGGAAAAAGCACGTTCATTGAAGCGTTCGGCACGTTTTTGTGCGAGCAAGGGCACCGCGTCGCGGTGTTAGCCGTCGACCCGACGAGCTCGCTGACCGGCGGCAGCATCCTCGGCGACAAAACGCGGATGGAGGCGCTCGCCCGCCATCCGCACGCGTTTATCCGCCCGTCGCCATCGGGCGGGGCGCTTGGCGGCGTGCACCGGAAAACGCGCGAGACGATGATGTTGTGCGAAGCGGCCGGCTATGACATCATTTTGGTCGAGACGGTCGGCGTCGGGCAAAGCGAATTTGTCGTCCGCGGGATGGTCGACTTTTTCCTCCTTTTGGCGTTAACCGGCGCCGGCGACGAGCTGCAAGGGATGAAGCGCGGCATCATGGAGCTCGTTGACGCCATCGTCATCAACAAGGCGGACGGCGACAACAAAGAAAAAGCAAAAGCGGCGCAAAAAGAATACAACCAGTTTCTCCATTACCTCCGCCCGGCCACGCCCGGCTGGGAGACGAAAGCGTACACGTGCTCGGCGCTTTTGGGCGAAGGAATCGCCGACATGTGGCGCATCATCCAAGCGTTCGTCGAGACGACGAAGCGATCCGGCGTCTTTTTCGACCGCCGCCGCCAGCAGCAAAAAGACTGGATGCACGCCATGATCAAAGAATATCTCGAAACGCGCTTTTTCGCCGACCCGATCGTGAAAGAAACGCTCCCGATGCTTGAGAACAGCGTCATTTCCGGCGCCAAGCCGGTCACGGCCGCCGTCAACGAGCTGATCGAGGCGTATGAACGGAAGCGGAGCGGTGAACTATGATATGATAAAGGCAAATCGAAGGAGGTGTTGAGATGTTCCAATTTCAATTTCCGCTCTATAACGACATCGTCGAGCAAGCGCGGCGCGAAGCGGTTGAAGCCGGGTTTGAAGAGCTGCGCACGCCGGAAGACGTCGATGCGGCGTTCAGCCGCCCCGGTACGACGCTTGTCCTCATCAACTCCGTGTGCGGCTGCGCCGGCGGCATCGCCCGTCCCGCGGCGGCCCACGCCGTCCATTACGACAAGCGCCCGGATCATTTGGTAACCGTCTTTGCCGGCCAAGACAAAGAAGCAACGGCCCGCGCGCGCGAGTATTTTGTCGGTGAGCCGCCATCCTCGCCGTCGTTCGCCTTGTTAAAAGACGGGAAGCTGTGCGCCATGCTCCACCGCCACGACATCGAAGGGCACGAACCGGTCGCCGTCGTGCAAAAGCTGCAGGCGCTGTTTGACGAATATTGTGAGGAAGTATGAGCGCAAACACCCGAAGCCAAAGAAGGCTTCGGGTGTTTGCATGATTGTCGGAAACACTTCCCATGAACGTTGGACAAAAGCAGGGGCCAATCATTGTGTTTGCTTTCGCTCTATGCTATGATCATTAGTAAAGAAACCAAGAAATTTGGTTATGTTTTGGCGAGGAGGGGAATACTATGATACCATCAGATGCCATGGCAAAGGAGAAGGCACCGATGGACAAACTCCCAGATGACAAGAAAAAACGTGTGAAGCGCATTGCTGTATCAAGTAAAAAACAAATTACAATCCCAAAAGATTTTTATGAGCAATTAGGGATTGGAAATGAAGTGCTGATTGAGCTGGCGGATAATAAATTAATTATTCATCCGATTCATGAGGACCACTTTGACTTTTCCGATCTGATTTTAAAAGACTTGATCAGGGAAGGGTATGCAGGTGAAGAACTATACAAAGAATTTGTATATCGTAAATCGCAAATCGCTCCTGCTTTAGATGCCATGATTGCTGAGGAAAGACCAAAGGCAAAAACGTATACGGCGGATACGTTAGAGGAGTTATTTGGCGAAGATGATGAACCATAATCGACTGCAATTGCTTCTGAAAGCAGAAAAAGCCATTAAAAAATTGACAAAAAAGGATGCAGCTCTGAAGCAGCGTTTGATCGAAGCCTTGCGGCAGATTCTTACCGATCCCGCCGAAGCAGGGGAAGCGAAAACAGGTGATTTGGCAGGAATTTACGGTTATGACATTTATCATCGAGGCATCAATTACGAGATTGCTTATTTGATCGACCAAGATGACAGCGGACATGTTGTGGTCGTGGTTTTGGTGGGGACGCGTGAAAATTTTTACGAAGAGCTGAAGCGTTATATAAAGACGAAGCGAGCGCCATTTTCGAAGCCATAGATGCAGATCCATTTAGGACAAAGGGCAAAGGAGAACGATGGCATGGATGAGCGAGAATCGATTGTATTATCGTACCAGCACGCGTTTCGGTTGTTGCTTCATTTAAAAAACGTCATTGCCGCGTCGAAGCAAGTGTCGGCAGAAGATGAACTGCTGAAGGAAGTATACCGCGATTCGATCGTGAAAAAGTATGAAATTTTGGAAGACCAGCTCTGGAAGCTGTTGTCGCGAATTTTTAAAGCGTCCGGCCTGGAATTGAACAACCCGAGGGCATGTTATCGCCAAGCGTTTAAGGAAGGGTGGATTCAGAATATTGACGTATGGAACGATATATTGCACTCGCGAAACGCTACAGCCCATGTGTATAACGAGGAAGACTATGAACAGATTAAAGACCGAATTGTATCAAAATATGTCCACGAAATCGAAGCGCTGCTGCAAAACATCAAAGAAGAAGTGATCGACCGTGATGTATGGAATTAGCCCGACCGTGTTTGAACGGCTGATGGCGTATTTCGCGGGCGAAGAAGATATACAAAAAGTCGTTTTGTTCGGCTCGCGGGCGCGCGGCACAGCCCGCTACAACTCCGACATTGACTTGTGCGTGGACTACATCGGCAAGCAAAAGTGGAAAATCAAAGATGACATTGACGAGATTGTCGGCATTTATTCGTGTGATGTGCTCTTTTTCGACGCGCTGAACGAAAAAGTTAGACATGAAATCGAGCGCGACGGGAAGACGATTTATGAAAAAACCCGCTCATAAGCCATGTCTTTTTGTCTAGGTCGGTCTGTCCCATATTAGCGGACAGCCGCCTTTTTGTCCTTCTGCACCTGTTGGGACAGATCGGCTTCGGAGCGGAGGCCAGGATTGTCCGTTTTTTCCTTGCAACGAAAGCGCCGTCATCGGTACAATGAAGTCGGCAACCATTGGCAAAGGAGACGGCGTGATGAAAATCGGCTACCGGACGTTCAAAACGGCGGTGGGGGCGGCGCTGGCGATTGCGATTGCCCAGCTGATCGGCCTTCATAACTTCGCTTCCGCCGGCATTATCGTCATCTTATGCGTTCAAGTGACGAAAAAGCGGTCGTTGGAAACAGCGCGGGCCCGTTTTATGGCGTGCGTCGTCGCCATTGGGTTTGCGGCGTTGTTTTTTACCGTTTTCGGCTACCATCCGTGGACGATCGGGCTTTTGCTTTTGTTGTTCATTCCGGTGACCGTCCGTCTGAAAATAAACGAAGGCATTGCGACAAGCTCGGTCATTATTTTGCATTTGTATGCCGCCAAGGAGATCACGTGGGGCTTGATTGCCAATGAGCTGTTGTTGGTCGCCGTCGGCATCGGGGTGGCGCTCATCGTCAACATGTACATGCCGAGCGCCGAGAAGCAGCTGAAAGAGTATCAGCGCATCGTGGAGGATTTGTTCCGCATTATTTTAAAAGAAATCGTCCGCTACTTGCGCACGAATGAGCTTGATTGGGATGGGAAAGAGCTGCCGCTTGCCGCGGAGATGCTCGAAAAGGCCAAAAAGCTGGCGATGCGCCACGCCGACAACCAATTATGGCGGAACGAAGATGAATACGTCCGCTACTTCCGCATGCGCGAGCGGCAACTGGAAATCATCGAGCATATGCTTCCGCTTGTGACGTCGCTCGTCTACACGGTCGAGCAGCGGATGATGGTCGCCGATTTTATCGACGAATTAAGCGACGCCATTCACCCGGGAAATACGGCGGACCGGTTTTTGCGGCGCCTTGCTGGGATGCGCGAGCAGTTTCAGGCGATGCCGCTGCCAACGACGCGCGAACAGTTTGAAGAGCGGGCGGCGCTGTTTCAGTTGGTGCGGGAGTTTGAACAATATTTGCTCATTAAAAGCGAGTTCCATCCGGGAAATGAATCAAACGAGCGGCGGCTTGAAAAGTCGGTGATTTAATCGGATATAGAGCTTCACAGCATTGCAACATCGCGTTTTTTTCACGATTCTTCATGGATCGAGGAAATGGATTGTCTTTTACCAGTCTTTTGCGGCATGAAAACGGGGCATATGTCCATCCGTTTTGGCGCACACTAAGGCCAAACATCAGTAAAGGATGAAATTCGTATGCGGATCTGGTTGGCCATTTGCCTGGCGATGGCTGTGGCGTTCGCGGCGCCGTTGCAAGCGGCGGCGGAGGCCAAGCCGCTTGTGATCGTGAACAAAGCGGTCAATAAACTCGCGCTCGTCCGCGACGGCCGCATTGACGCTGTCTACCCGGTGGCGACGGGCGTAAACGCGGAATTGACGCCGGAAGGAATGTTTACCGTTACCGTGAAGGCGGTCAACCCGTATTATCGAAAGAAAAATATTCCAGGCGGGGCGCCGAACAATCCGCTCGGCACACGGTGGATCGGCTTTGACGCGCGCGGGACGGACGGGCGCATCTACGGCATTCACGGCACGAACAACCCGGCGGCGATCGGCCGGTATGTCTCGCAAGGCTGTGTGCGCATGTACAACCGCGATGTCGAGCATTTGTATGAACGGGTGCCGATCGGCGCCAACGTGCTCATTCTCCGCAGCAACGAACCGTTTTACGCCATCGCCAAACGGTACGGCGCCGTCCCATGAAAAACGCAAGCTTCCGGTTTGGGAGCTTGCGTTTTTTTAGGAGTGCGGTTAAATCCACATGCTGATGCCGGCGAGGAGCGTCGTCAGCAACATGCAAATGAGCATCAAGTAAACGACGAATTTTTGCGTTTTGCGCGACAACGGCTCGTCCTCCTTCCGTCCGCTGTTCTACGTTTATTGTAACGGCAAACGGCAAGGCGGACAAGGAAAAACAAAAAAGCAGGATTTTTTATCGAAACGGCGAATTACACATAGTTGGGTGATCATTTTGCGGCAAAGGGGATGCACACGATGCAAGTGAAAAAAGTCGATCATATCGGCATTGCCGTCCGCTCGATTGAGGAAGCGCTTCCGTTTTATACAGACGTGCTCGGCCTGCCGTTTCTCGGCATCGAGGAAGTCGAGTCGGAGCAGGTGAAAGTGGCGTTTTTGCAGGCCGGCGAGGCGAAGCTGGAGCTGCTGGAGCCGCTGTCGCCGGAGAGCGCGGTGGCGAAATTTATCGAAAAGCGCGGTGAAGGGATTCATCACGTCGCGCTTGGCGTCGAAGACATCACCGAGCGCATCCGTGAGCTGAAGGAGCATGGCATCCGCATGATTCAAGATGCGCCGAAACGCGGCGCCGGCGGGGCGCTCGTCGCCTTCATGCATCCGAAATCGACCGGCGGCGTGTTGTACGAACTTTGCGAACGGGTGAAAACGGAGGGACACCAATGAGCGACATGTACGACAAAATCAACGAACTGTACGATCGCCGGCGCGAGATTGAACTGGGCGGCGGCGATGCGAAGATCGAACAGCAGCACGCGAAAGGGAAGCTGACGGCGCGCGAGCGGATTGACTTGCTGTTGGACGAAGGAACGTTTGTCGAACTCAATCCGTTCATCGAGCACCGCTGCACTGATTTTGGCCTGGGGGACAAGAAGGGGCCGGGCGATGGGGTTGTGACCGGCTACGGGAAGATCAACGGCCGCACGGTGTTTGTGTTTTCGCAAGATTTTACCGTCTTCGGCGGGGCGCTTGGGGAAATGCATGCGAAAAAAATCGCCAACATTATGGACTTGGCGGCGAAAACCGGGGCGCCGGTCATCGGCTTGAACGACTCAGGCGGCGCCCGCATTCAAGAAGGGGTGTTGTCGCTTGACGGGTACGGGCACATTTTTTACCGCAACGCCATTTATTCCGGCGTCATCCCGCAAGTTTCCGTCATTATGGGGCCGTGCGCCGGCGGGGCCGTCTATTCGCCGGCCATCACCGATTTTGTGTTCATGGTTGAAAAAACGAGCCAAATGTTCATCACCGGCCCGAAAGTGATTGAAGCGGTGACCGGAGAGAAAATCAGCGCCGAAGATTTAGGCGGCGCCCGCGTGCACAACACGATCAGCGGCAACGCCCATTTTGCGGCGGCGAACGAAGAGGAGGCGCTCGCCGAGGTGCGGCGGCTGCTCGGCTATTTGCCGTCCAACAATAACGAAAAGCCGCCGTTTGGCCCGATTCCGGACGGGGACGACTATCGCCCCGATTTGGCCGATGTCGTGCCGATTGACGCCGTCCGCCCGTACGATGTGCGCCACGTCATCGCCCACGTCGTTGATGACGGATCGTTTATGGAAGTGCAAAAAGATTTTGCGAAAAACATTGTGATCGGCTTTGCCCGCATCAAAGGAGAAGTGGTCGGGCTTGTGTGCAACCAGCCGAAGTTTATGGCCGGAGGGCTTGACATCGATTCGTCCGACAAGGCGGCGCGCTTTATCCGCTTTTGTGATTCGTTCAACATCCCGATCATTACGTTTGAGGACGTCACCGGCTTTTTCCCGGGCGTCAAGCAGGAGCACGGCGGCATCATCCGCCATGGGGCGAAAATTTTGTACGCCTACTCGGAAGCGACCGTGCCGAAAATTACCGTCATTTTGCGCAAAGCATACGGCGGCGCGTACGTCGCCTTAAACAGCAAATCGATCGGCGCCGATGTCGTCTATGCGTGGCCGAACGCCGAAGTGGCGGTCATGGGGCCGCAAGGGGCGGCGAACATCATTTTCGCCAGCGAAATCGAAAACAGCCCGAACCCGGAAGAAACGCGGGCGCAAAAAATTGAAGAATACCGCGAGAAATTCGCCAATCCGTACGTCGCGGCGAAATACGGCATGATCGACGACGTCATCGACCCGCGCGACACGAGAATTAAGCTCATTCAGGCGCTCGAGATGCTTCGCCACAAGCACGAGGAGCGGCCGAAGAAAAAACATGGCAACATTCCGCTGTAAGCGACAGAAGGCGTCCGGCCAATCCCGGGCGCCATCGCTGTTTTCCCCGCACCGTTCTAGCGTCTAGTTTGCCGCCTGGCGGAAACTTCCGGTATACTGGAAGAGGAATCTGTACATAGGAGGACGAAAGCGATGGTGAACGAGCAACGTCTTGTCGACGAGTTTTTGGAACTTGTGCAAATCGATTCGGAAACGAAGCATGAAGGCGACATTGCGAAGGTGCTGAAGCAAAAGTTTGAAGCGCTCGGCCTCGAGGTGATCGAAGACGATGCCGCCGCGAAAACGGGGCATGGAGCCGGCAACTTGATTTGCACGCTCGCGGCGACGAAAGACGGGGTCGACCCGATTTACTTCACGTCGCATATGGATACGGTTGTGCCGGGGAAAGGCGTGAAACCGTCGATCCAAGACGGCTATGTCGTCACGGACGGGACGACGATTTTAGGCGCGGACGATAAAGCCGGCTTGGCGGCGATGTTCGAAGCGATCCGGGTGCTGAAAGAGCAAAACATCCCGCACGGCGTAATCCAGTTTATCATTACTGTCGGAGAAGAATCCGGGTTAATTGGGGCGAAGGCGCTTGACCCGTCGCTTATTCAAGCGAAATACGGCTATGCCTTAGACAGCGACGGCAAGGTCGGCAACATCGTCGTCGCCGCGCCGACGCAGGCGAAATTGAAAGTCGTTGTGCACGGCAAAACGGCGCACGCCGGCGTGGCGCCGGAAAAAGGGGTGTCCGCCATTACGATTGCGGCGAAGGCGATCGCGAAAATGCCGCTCGGCCGCATCGACGAGGAGACGACGGCGAACATCGGCCGCTTCGAAGGGGGCACGCAAACGAACATCGTCTGCGACCGCGTCGATATTTTAGCGGAAGCCCGCTCGCTCGTCCCGGAGAAAATGGAAGCGCAAGTGGCGAAAATGAAAGAGGCGTTTGAAACGGTTGCCGCGGAAATGGGGGGGCGCGCCGATGTCGATGTCGACGTGATGTACCCAGGCTTCAAGTTCGGCGACGGCGACCATGTTGTGGAGGTCGCGAAACGGGCGGCGGCGAAAATCGGCCGGCCGTGCAAGCTGGAGAAAAGCGGCGGCGGCAGCGATGCCAACATCATCGCCGGCTTCGGCATTCCGACCGTCAACCTCGCTGTCGGCTATGAAGAGATCCATACGACGAACGAGCGGATGCCGATTGAAGAGCTGGTCAAGCTGACGGAAATGGTCATCGCCATTGTCGAAGAAGTCGCCAATGCCGAGTGAGCATCCCTTGTTGGATGCTCTTTTTCGTCGGATGATGAAATTTCGGTGAAAATTTGGCTGACATCGGCCGATAAAAAAGGAGACAAGATTGGTGAATGACGAAAGAGGTGGCGGGGGAATGGACAAATATGTCGTCTTTCGCGTCGAGCGGGAACAGTATGCCGTCTCGATCGCGTATGTCGTCTCGATTGAAAAAATGACGGCGCCGACCGCGGTGCCGCATATGCCGGACTATATGGCCGGCGTCGTGCGCATCCGCGGCGAGCTCGTGCCGGTGCTTGATATGCGGAAGCTGTTGTACGGCCGGGCCGTCGACGAAACGGACCAGACGCGCCTTGTCGTCGCCGCGGTCGACGAGTTGTCGGTGGCGTTTATTGTCGATGAAGCGAAGGAAATCGTGGATATTGAACAAGAGGCGATCAAACCGCTCCAGCTCATGTCCGCGGAGCGCACGCCGTATGTAGCCGGAATGGCGGCGCAAGACGACCGGCTGTTGACCGTGCTTGACCCGCGCGTTTTGTTTGCCCATTTGGACGAAGCGGAAGAGATTCGCGAGCAAGTAGCCGCCGCCCAAGCCGCTGCGCGGGCGGGCGAGACGGTATAGGTGTTTGCCTATACCGTTTTTTCTTCCGCGCATATCCTAACCATGGAAGCAAGTTGACACACAAAAAAGGAGGGCGTTCCATGGTTCAACCGTTCGGTCCGTATATGGGTGGCTTTTATCCGCCATACTTCGGCAGCTACGGCCATCACCCATACGGTTATCACCATCATCATCATTGGCATGGAGGGTATGACGGCTATCATCACTTCCCGTATGGCATGCCTTATGGTCATTACCCGTTTTCGCCGTACGGCTTCCCGCATTACGGAGGCTACTAAGCATGAGGGGCGTTACGCCCCTTTTTACATGAACATGCCAAATGAGGCTCGTCGTGCCGTCCTGTTCCTAAATCGGTTTAGAAAAACTTGCAGGCGGGCGCAAACGTGTGGTATGTTGTTTAGTGAACAAACCAAAAACGGAAAGGGACGTTGAATGATGGCAAAACAGCAAATCGGCGTCATCGGACTGGCGGTCATGGGGAAAAATTTGGCGTTGAACATTGAAAGCCGGGGTTATTCGGTGGCGGTGTACAACCGTTCGCGCGAAAAAACGGATGAATTTTTGGAAGAAGCGAAAGGAAAAAACGTTGTTGGTACATACAGCATCGAAGAATTCGTCAACGCCCTGGAAAAGCCGCGGAAAATTTTGCTCATGGTGAAAGCGGGCGCGCCGACGGACGCGACGATCGAACAGCTGAAGCCGTATTTGGAAAAAGGCGATATTTTAATTGACGGCGGCAATACGTATTTCAAAGATACGCAGCGCCGAAACAAAGAACTTGCCGAACTTGGCATCCACTTCATCGGCACCGGCGTCTCCGGCGGCGAGGAAGGGGCGCTGAAAGGACCGTCGATCATGCCGGGGGGACAAAAAGAAGCGCATGAGCTCGTGCGTCCGATCTTTGAAGCCATCGCCGCCAAAGTCGACGGCGAGCCGTGCACGACGTACATCGGTCCGGACGGCGCCGGCCATTACGTCAAAATGGTGCATAACGGCATCGAATACGGCGACATGCAGCTGATCGCTGAAGCGTACTTCCTGCTCAAACATGTGCTCGGCATGGAAGCGAACGAATTGCACGAAGTGTTCGCTGACTGGAACAAAGGCGAATTGAACAGCTATCTCATTGAAATTACCGCTGACATTTTCACGAAAATCGATGAAGAAACCGGCAAGCCGCTCGTTGATGTCATTTTGGACAAAGCCGGGCAAAAAGGGACGGGCAAATGGACGAGCCAAAACGCCCTCGATTTGGGCGTTCCGCTGCCGATCATTACGGAATCGGTGTTCGCCCGCTTCATTTCGGCGATGAAAGACGAGCGCGTGAAAGCAAGCAAAGTCCTCTCCGGCCCGGCGGTGAAGCCGTTTGAAGGCGACCGCGCCCACTTCATCGAAGCCGTGCGCCGCGCGCTCTACATGAGCAAAATTTGCTCGTACGCCCAAGGATTTGCGCAAATGAAGGCGGCGTCCGACGAATACGATTGGAACTTGCGCTATGGCGACATCGCGATGATTTTCCGCGGCGGCTGCATCATCCGCGCGCAATTTTTGCAAAAAATCAAAGAGGCGTACGATCGCGATCCGGCGCTTTCGAACTTGCTGTTGGATCCGTATTTCCAAGACATCGTCGAACGCTACCAAGACGCGCTCCGCGAAATCGTCGCCACCGCGGCGATGCGCGGCATTCCGGTGCCAGGATTCGCCAGCGCCCTCGCGTACTATGACAGCTACCGCACTGCGGTGCTGCCGGCCAACTTAATCCAGGCACAGCGCGACTACTTCGGCGCCCACACGTACGAACGCGTCGACAAGGAAGGCATTTTCCATACGGAATGGTTGAAATAAGCGAAAACCCTTAGAGCCGCAGGCGGTTCTAAGGGTTTTTTGGTGCTTGATGAAACCAACATTTTCTCCAATCGTTGACACCGCATGGATGATTGAAAAAATGGCTCGTAACCAAGCCGGCATGTTAAAGACTGTAGATGAGCATTTTTCATGACGAAGCGCGCGGCAAAAAGCTCCTGCAGAAAAATCGCGGTGAAACCAAATACCACGTACACGTTAAGCAGGAAGATCAAAACGAATTTAACATCTTGTCTTGTTTGGAAAAAAGCAACTATGTCATAATGAAAATGACGTTTGAAAGTCAACGTGCTATGTTTTCGAATCATGCCGTTTTCACATAGGAGGGACTTGCAGTGCCATCACAACGAAAATCGATCATCCCCGACGACTTTTTATGGGGCGGGGCGGTGACGTCGTTTCAGACGGAAGGGGCGTGGAATGAAGGCGGCAAAGGGTTGTCGATCGTTGATGCGCGCCCGATTCCAAAAGGGCATTCCGACTGGAAAGTGGCGGTTGATTTTTACCATCGCTATAAAGAGGATATCGCGCTGTTCAAGGAGCTCGGTTTTACGGCCTATCGGACGAGCATCGCCTGGACGCGCATTTTTCCGGACGGGGAAGGGGAGCCGAATGAAGCGGGTTTGGCGTTTTATGACGCCGTGTTTGATGAATTGAGAGCGAACGGCATCGAGCCGGTCATTACGCTGTACCATTTCGACTTGCCGCTGGCGTTGGCGAGAAAATACAATGGCTTCGCATCAAGGAAAGTCGTCGACTTGTTTGAACGGTACGCGCGCACTGTGTTTGAACGCTATCGCGGGAAAGTGAACTATTGGCTGACGTTCAATGAGCAAAACTTAGTGCTTGAACAACCGCATTTATGGGGGGCGATTGGCCCGGAAGACGAGGATCCGGAAGCGTTTGCTTATCGCGTCTGCCATAACGTGTTGATCGCCCACGCGAAAGCGGTGAAGGCGCTGCGCGAAATCGCTCCCGAAGCGAAGATCGGCGGGATGGTGACGTATTTGACGACGTACCCGGCGACGTGCCGGCCGGAAGATGCTTTGGCGAACGTGCAGGCGAAAGAGCTGTTCATTGATTTCTTTTTTGATATGTTCGCCCGCGGTGTCTATCCGCGTTATGTGACGAATCATCTGGAGAAAAAAGGAATCGTTTTGCCGTTGGAAGAAGGGGATGAACAGCTGCTCCGGGAGCAAACGGTCGACTTTTTGTCATTCAGCTATTATCAAAGCCAAATCGTCCGTCATCAGGAACAGGATGAGCGGATCATCAAAGGGCTTGAACCGAATCCGCACCTGCCAAAGACAAAGTGGGGCTGGGCGATCGACCCGATCGGGTTGCGCATCGCCTTAAAAGACGTGTACGCCCGCTACGAAATGCCGATTTTCATCACCGAAAACGGCATCGGGCTTGAGGAGGAGCTGAACGAGAACGGCACGGTCGAAGATGATGAGCGGATTGACTATTTGCGCCGCCATATTGAACAAATGAAGCGGGCGATGGAAGAAGGAGTCGAGGTGATCGGCTACTTAATGTGGGGGGCGACGGATTTGTTAAGCTCGCAAGGGGAGATGCGCAAGCGCTACGGCGTCATTTTCGTCAACCGCGACGATGAGAACTTGCGCGATTTGAAGCGCTATAAGAAAAAAAGCTTCTACTGGTTCCAGCGCGTCATTCGCACGAACGGGGAAGAACTGTAAAAAGAGGCGGGGAAGCCCCCGCCTTTTTACCAGTCTTTCGGGCGACCATGGCGAATATTCAATCGTCTAACATGTTTGTCCCAAGTCACGACATCTTCTGGGGGATTCGCTTTGGCATGAGCGGCGATATACGCGTCGATGAAGTCCACCTTTTTCTCGCCATAATCTCGAAGCGCCTGTTGCACAACATCTTTTTCCTCTGTTTCGATCCCGATCCCGTCGGTAAACTTTAATAAGGCGGCGGAAATGTCGGACGGCGATGCTTGATAGACGGAGGCCAGCACCCAGCAACATTCTGCAACGACGAGCGGATTAAGGCGCAAAATCAATTCTCCTGCTTCCACTTTCTGCAACATGTCCCCAACCTCTTCCGCAAGCTCTTGGGGATGGCCGGTCATGATTCGAATCACGACATTTGTGTCAATCCACAGCTTGCGAGCCACTTAGTTTTCCTCCTCGTCTTTCAATTCTTTTGCTCCCATCGTCCGATATGCTTCATTCCGGATTTCCTCAACGGGGCGGAACGGTTGATTGGTTTTGAGAATGCCGATTAATTGTGACAAGCGATATTTTTTCGTGACTTCCACTTTTATTTCTCCATCTTGGTTGACCATAAACGTCAGATCATCGCCTTCGGTGAGGCCTAATGTTTTTCGGATTTCAACGGGAATCACCACTTGGCCGCGGCTGGACAGCTTGCTTGTCGCTTTCACGACGATCGGCGATGATTGATCCGAAACATTCATTTTTTCCATTGGCGTGTTTCGCTCCTTCCTAAACACTTTTGATACTTATCTTTATTATATGTCTTATTTGTGTGTTGAATCAATCGTTGAAAATCATATTATTTTTGGTGTGGTAAGAAGTTGTGTAGGAGACAACAACAAGGATGAGAATGGACGTTTAACACTCTTTTACCTACGTTCATACGTGGAAGAGGGGGGCTTCTCGGTTTGGAATGATCAAACAGCCGGCCCCATCAAGGGACCGGCTGTTTTTACGGTTCGCGGTCAAACAGCAAGACGCGCGCCGGGGCGGCGTCGGTGCCGACGAGTTTGAGCGGGGCGGCGACCATGAAATACTGGCCTTCGGGAACGTCTTTCAGCCGCAGCCCTTCGATGACGATGACGCCGGCGGAAAAGAGCGTTTTATGGGTCGGGTGGCCTTCCTGCGCCCGCTCGATGCCGAGGGCGTCGATGCCGACGCCGCGGACCCGTTTGTCGGCCAAATAGCGGGCGGCGTCGGCGGCGACGAAAATAAACTCAAAGTTAAAGGCCTCTTCGAACGAATTTTTCGTTTTGAACAAGACAAAATCGCCTTCTTGAATGTCGAGATGCGCGATGTCGTCTTTCGTAATCCGGTCGTTGACGTTGGTTGCGTCAAACAGTTTGCATGGACCGACAAGATGGTCAAGCGGAATCGTTTCAAAGGTCGCCCCGCCTTCAACCATATGGAGAGGGGCGTCAATGTGCGTGCCGGTGTGCACGTCCATGTCGATGCGCGATTCGGTGACATAGCCGTTGGTGATCGTTGTGCGCTTCGGCTGTTTTTCCGGTTTGTTTTTGTACACCGGCATGCCTTCGTAAATCGGGGCGGTGACGTCATACATCTTCATCGCTTCTTCACTCCTTTTCGTTTGGGAATGGAAAGGGCCGGGGCCGGCCCTGTCGGCTGTTGGGTGTCAAGCTTTTGACCGTGAAGAAAAGGGAAGAATGAGTGGCGTCGCCCCTTGTTGACAGGCGGGTGACGCCCCCTCGCCCATTACGGTCTCGGATGTTCGATCGGCCACCAGTGGAAGCCGTCTTTTTGCAATAGTTCATCCGCCGCTTTCGGCCCCATCGAACCGGCCTCATAGTTCGGGAAATCGGCGGCTTTCGTGTTCGCCCACACCTCGGAAATTGGATCGACAAACTGCCATGACGCGGCCACTTCATCCCAGTGGGTGAAGTTCGTCGCATCGCCGCGCATGCAGTCGTACAGCAGTTTTTCGTACGCTTCGGGCGTGTTGATGCCGTCGATGCAGTTGTTGCAGTAATCGAGCTTAAACGGGGCGGTCGTGGTCGCTGATTCCCCGGTTTTTTTGCCGTTTAAATGAAGGGTGATGCCTTCATCCGGCTGGATGTGGATGACGAGCAAGTTTGGGGCGATCGTTTCGTTCGTCCGATAGTATAGATTCATCGGCACGTCTTTAAATTGGACGACGATTTTCGTCGATTTTTCCGCCATCCGTTTGCCGGTGCGGATGTAAAACGGCACGCCGGCCCAGCGGAAGTTGTCGATCAAAAGCTTCCCGGCGACGAACGTTTCCGTGTTCGAGTCCGGATCGACGTTCGGCTCCTCGCGGTATGCCGGCACGGCTTTGCCGTGAATCACCCCGCGCCCGTATTGGCCGCGCACGAAGTATTGCCCGACCTCATCGTGCGAGATGGGGCGAAGAGCGCGCAGCACTTTTACCTTTTCGTGGCGGATGTCGTCGGTTGTAAGCCGAATCGGCGGTTCCATCGCCAACAGGGCGACCATTTGCAGCATATGGTTTTGCACCATGTCGCGCAGCGCCCCGGAATGGTCGTAGTAGCGGCCGCGGTCTTCGACGCCGAGCGTTTCGCTTGAGGTAATTTGAATGTTCGAAATAAAGCGGTTGTTCCAAAGCGGCTCGAAAATGGCGTTTGAAAAGCGGATCACTTCGATATTTTGCACCATTTCTTTGCCGAGATAATGGTCGATCCGGTAAATTTCCCGCTCGGAAAAGACGCGGCGGATTTCTTTGTTCAGCTTTTGGGCGCTTGCTAAGTCATGACCGAACGGCTTTTCAATGACCAGCCGTTTAAAGCCATATGTATCGGTCAGCCGCTCCGATTGCAGCCGTGATGTCACCGTGCCGAAAAATTCCGGTGCCATCGCCAAGTAAAAGATGCGGTTGCCTTCCGTTGCGTATGTTTCATCAAGCTGTTCGAGGAGCGCTTTTAAGCGCCGGTACGACTCCGCCTCCGTCACATCGAACGGATGGTAGTAAAAATGGGAGACGAACTCGCCGTCGGTCAGTTTCTGGCTGAGCGCCGTTTCGACCGAGTCGCGCACGTAATGGCGGAACTCATCGGCCGACAGCGGGCGGCGCGCGACGCCGACGACGGCGAACCGCTCGTTTAGGTGCCCTTTTTCATACAGGCGGTAAAGGGACGGAAACAGCTTCCGTTTCGCCAAATCTCCTGTCGCCCCAAAAATGACGATGATCGATTTCGGGTTCATGTTGTCCACCGTATGTACCTCGCTTTAGCCAAATTTGTTTCTTCAACTAAATCATTGTAGAGATTTGCCGGCTGGAACGCAAATATTTTATCGCTTTAGGGTAGGAAAGAAAGTTGAAAAGCGCCCCAGAACCTTGGTACGCTAGCAACAGGCAATGATGACCGAGACAAGGAGTGAATAAGCTTGGAATTATTATTTTTGGGCACCGGCGCCGGCGTGCCGGCGAAAGAGCGCAACGTGTCATCCGTCGCCTTGCAGTTGCTCGATGAGCGCGGGGCGACATGGCTGTTTGACTGCGGTGAAGCGACGCAGCACCAAATTTTGCATACGGCCATTCGCCCGCGCCGTATCGAGCATATTTTCATCACCCATTTGCATGGTGATCATTTGTTTGGGTTACCCGGTCTTCTCAGCAGCCGCTCGTTTCAAAGCGGCGAGACGCCGCTTACCGTGTTCGGTCCGAAAGGCATTCGCGCGTTTGTGGAAACGGCGCTTTCCCTCAGTGGGACGCGGCTGCGCTATGAACTGAACATTGCCGAGATCGAGGAAGGCGTCATTTTTGACGATGAAACGTTTCAAGTCATCGCGAAACGGCTCGATCACGGCATGCCGTCTTATGGCTTCCGCGTCGTCGAAAAAGACTTGCCCGGCCCGCTCTTGGTTGACCGGCTGAAGGCGCTCGGCGTCCGCCCCGGCCCAATTTATCAAGAGATTAAGCAAGGAAAAACGGTCGTGTTGGAGGACGGCACGGTGCTCGATGGACGCGAGTTTGTCGGCCCGCCGCAAAAAGGGCGGATCGTCGCGGTGCTCGGCGACACCCGCTTTTGCGAAGCGGCGATTGAACTCGCCCGCGATGCTGATGTCGTCGTCCACGAGGCGACGTTTGCCGCCGCCGAACAGCGGTTGGCCCACGACTATTTTCATTCAACGACTGCGGATGCAGCCGAAGTGGCGAGGCGGGCCGGAGCGAAGCGGCTTATTTTGACTCATATCAGCTCGCGCTATCAAGGCGAAGCGGCGCTCAAGTTATTGGATGAGGCGCGCCGCGTGTTTCCCAACACTGAGCTCGCCGCCGATTTTGCTTCGTTCTCCATCCCGCGTTAAAACCGCCAGCCGCGCTCGTATTGCACCGGTGCTTCGATTTTGACGCCGAGCTCCCGCGCCGCGGCGTATGGCCAGTACGGGTTGCGCAGCAGCTCCCGCGCCAAAAAGACGAGATCGGCGCGGCCGTTATGGACAATTTCTTCCGCCTGCCAGCCGGAGGTAATCAGGCCGACGGCGCCGGTTGGAATGTCCGCTTCGCGGCGAATGAGTTCGGCAAACGGCACTTGATAGCCTGGATAAGCGGCAATGCGTGCCGGCACGATGGCGCCGGAGCTGACGTCAACAAGGTCGACGCCTTGTTCTTTCATCCGTTTGGCGTACGGGATATAGTCTTTCGCGGTCAGCCCTTCCGGATGGTAGTCGGACGCTGAGATGCGGACAAACAGCGGACCGTCCCACACTTCGCGGACGGCGGCGATCACGTCGCCCAAGAAGCGGTAACGGTTTTCCGGAGAGCCGCCGTATTCGTCTTGGCGCCGGTTGGAGAGCGGCGATAAAAATTCGTTAATTAAGTAGCCGTGGGCGGCATGGATTTCGATGACGTCAAAACCGGCTTCTTTTGCCCGCCGCGCCCCGTTTTGGAACGCCTGCACCGTCTCTTCGATGTCCGATTTCGTCATTTCTTTCGGCGTCCGTGACGATTCGTTGAATGGAATGGCGGATGGGGCGATGATTTCCCCTGGCACTTGTGACTTTCTTCCGGCGTGGGCGAGCTGGATGCCGATGGCGGCTCCATGTTCTTTCACCAGCCCAACGAGTTCGCGGAGTCCATCGACATGGCCATCGCTCCAGATGCCTAGGTCTTGTTCAGAAATGCGGCCTTGCGGTGTTACCCCGGTCGCTTCGACGATAATGAGGCCGACTTGGCCGACGGCGCGCGCCGGGTAGTGGAGTTTATGCCATGTGCGCACCGTGCCGTCTTTCGTCTCACATGAGTACATGCACATCGGCGACATAACGATCCGGTTTTTCAGTGTCAGTCCGCGGATCGTATATGGTGAAAACAATACCGTTTTCATGGCAGACAGCTCCTTTCTATACCAATGAATGGTTCATGACTGAATGATAACATGCTGCCTGCCAAAAACAAAATGAAACGGACCGCCGCCATGTGCGGCTTAGTGCAGAAGGCGGCGTCCGACAGTGCGCTTTTGCAGCGGGTTACGATTCGGCGAGCGCAGCGAGCAGGGCGTTGCCGAGCTCTTCGGAGCGGGTGGCCGCCCGGCGGATGCAGGCGGCGATCGCCTCTTGAAACCGGTATTGTTCGAGCACGCCGATGCCGGCTTCGGTCGTGCCGCCCGGGCTTGTGACTTCGCGGCGCAGGACGGATGGATGCTTGTCGGACGCTTTTAACATTTCCGCCGCGCCGATGATCGTCTGCAAAATGAGTGTTTTCGCCACATTGCGCTCAAGGCCAATGTCGGCGGCCGCCTTTTCCATCGCTTCGACCAAGTAATAGACGTATGCCGGACCGCTTCCGGACAGGCCGGTAACCGCGTGCAAGTCGCGCTCCGGCACAACGGTGACGATGCCGACCGTTTCAAACAGCTGTTTCGCCGTTTCAAGATGCTGCTCCGAGGCGAAGCGGCCACCGGCGATCGCGGTCGCCGATAGGCCGACGGCTGCGGATGTGTTTGGCATAGCCCGCACCACGGCAACATCGCGTCCGGCGAGCTGTTCGATCGTTTCGGTTGTGACGCCGGCAAGCAGCGAGAGAATGAGCTGGTTTGGACGAATGGCCGGCGCGACAGCGGCCATCGCATCGGCGACATCTTTCGGTTTCATGGCTAAAATAACGATGTCCGCACGTTCGACAGCAAGGTGTACGTTTTGGGCGGCGCGGACGCCATATGTGCGCTCGAGCTCCCCGAGCCGGGCGCGGTTTTGTCGGTTTGTCACGACGATTTGTTCCGGATGGCAAAACGTTTTCGTCATACCGGCGATGAGCGCTTCGGCCATCGAGCCGGCCCCGATAAAGGCAATGGACCGTGTTGTTGTCATCGCATTCACTCCCTTTTCTTGTTGTCAAGCAAAAGAAAAAGGTTCCCCGTCCTGCAAAAGGACGGAAAACCTTCGTTTCCGCGGTACCACCTTTTTTGGCCCGGTTTGGCTTGCGCCAAACGAGCCCGACTCTGCCCCGATAACGCCGGGGAGGCGTTTAGGTTGGCCTAACAGCTCCCAAGGTAGGTTCAACCGAAAAGAGGGCAGCGAAGCCTTCCAGCCGCGGGCTTCGCTCTCTGGCTGCCGTTTCCGGTTTACTGGCCCTGTTCATCACCGTTTTTGCCGTATCGTGATTTTATTTGTCATTATGCCGCGGGACGAGCATGATTGTCAAGAGAGGAGAACGAATTTTTTTTGCAATTTCGGCGCCCAGAAGAAAAAGGCATGACAAATGGATGAAATCGGTGTAAACTGAAAAATAATATATGAATAATCGTTCATTTTGGCGGTCAAAGGGCCGAACGTCTTATGCCGGTTTTTGACCAACTTGAATTTGAAAGAAAGAAGGGAATGGCATGAAAGAGGAACGGGTTTACCGTCTCACCGTGCCGACGCCGTTTCCGGTCGGCAGCGTGCATATGTATGTTATCGCCGGCGACCGGCTGACGTTGGTCGACGCCGGAGTGAAAACAGAAGAAGCATGGCGGCTGTTCCGAACGCAACTAGGCGAGATCGGTTATACGCCCGCTGACATTGAACAAATCGTCATCACACACCATCACCCCGATCATGTCGGCTTGCTTAATTATTTTCCCGATGCTCCGGTCATCGGTCACCCGAAAGCGGACCCGTTTTTGCGCCGCGACCCATCATTTATGGGACGCTATGTCCAGTTTTTTCAGCAGTTTTTTGCCGAATGCGGCGTTGACGCCCGCTTGTTCAGCCGCTTGTCCAAAGAGGGGGGATCGCTTCGCTACGCCGGAAGACGGGGGCTTGATATCGCGGTGACGGAAGGAGACGCGGTGCCGGGGCTGCCGCGTTGGCGCGTCATTGAAACGCCGGGACATGCCCAAAGCCATATTGTGCTTTATCGCGAGGATGACGGCTTGTTGATCGGCGGCGATCATTTGCTTTTGCATATCTCCCCGAACCCGATGATGGAGCCGCCTGCCGAAGGAGAAACGAAGCGGCCGAAACCGCTATTGCAATATAACGAATCATTGAAAAAGATGTTGCAATACGATATCGTCCGCTCACTAAACGGCCATGGTGACGATACGACCGACATTCCAACGCTCGTTCGCGAGCGGCTTGCCAAGCAGCGCCAGCGCGCCGAGCGGGTGCTCGAAATGGTGCAAGAGCGTCCGCATACCGTATTTGAAGTATGCCAGAAGCTGTTTCCGACCGCCTATGAACGCGAACTAATGCTAACGATGTCCGAGACGATCGGTCAGCTTGACTATTTGGAAGCGAATGGCGACGTGCGGAAAAAACAAGCGGATGGTCATTACATTTATGAGGCGGTGGGGGTGTCGGTGTGCGATTAGCCGGCTGCCGCGTCGTTATTACCGGGGCGTCTGGCGGCATCGGCGAGCAGATCGCTTATGAAGCGGCGCGGCAAGGAGCGGTGCCGGTGCTGTTGGCGCGGAATGCCGGGCGGCTTCAAGAAGTGAGCGCCCGCATCCAAGCGCAATACGGCGTATCCGCACCGCATATGGAGCTTGATGTCAGCGACCGCGAAATGGTCGAGGCGGTATTTTCCCGGCTGTTTGAGGAGCTTGATGGCATCGATGTACTCGTCAATAACGCCGGCTTTGGCGTTTTCCGTTACGTCGAGGACATTGACTTGGACGAGGCGGAAGCGATGTTTGCCGTCAACGTTTTCGGTCTTATGGCTTGCACAAAGGCGGTGTATTCCCATATGAAAGAGCGGGGGAGAGGCCATATTATCAACATCGCCTCGCAGGCCGGCAAAATCGCCACGCCAAAGTCTAGCGTGTACTCGGCAACCAAACATGCTGTCATCGGGTTTACCGACAGTTTGCGCCTTGAGGCGAGCCGGTTTGGTGTGTTTGTCACCGCCGTCAACCCTGGTCCAGTCGAAACCCGATTTTTTGATCTAGCGGATGAGACAGGCGACTATGCACGCAACGTGTCGCGCTGGATGCTTCGGGCGGAGGCGGTGGCAAGACGTGTAGTAGCAGTGATGATGACCCCGACGCGCGAAGTGAATATGCCGGGCTGGATGGACGTGGGCAGCCGGCTGTATCGCCTTGCCCCGGGGTTGGTGGAAAAAGTGGCGAAACGAGCGTTTTTCCAAAAGTAACCGGCTGGCCTTCATACAGAGCCAGCCGGTTTATGGTTGTGAAGAAGCCGCCGGTTTGGCATTAGGCGCCCGTAAGAAACCGGTACACAGCGTCATGGACGAGTTCATACACATCCGCGCCCCGGTGTTCTTCCTTGGCGGCGGCGATATGGGCGCAAAGGCTGCGTCATTCGTTGTCGCTAAGCGGCATCATCTCCTCGTCATAGCCATAGTGACGCAAGCAGTTGCGCACTTGCTTTTGCAGCCATCGTTCATCCATCGACTCCCACCGTCCGTTAGGAAACTTGTGCAAGGAGGCCTTTGCCTTTCGATACGGAAATGACCATCTGTTCGTCACTGCTCATCCGTTTCCGGGGATGGGGCACGGACGACCGACTGAAAGCGTCCTTTATGCGATCCATCGCAAAACGGCTTGTTGTTCGACAGCCCGCAACGGCACAACGAAAACGTTTGTTTCGTTACAAACGGCTTTCCTTCTCCGTCTAGAAGCTCCACATCGCCAGTGACGCGGAGCGAGCCGTTGTCGTTAACTTTGATTTGCACTTTTGCCATCGGGTTTTCCTCCCTTTCGTTTTGACAGTCTTGCCTGCGAACAGGTAGAATAATAAAAAAACAAACGGAAAAAGGAGCAGCTATGAGCGTGAATATCACGTTTACCGACGCAGCAAAAAAAATGCTTACCCCCATTGTAGCCGAATCGGGGCGGCAGTTAAAGCTTAAATACGACACTGACGGCTGCGGCTGTTTAGTCGACGGCGTGCCGGCGCTATGGCTCGTTGACGAGGCCGATGAGGACGATCTTGTCGTTGGGACGAATTTTGTGCCGGTGCTTTTAGAGCGTTCGCGGCTCATCTTTTTTGATGAAACGATGACGATCGATGTCAAGCCGGACACGGCCGTCTTTCAGCTAAAAAGCCCAAGACAAATATTAAACGGGCATATGCCGCTCGTGAAGGTGGGATCCGGCGATGAACGGTAAACTCCGGCAGCTGGCGGAGACGGCAAGGCAAAAAACGTGGGTGTCATTCACCCATGAAAATGATCCGTACAGCCTGCTTCATTGGTCGGTCGCCGGTCCGTACCATGACAAAAAAGACGTTTGGCTTTTGCAAAATGAGATGACGTTTGAAACGAAGGAGTTTGCGACGCTTAATGATGCAATCGCCTGGCTTGGCGAGCATATGCCGCACATTACTGAAGTGCTGTAAAAACCGTAACCCGACCGGTTACGGTTTTTCTATCGTCCGCCTGTTATTGGGGGCTGTTTTGCCGCTTTGTCGGATGGAGCGCTTTTTCCAGTTCTTCTTTCGCGATTACCGGCTTGACTGTATCAGCGGACGGCTTTCCTTTTTGAGCACGGTTTTTGGCCATCGGTCATCTCTCCTTTTCATGGTTTAGTTGTATCGTTTGACAAACAGGCGGCTGTTATGCAAGGAGGTGAAAAACGGTGAAGAAGCAAGCGAAGCGGAAGAAGGAGCAAGATCAACAGACCGTAACGCTCGCCGACCGAATCGGCGCAGACATCGAGGCAAAGTTGCTGGCGAAAAAGCGGGCGCTTGCCGAGGAAGAGCAGCGGCGGCGAGCGGCGGAAGAAGCGCGGCGCCGTGAAGAGGCGCGCCGGCGCGACGAGCAGAAGTCATTTGCCGAGCTGCTTGAGGAAAGCGATTTTGACTGGCGCCAGTTTAAGTAAAGGGGGAAAGGATGGATGAGACAAAAAACTGTGGCGGCAAGTACGGCGGCTTCTCCGATGCTCATGGCGGCTGCGGTCATCGCTTTGGCCGCCAATTTGCGCGCACCGATCACAACGGTCGGCCCGCTCGTTCCTGAACTGCAGCAGGAGCTTCACCTCTCCCATGCCGCTGCCGGGGCGCTGACGACCATTCCGCTATTGGCGTTTGCCTTGTTGGCGCCGGCGGCCGCTGCTTTTGCCCGCCGGATCGGGATGGAGCGGACATTGTTTTATTCGCTCATCGTCTTGCTCGCTGGCGAACTCATCCGCCCGCTTGCAGGAAGTTTTTGGCTGTTTGCCGGTACAGCGCTGATCGGGGCGGCGATCGCTGTCAACAACGTCCTCATGCCGGCGTTCGTTAAAGATGTGTTTCCTAAACGGGTTGGCTTCATGACGGGCATTTATACGGTGACGATGAACGTCAGCGCCGCCTTCGCTTCCGGTCTTGCTGTTCCGCTTGCCGACGGGTGGGGGATCGGCTGGGAAGGAGCGCTCCGCTTTTGGGCGTTGCTTGCTTTGGCAGCGATTATTGTCTGGTTGCCGCAAATTCGTCGCCGGAAATCTGCCGGCGCTCCGTCAGGAAGCCGGCGCTCGTCATTTTGGCGGTCATGGCTTGCCTGGCAAGTGACACTGTTTATGGGGCTGCAATCATTTTTCTTTTACTGTGTCGTTACGTGGCTTCCGGAGCTTGGGCAAGGCAAAGGGATGGCAGCTGATACGGCCGGATGGCTGTTGTTTTTCTTCCAGTTTGCGCAGCTGCCGATGATGTTCGTCTCGCCGATGTTGGCCGAACGGATGAAAGATCAAAGACTGTTGATCGGCTCATCGGTACTGTTGAAAGTGGCGGGGACGCTCGCCTTGTTAGCCGGCCAAGGATGGTGGCTGTGGGTGGGAGCGTTTCTGGCCGGGCTCGGCGCTGGCATGTCATTTTCACTTGCCATGATGCTGTTTACGCTGCGTACGCGCCGCCCGTTGGCGGCCGCTCAGCTTTCCGCTATGGCCCAATCGGTCGGCTACTTGCTGTCAGCGGCCGGTCCGCTGCTGTTTGGCGTGCTGTACGATACGTCCGGTCATTTCATCCTTTCCCTCGTTTTGCTGTTGGCTGTCTGCGCGGGCATGATGGGGTTCGGTTTGGGGGCAGCAAGAGACAAGTATGTGGAGGATGAAGAAGCGGTTTAGCCGGAACGTCGGGGCAAGGCGCCTCCCCGGTTCATAGGTAAAAAGAGCCCGCGAGCGGCCGTGTTGCCGCCTCGGGCTCTTCTCTTTGTTCCGTTGGAGCGGCCGGTTCGTATCGGTATACGGTTTACGTTTATCGGCGTGCCGATCCGTTTCCTGCCGGCCGGTTTGGAGCGGTGTTTTATGCCACCTTTGCTTACCGGTGAATTTTGTAAACCGAACGCTTCGTCGCCTGTTTTAACCATTCGTATTCGCCGGCATCAAGCGGCAGCGCGGATGCGGCGGCGGTGTTTTCCTCCAACTGCTCAAGGCGGCTGGCGCCGGGAACCACCGCGGCGACGACCGGGTCATACAAGCAAAACTGAAGCGCAGTCGCGGTCAACGAACGGCGTTCCCCCGTTTTTTCTTTCAGCTTCGCGATGAGCGTTTGCAGCTCATTGTACGAATAATCGAGGTAGCCATGCGCTTTCACCGCCGCTTCCGCCGCTTCGAGCGGTCGGTCGGTCAGCAAGCCTTTGGCGACCGGGCCGCGGGCGATCACACTGATGTGATGCTCGCGCAGGAGCGGAAACCACTCTTCCGGCCGGCGGTCAAGCAGGCTATATTGCATCATGACGCTGACAATGTTGGAACGTTTGACATATTCACGAATGACGTTCGGACGGATGGAGGAGATGCCGTACCAGCGGATGACGCCTTCTCGCTTTAACTCCTCAAACGCCGCAATCGTCTCGTCGATCGGGTCATCGATTGTGCCGCCGTGGAGCTGGTATAAGTCGATGTAGTCGGTTTGCAGGCGGCGCAGGCTGTCTTTCACCGCTTGTTTAATATACTCCTTGGACGGATCCCAGTCCCAGCCGCTGCCATCCGGCCGCCAACGGTTGCCGACTTTCGTAGCGATGACGACTTGATCGCGTTTTCCTTTTATTGCCTTCCCGACGAACTCTTCGTTCAAGCCTTGATCGTATAAATCGGCTGTATCTAAATAATTGATGCCGCGGTCCAATGCTTCATGGATGAGAGAGATGGCCTGGCGTTCATCGGTGCCAAGCGACATGCACCCGAGCCCAATTTCGCTTACATACAAATCCGATGTGCCAATGCGTCGTTTGTTCATGGCATTACGCTCCCTTCCTTATGATCATTGTACAACAGAGGCGAAAAAAGGGCCAAATATGTAGTACAATGGGAAAGAATTCATTAGCTGATAGGGGAGAAGAAACATGGATCAGTTGTATGAAAAAACCGTCCGCAAAGAGAAACTGTTCAGCGGCCGTATCATTGAGTTGTATGTCGAAGAAGTGGAGTTGCCCAACGGGAAAACGAGCCGGCGCGAGGTGATTAAACATCCGGGGGCGGTGGCAGTGTTGCCGCTGTTGCCCGATGGGAATATCGTCCTTGTCCGCCAGTATCGAAAAGCGCTCGAGCGCGCATTAGTCGAAATTCCGGCGGGCAAGCTAGAACATGGGGAAGAGCCGCTTGCTTCCGCGCACCGCGAACTCGAAGAAGAAACCGGCTACCGTGCCAAATCGATGCGCCATCTCATTTCCTTTTATACATCGCCGGGATTTGCCGATGAGCTCATCCATTTGTACGTCGCCGAGGGGCTGGAGAAAGTGGAGGGCGGCGCTGGTTTAGATGAGGATGAGTTTGTCGAACTGTTGGAAGTGACATTAGAGGAGGCGCTGGATATGCTTGAACAACACGACATTTACGATGCGAAAACGGCATACGCCTTGCAATATTTGCAGTTGCGGCGCGCGCTGGGGGAACAAAATGCCGAATAAAAAAAACGGGGGCGGCCTCGGCCGTTACTATGCCGATTTACATATTCACATCGGCCGGACCGCCTCCGGCCGTCCGGTGAAAATTACCGGGGCGCGGACGTTGACGCTTGAAAACATTTTGCATGAAGCGGCGCATGTGAAAGGGATCGATTTGGTCGGTGTCATTGACAGTCATGTGCCGGAAGTGCTTGACGAACTCGAGCGGGCGATGGATGAACATGGATGGCGCGAACATAATGAGGGGGGCGTCAGCACGGGGAAAGTGACGTTGCTATTGGGCAGTGAGATCGAAGTGTACGATGACCGTTGCCGCGGGCCGATTCACGTCCTTGTTTTTTTGCCGACTGTCCGGGCGATGCGCTTCTTTTCGACCTGGCTTGGCGAACGGGTGAAAAACGTGACACTCAGCTCGCAGCGTATTTACGCTTCGGGGCGCGAGTTGCAGACGGCGGTGAAAGAGCAGGGCGGTTGGTTCATTCCGGCGCATGCGTTCACGCCGTTTAAAAGTTTGTACGGAAAAGGGGTGGAGCGCAGTTTAACGGAAGTGTTCGACCCGGATCGGATCGATGCTGTCGAGCTTGGGCTGAGCGCTGATACAGCTATGGCCGACCAAATCGCCGAGTTGCACCGCTATCCGTATTTGACGAATTCGGACGCCCATTCGTTGCGGAAGATCGCCCGCGAATATGAACAAGTGCGGCTGGCCGCCCCGACGTTTGCCGAGTTGGCAAAAGCGTTTCGCGGTGAAGACGGGAGGGCCATCGCGGCGAATTATGGCTTGAATCCGAAGCTTGGCAAGTATCACCGGACAGTGTGTGAACGCTGCCTGACGCCGGTGGCGCCGGATGCCGAGCGCTGTCCGTCATGCGGACATCGCCGCTTCATTAAAGGAGTGTTTGAGCGGCTTGAGGAATTGAAAACAGCGGAACGTGGGCCGAAGCGGCCGCCATACATCTATCAAGTGCCGCTTGAATTTATCCCCGGCCTCGGTCCGAAAGCGTACGAAAAACTGCTTGACCGTTTCGGTACGGAAATGCATGTGCTGCATGAAGCAGCGGAAGAGGAACTTGCCGAGACGGTCGGGGAAAAGCTCGCCCGGCTGATCGTTCTTGCCCGCAGCGGTGCGCTCGCCATCGAAGCCGGCGGCGGCGGGAAATATGGAAAAGTGAGGGGATGACTGGCAAGAAAAAGTTGGGGGGAGGCCTTGTTCCGCAAAGGGGCGTTTTATGGTTACGCACAGGCGGAGTGATAGTGATGGAAAGCAGGGGGGCCGGTGGGCCCCCTTGCTTTTTTGAAAAACAGTCATATCCGAAGCGGATGGACATACAATCTACTAAGAGACCAATGGGAGGACGAAGCACGATGAGAATCCATCCGTTGAAATCGGCCGTCGCCATTCACTTGCGCGAACACGCCTCACTATACGTATTTGTTATCGTCCTGTTTTTAATGGGCGTTATTTTTGGCGCCATTGTCGTCAATAGCCTCGGCTTTAGCCAAAAACAAGACTTGTACTATTACTTGACGCAATTTTTTGGACAAGTATCGAAAGACAATTTGGCGAGCGCCCATGATATGTTTCGTCAAAGCTATATGCATAACATCAAATATACCGCCTTAATGTGGGTGCTTGGCATTTCCGTTATCGGCTTGCCGATCATTTTTGTTTTATTGTTTTTAAAAGGTGTTGTCGTCGGCTTTACGGTTGGTTTTTTGGTCAATCAAATGAGCTGGAAAGGATTTTTATTGTCATTTGTATCCGTCATGCCGCAAAACTTGATCGTCATTCCGCTGATGATTGTGATGGGCGTGATTTCGATTTCGTTTTCCTTGTATATGGTGCGCAACCAGTTTATGAAGCGGCCACATGAGCCGGTATTCCCGATGGTGATGCGCTATGCCGCGGCGATGGTGGCGATTGCCGCGGGGCTGCTCGTTTCGTCGGCGGTCGAGGCGTATTTGTCACCGGTGTTGATGAAGCAGGCGGTCAAATGGGTGATTGATTTCATAATCATTATTATATAATAATCAATATTGTTCTATTGTAATAGTCATTTTACTTTGATACTTCCCTCGCACATTTGTTATAATGGGAGGTGAATGGCGAGGGAGGAATGAAAATATGGAAGATCGTGTGGAACGAATTAAAAAGCAGCTGCACTCGGCCGGCTATAAGCTGACGCCGCAGCGGGAAGCGACGGTAAGAGTCCTGCTTGAACATGAAGAAGACCATTTAAGCGCTGAAGATGTCTACCTCCTCGTGAAAGAAAAATCCCCAGAGATCGGGCTCGCGACCGTTTATCGGACGCTTGAGTTGCTGACTGAGCTGAAAATTGTCGATAAAATTAATTTCGGGGACGGGGTATCGCGCTACGACCTCCGCAAAGAAGGGGCGGCCCATTTCCATCATCATCTTGTTTGCCTCGAGTGCGGATCGGTGGCGGAAATTCAAGAAGATTTGCTTGAGGACGTCGAAGCCATTGTCGAACGGGAATGGAAGTTTAAAATTAAAGACCACCGCCTGACGTTCCATGGCATTTGCCACCGCTGCCAGCAAAAACATGAAGAAAAATAAAAACCTTTTCCAGTGGGAAAGGTTTTTTTGCGTATAAATAGGCAAACAAATGGCATATCCTCATACTAGCAAGTGGGCAAGCAGCCGATGGGGAGGGTGCCATGAAAACCGTTTGGCAAATGGTGAAAGTATTTCTTTTGTTTACGGGATGCACCATTTTATTTTATTATAGTCTTGTATGGTTTAATCGCGAGTACGAGTATTATCATCGATATGATGAACCGGGAGGATCGGCGGTTAAAGTGTCGACGAATGAAAGCGCGCCTCCGGACTGGCTCAACCGGCTACTATTTTTTTATCGCGACGGGGAGTAGAGAACATTGGAACATGAATTAAAAGATTTTCTGCACTATTTGACGGTGGAGCGGAATTTGGCGCACAATACGATCATTTCGTATGAACGGGATTTAAAGAAATATGTCCGCTACTTGCGCCAAGTCGAGCGGCTTGGGGCGTGGGGCGAAGTCGAGCGCCTGCACATTCTCCATTTTTTAAAGTTTTTAAGTGAACAAGGGCAGTCGGCGCGGACGATTGCCCGCCATTTGGCATCGATCCGTTCGTTCCACCAGTTTTTGCTGCGGGAGAAAATGGCGGCGCAAGATCCGGCCGTTCATATCGAAACGCCGCAGTTTGAGCGGACGCTGCCGAAAGTGTTATCCGTCGAAGAAGTCGAAGCGCTCTTATCGGCGCCGCAGACAAATACACCGTTCGGTTTGCGCGATAAGGCGATGCTCGAGCTGCTGTATGCGACCGGTATGCGCGTCAGCGAACTGGTGCAGCTCAACTTAGGCGACGTGCATTTGACAATGGGGTTTGTTCGCTGCTATGGGAAAGGGCGAAAAGAGCGGATCGTCCCACTCGGCCGGATGGCGGTTGAAGCGCTTACTGGCTATTTGGAGCACGGGCGTCCGCAGTTGGCCGATCCGCGCAGGCGGGCGGCGGAGGCGCTATTTTTGAACCATTACGGCCAGCGTCTGACGAGGCAAGGGTTTTGGAAAATTTTAAAACGGCTTGCCAAAGAAGCGGGCATTGAAAAAGAGCTGACGCCTCACACGCTCCGGCATTCGTTTGCGACCCATCTGCTTGAGAACGGTGCCGATTTGCGCGCCGTCCAAGAGCTGCTGGGGCATGCCGACATTTCGACGACGCAAATATATACGCATGTGACGAAAACGCGTCTCAAAGACGTATATAACCAGTATCATCCGCGCGCCTAGCCGCGGCGGCCGCTGTCCGCTAGGCGCGGTCCTATTGATTTGGTTGTCAGACTTCTGACCAATGCAACAAGGGCGTGTTTTGCCGAAAATATGGGAACGATAGGAAGAGACTCTATTTTCACTTCAGGCGGGAGGAATGAAGGTGAAGTCCACATACCGGCGCGTATTTTTAATTGTGCTCGATTCCGTCGGCATCGGCGAAGCGCCTGATGCTGAGAACTATAACGACAAAGGGGCGGATACGCTCGGGCATATCGCCGAATACCGCGGCGGCTTGCACATGCCGAATATGGCCAAACTCGGCCTGAGTCATATTCGTGAGATTCCAGGGGTGCCGAAAGTGAACGATCCGCTCGCCTACTATACAAAAATGAAAGAGGCATCCGCCGGCAAAGACACGATGACCGGCCATTGGGAATTAATGGGCCTTCGCATCGACAAGCCGTTCCGCGTCTTTCCGGACGGGTTTCCGCGCGAACTGATTGCTGAACTTGAACGGCGCACCGGGCGGAACGTGATCGGCAACAAACCGGCAAGCGGGACAGCGATCATTGAAGAGTTAGGCGAAGAACATATGAAAACGGGGGCGATCATCGTCTATACATCAGCTGACTCCGTCTTGCAAATCGCCGCCCATGAAGACGTCGTGCCGCTTGAGGAGCTGTACCGCATTTGCGAAATCGCCCGCGAGCTGACGCGCGATGAGCCGTACATGGTCGGACGCGTCATCGCCCGGCCGTTCATCGGGACGCCGGGCCGTTTTGAGCGGACGGCGAACCGGCACGACTATGCACTTAAGCCGTTCGGGCGCACGGTGATGAATGAATTAAAAGATGCGGGCTATGATGTGATCGCCATCGGGAAAATTGCCGATATTTACGACAATGAAGGGGTGACACAGTCGTTGCGGACGGCGTCCAATATGGACGGCATGGATAAGCTCATCGATACGCTCAGCATGGACTTTACCGGGCTCAGTTTTGTCAATCTCGTCGACTTTGATGCCAAATACGGTCATCGTCGCGACCCGCAAGGATATGGCGATGCGCTTGAAGAGTTTGACACCCGGCTTGCTGAGGTGCTGCCGCGGCTGACGGCGGATGATTTGTTGATCATTACAGCTGACCATGGCAATGATCCGGTGCACCACGGGACGGATCATACGCGTGAATACGTGCCGCTTTTAGTATACAGCCCGCGCTTTCAAGGCGGAAAGCCGCTCCCGATCCGCGAGACGTTTGCCGATGTAGGGGCCACGATCGCCGATAATTTTCGCGTCCACATGCCGCCGTACGGAACAAGTTTTTTAACGGAATTGGCGCAGCAGTGAATCGCCGCTATTCTGCGATGAACATATAAGGAGGGAGAAGAGGAATGGATCGACAGGCGATTGAAAAAGCAGCGGATGATTTGCGCCGGCGTATGCCGGCGCCGCCCGGTATCGGCTTGATTCTCGGCTCAGGATTGGGCGTGCTCGCCGATGAAATCGAAGAGGCGGTCCGCATTCCGTATGAGGATATTCCCGGATTTCCGGTGTCAACCGTTGAAGGGCACGCCGGCCGGCTCGTGTACGGCCGGCTCGAAGGAGCGACAGTCGTTGCCATGCAAGGACGGTTCCATTATTATGAAGGATATTCGCTCCGCGAAGTGACGTTTCCGGTCCGGGTGATGAAGGCGATCGGCGTCCGTGAATTGATCGTGACGAACGCTGCCGGCGGTGTGAACGAACAGTTTCGCCCGGGCGATTTGATGATTATTTCTGATCATATTAACTTGCTTGGCACAAACCCGCTCATCGGCCCGAACGACCCGGAGCTCGGCCCGCGTTTTCCGGACATGACTGAAGCGTACAGCCGGCGCTTGCGCCGGCTCGCCAAAGAATCAGCAGCCAAGCTTGGCATTCGTGTGCATGAAGGGGTGTACGTTGCCAATACCGGCCCATCGTACGAAACGCCGGCGGAAATTCGCATGGTTCGTGGGCTTGGCGGCGATGCGGTCGGCATGTCAACCGTCCCGGAAGTGATTGTCGCCCGCCATGCCGGCATGGAGGTGCTTGGCATTTCGTGCATTTCCAATCTAGCGGCCGGCATGACTGACGCCCCACTTCATCATGATGAAGTCGTCGAAACGGCTGAGAGGGTGAAGGCCGACTTTTTGCGGCTCATTAAAGCGGTTGTGGCCGAACTGGCGAAATAAGGAGAAAAGGTGATCGGGATGAGAATGGTCGATTTGATTGCCAAAAAGCGTGACGGAGCGGCACTGACGAACGAAGAAATTGGATGGATCATCCGCGGGTATACGGACGGGGATATTCCGGATTACCAAATGAGCGCGCTCGCGATGGCGATTTACTTTCGCGGCATGACCAAGGAAGAAACGGCCGCGCTGACGATGGCGATGGTTCATTCCGGTGAGGTCATCGACTTATCAAGCATCCGCGGTGTGAAAGTTGACAAACATTCGACCGGCGGCGTCGGCGACACGACGACGCTCGTGTTAGGTCCTCTTGTCGCTTCGGTCGGCGTGCCGGTGGCGAAAATGTCCGGGCGCGGTCTCGGCCATACGGGCGGCACGATCGACAAGCTCGAGTCCGTGCCCGGCTTTCACGTCGAAATCAGCAAAGATGAATTTCTTCGGCTTGTCAATGAAAATAAGATTGCCATTATCGGCCAAACCGGCGACTTGACGCCGGCTGACAAAAAGTTGTATGCGCTCCGCGATGTAACCGCAACCGTCAACAGCATCCCGCTTATTGCTTCGTCGATCATGAGCAAAAAAATCGCCGCTGGAGCTGATGCCATCGTCTTGGACGTGAAAACGGGCGCCGGGGCGTTTATGAAAGAACTCGCCGAAGCGCGCCAGCTCGCCCAGGCGATGGTCGATATCGGCAAGCGCGTTGGACGGCAGACGATGGCGGTCATTTCCGATATGAGTCAGCCGCTCGGCTATGCGGTCGGCAACGCCCTGGAAGTAAAAGAGGCGATCGCTACGTTGAAAGGAAACGGTCCGCACGATTTAACGGAACTTTGTTTGACGCTCGGCAGCCATATGGTTTACTTGGCGAAGCAGGCGCCGTCGCTTGATGAGGCGCGCCGCCTGCTTGAGCAGGCGATCGATGATGGATCCGCCATCGCGGCGTTCAAAACGTTTTTGGCGGCTCAAGGCGGCGATCCGTCGGTCGCCGACGACCCGGACAAACTGCCGCAAGCGGCGTATACGCATCCCGTTACAGCCGGTGAGGATGGTTATGTTGCCGGGATTGTTGCAGATGAAGTGGGCACCGCCGCCATGTGGCTTGGCGCCGGACGGGCGAAAAAAGAGGACGCGATCGACTTGGCGGTCGGAATCGTGCTCCATAAGAAGGTGGGCGACCGTGTGCGAAAAGGCGAGGCGCTCGCCACGATTCACAGCAACCGGCCAGATGTGCGTAAAGTGGAAGAAAAACTGGCGGCCGCCATTCGGCTTTCGCCGCGGCCGGTTGTCCCGCCGCCGCTCGTTTATGAGACCATCGTCTAGGGAAGAGCGCCGGCGATCCGCAAGGGAAGAGGCGGTTGTTCAAGAAGAAAACGTCTGAATCGAATGGTTCAGGCGTTTTTTTATTTTGGTTGTCTTGTATAAAAATATCTCCATTGGAAAAAATGTCATGTATAAAGAATGGAGGTTTGGGAGATGAAAACGACAGTCATCCGTCTGCTTTTATTGCCGCTTCTTCTTTTCCTTCCCCTTTCCGTATACGCTGAGGAGAAGGAGCCGAAAGGGGCAAAGGCCGGGCTGGCTGACGAAGCGAAGTCGGCCATCTTGATTGAACGCGACACCGGCGAGGTTCTATATGAAAAAAATCCACATGAAAAACTGCCACCGGCAAGCATGACAAAAATTATGACGATGCTGTTGATCATGGAGGCCATCGATGAAGGAAAGCTCTCCTACGGCGAAAAAGTGCGGACGAGCGAATATGCCGCTTCGATGGGCGGATCACAAATTTTTCTCGAGCCGGGCGAAGAAATGACGGTTGATGAACTGTTGCGCGCTATCGCCATCGGTTCGGCGAATGACGCCTCTGTCGCCATGGCCGAGCGAATTGCCGGATCGGAAGAAGCGTTTGTTGAAATGATGAATGAAAAGGCGAAAGAGCTTGGTTTAAAGGATACAAATTTTGTCAATACGACCGGTCTGCCGGCTGAAGGACATTACAGCAGCGCCTACGACATGGCCATCATGGCGCGCGAACTGTTGAAATACGAAGAAATCACCAAATATACAAGCAAGTACGAGGACTATTTGCGGGAACACACGGATCAAAAGTTTTGGCTTGTGAACACGAACCGGCTCGTCAAGTTTTACCCGGGTGTTGACGGGCTGAAAACCGGCTTTACGAGTGAAGCGGGATATTGTTTGACCGCGACGGCCAAAAAGAACGGCATGCGCGTCATTGCTGTTGTGTTCGGAGCGCCGACACCGAAATCGCGCAACGCGCAAATTACCAAAATGCTTGATTACGCGTTTCACCAATATCAGGCTCATCCAGTATACAAGCGCAACGAAACCGTCGCCCGCGTCGATGTCAGCAAAGGTAAACAAACATCAGTCGCCGCTGTAACGTCAGAGCCGGTATCGGTGTTGACGAAAAAAGGGCAGTCGGTCGAACAAATCGAAAAAGTGATTCAAGTAAAAGATGACGTGAAAGCGCCGATTCGAAAAGGCGATGAGCTCGGCGTCCTGATTTTGAAGCAGGACGGCAAAGAGATTTTGCGCAGCCCGATCGTCGCCAAGCAAACGGTGCCGGAGGCCAGCTTTTGGGATTTGTTTAAACGGGTGTTCAGCCGTTTCGTTCAGGCGGGATGATGTCAATTTTTGCGATCTTTTTCCGCTCTTTGACGAACGGCCACTAGTTTTGTCGGGCGGCAGGATTTCCGACGGGCGGCAGCGAAACTTCTCCGTATCCTGAAATGGACAAGGAGGAACACGCTGTGAGTCTCGCGATCGACTTGGAAGTGAAGCAAGACGTGCTCATCGTTCGCCTCTCTGGAGAGCTTGACCACCATACAGCCGAGGAATTGCGCGGGCAAGTGACGGACGTGCTCGAAAACCGAACCATCCGCCATATTGTACTTAATTTAGGACAATTGACATTTATGGATAGTTCCGGTCTCGGCGTCATTTTAGGGCGCTATAAACAAATTAAAAACGTCGGCGGGCAAATGGTCGTTTGCGCCGTGTCACCGGCGGTCAAGCGCCTGTTTGACATGTCGGGGCTGTTTAAAATCATCCGTTTCGAAGAGGATGAACAATTTGCGTTGCAGGCATTGGGGGTGGCATAAATGCGCAACGAAATGCACCTCCAATTTTCCGCCCGCAGTGAAAACGAGTCGTTTGCCCGCGTGACAGTGGCAGCGTTTGTCGCCCAGCTCGATCCAACGATGGATGAGCTGACGGAAATCAAAACGGTCGTCTCCGAGGCGGTGACAAATGCCATCATTCACGGCTACAACAATGACCCAAACGGCATCGTTTCTATTTCCGTCATCATCGAGGACGGTGTTGTCCACTTAACGGTGAGAGACGAAGGGATCGGCATCGCCAACATCGATGAGGCGCGCCAGCCGCTGTTTACGACAAAACCGGAGCTCGAGCGGTCAGGTATGGGCTTTACGATTATGGAAAACTTCATGGATGAAGTTGTTGTCGAGTCGGAATTGAACAAAGGAACGACTGTTTATTTGAAAAAGCATATTGCCAAAAGCAAAGCGCTATGTAACTGAGGGAGACATGCCTATGGATGTCGATGTCAAGCAAGATCAGTCGCCAATCAAAGATCAGGAGATGAAGGAGCTGATCCGCCGCAGCCAGGAAGGCGACCAGGAAGCACGCGATGAAATTATTGAAAAAAATATGCGCCTCGTCTGGTCGGTTGTTCAGCGCTTTTTAAACCGCGGCTACGAACCGGACGACTTGTTTCAAATCGGCTGCATCGGCTTGTTGAAATCGGTCGATAAGTTTGATTTATCGTACGACGTCAAGTTCTCGACGTACGCCGTGCCGATGATCATCGGGGAGATTCAGCGATTTCTCCGCGACGACGGCACGGTGAAAGTCAGCCGCTCGCTGAAAGAGATGGGCAATAAAATCCGCAAAGCAAAAGACGAGCTGTCAAAAACGCGCGGGCGGGCGCCGACGGTCACCGAAATCGCCGATCATTTAGGTATTTCGCCGGAAGATGTTGTTCTCGCCCAAGAAGCGGTCCGCTCGCCGGCATCGATCCATGAGACGGTGTATGAAAACGACGGCGACCCGATCACATTGCTCGATCAAATCGCCGACGCCGATGAGGCGTCATGGTTTGACAAAATCGCCTTAAAAAAAGCGATCGAAGAACTGGACGAGCGCGAAAGGCTCATTGTTTATTTGCGCTATTACAAAGACCAAACCCAATCCGAAGTGGCATCAAGACTCGGCATCTCTCAAGTGCAAGTATCCCGGCTGGAAAAGAAAATATTGCAGCACATAAAGGAAAAAATGGACGGATGAGCCCATTTTTTCCGTACTTGGTGGGAAAAAGCGGACAGACCATCTCGTTTTGTATTTTAATCATATAAATGGAAAATTTTTTAGGAAAAGAATGGGCGTTTCTCGGCCCATTCTTTTCTATTTTTATGAAATTGGTGGTGAATGGCGGCAAGCTGCATGATCTTTTTTTCAGCCAAACAAACTAAAGAAAAACAAAATGGGGATGAAGGTGTGGGACAGATGGAAAACACCGTGTTCATTAAGCCGCGTCATCGTGTGCAGGTGAAACCGGAGGCGCTCATCACCTTAGGGCAGGTAGCGCAAATGGCCGCGATGGATGAGAGGCTCATTCGGCGGCTGAAGGCGATTCCGCTCTATCGCATTCGGCCGAGCGACAAAAATATCGTCATTATCGATATGATGCACATCGTCCGGGCCGTGCTCGATGTGGACGAGTCGCTCGATGTGCAGATGGTCGGCCCGTCGCAGACGATCGTCGAAGTCGTGTATGAAAAACGGCGGTTTTCGACGGCTTCTTTTCTTCTTGTCTGGCTTCTTTTGTTCGTCGGTTCAGCGATGGCCATTATGAACTTTCACGAAGACGTGAGCATGCAGCAAGTGCATCGCCATTTGTATGAAATGATGACCGGCCAATCGGTCGACAAGCCGCTGCTTTTGCAAATTCCATATTCGCTCGGGCTTGGCATCGGGATGGTGTTATTTTTCAACCATTGGTTTCGCAAACGGATTAATGAAGAGCCTAGCCCTCTTGAAGTCGAAATGTTCAACTACCAGCAGGCGATCGACCAATACGTTATTTTGCATGAAAACAAAGAAAGTATGAGACGCCTTGACGACGCTTGAGGTTTTGCTGGTAGTATTCGTCGGCTTCGCTGGAGGGCTGGCGGTCGGGAGCGGGTTTGTCGCTTTTTTAGTTGTGCTTGGCGTCATTCCGCGTTTGACGCAGCTGACAAAAACGATGAAGCGCATTCACGCCTATGAGTGGGGCGCCGTCGTCGGCGCCATCGTCGGCGGCTGGATGAGCTTGCGCCATTCGGTCTGGCACTTATCTAAATATTGGCTGGCGCCGATCGGGTTGCTGCATGGCATATTTATCGGCATGCTCGCTGCAGCGCTGACGGAAGTATTAAACGTTTGGCCGATTTTAGCGAAGCGAATCGGTGTTGATGATAAAATTGTCATTTTATTGATGGCGATCGCTTTCGGCAAAGTGGCGGGTTCATTGTTCCATTGGCTTTACTTTGTCGATTACTTTCACTGAAAAAGGAGGGGGGAAACGTGGGATTAAAGGCTAATTATCTCCGTGAGGTGAAGGCGTTTCAGCCTTCTCCCCCGTATGCGGCCAACGCGGTCAAGGCGTTTTTGGCCGGCGGGGCGCTCTGTACGCTGGCGCAATGGCTTGCTGAATGGCATGGCCGCCTGTTTGCCGCTCCCCCGTTTGCGGCCCAGTTATGGGCGGTGACGGTGATGGCGGGGCTGGCGATCGCGCTGACGGCCGCCGGAAAATATGACGACTTCAGCCAGTTTGCCGGCGCCGGTGCGATGATGCTCGTCACGGGGTTGGCCAATGCCCTCGCCAGCGCGGCCATTGAGCATCGGAGCGAAGGATGGACGGCCGGGGTGGCCGGGCAGATGCTGAAAGCCGGCGGGGCAACGATCATTTACGGCATGATCGCTGCCTATGTGCTCGGCCTCTTTTGGCCATAACGAAAAGAGGGAAGGACATGAAGCGTGTCGGAAAGCAGACGTGGGTGTTTGATGAGGACATTTATATTAAGGCCGCTGCCACCGCTGTTGGTCCGTTCGAAGCCGACGGACCGCTTGGCGGCTATTTTGACATTTGCCATCGCGACTTATATTGCGGGGAAGAGACGTGGGAGCTGGCTGAGCGACGGTTGATGAGCGAGGCGGTGGCCTGCTGTCTGCAAAAGGCCGGCGTTTCTGCCCGTGATGTTGATTTGTTTTTAGCCGGTGATTTGTTAAACCAAAATGCGACGTCCAATTACGTTGCCCGCGAGCTGCCGATGCCGTTTTTATGCTTGTTTGGCGCCTGTTCCACCTCGATGCAGACGCTGGCGGCGGCCGCTGCTTTTGTCGCCGGCGGGCTCGCCGATACGGCGCTCGTGGCGACGAGCAGCCATAACGCGACCGCGGAGCGGCAATTCCGGTATCCGACCGAACTTGGGGTGCAAAAGCCGAAAACAGCGACATTTACCGTCACGGGCGCCGGCGCTGCGCTCGTTGGCCGCACTTCGGGCCGATGGCGCATCCGGGCGGCGACGATCGGCAAAGTCATCGACGCCGGGCTGACGAATCCGCTCGATATGGGGGCAGCGATGGCTCCGGCAGCGGCGGATACGATCGAGCGGCATTTTCGCGATTTAGGTACATCGCCAACTGATTACGACTTGATTGTCACCGGTGACCTATCGCGCATTGGCAGTGTCATTGTCCGCGAGCTGCTCGCCGAATCCGGCTTTGATATCAGCGATGTTTATAACGATTGTGGGCTGATGATTTACCGCCCGGATCAAAAGGTGTTTGCCGGCGGCAGCGGTTGCGCCTGTTCGGCGGTCGTCACGTACGGCTATTTGCTTCATGAGCTCGACCGCGGCACGTTCCGCCGTCTGCTCATCGTCGCCACCGGGGCGCTCCTTAGCCAAACGATGGTGCAGCAAAAACAGTCGATTCCAGCCGTCGCCCACGGTGTTGTTCTTGAAGCGGCCGAATGGGAGTCGGATTCACCGCCATAAAAGGGCTTTCATGCCCGGTCAAGGGGGAATGGAATGATGGAATACGTCCGCGCTTTTTTGGCCGGCGGACTGGTATGCGCCCTTGCCCAGCTCGCCATCGACCGCGGCAAATGGACGCCGGCCGGCGTCGCCGCCGCGCTTGTGATTTTAGGCGTTCTCCTTGGATTTAGCGGCGTATATGATCGGTTTGCCGCTTGGGCTGGCGCCGGGGCGACGATGCCGCTGAGCGGGTTTGGCTATTTTTTGGCGAAAGGCGTGATGGTCGAACCGCGGCCTAGTGGTCTCGTTGAGACCGGTGCGGCCGTGTTCCGCTTCGCCGGCGCCTTGTTCGCTTTTATCGTGGCCGGGTCGTTTTTCGCCGCGCTCATTTGCAAACCGAAAGGGTAGGGATCATGAAAAAACGACGGGTGATTTTAGTGACCGATGGGGACGAATTCGCCTGCCGGGCGATCGAACAGGTGGCCTCCGATTTAGGCGGCCGCTGCATCTCCCGCTCCCAGGGCAATCCGACAAAACTAAGCGGCGAACAGCTTGTGGAGCTCATTTTACAAACACCGCACGATCCAGTGTTTGTCATGTTTGACGACTGCGGCGCCATCGGAGAAGGATCCGGCGAAGAGGCACTCCGCTATGTCGCGACGCATGAGCAAATCGAAGTGCTCGGGGCGCTGGCGGTCGCCTCTAATACGCATCAGCGCGAATGGACAAAAGTGCACGTCAGCATCGACCGCGACGGCTTGATTACTGAATACGGGGTCGATAAGGAAGGCGTCCGCGATCTCGACGTCGGGCGGATTAACGGCGACACCGTCTATTGCTTGGACCAGCTGGGCATTCCGCTTATCGTCGGCATTGGCGATATCGGCAAAATGGGATACCGGGATCACGCCAAAAACGGGGCGCCGATTACGCACAAGGCGGTTGAGTTGATTTTGGAAAGGAGTGGGGGGCATGACGGAAAAGGCGAAAAAGGAAAAGGTGCCGATCGCGGAGAAACTCGTTGACAACGCCAAGTTTTTGCAAAAACGAATCGGCGTCGGCACAAGCTTTGACTTAGGTGTGCGAAAAGTTCATGTGCTAAACCGAGAAGTACATATTTATTACTGCAACGGTTTATGCGACACGCAATATATTATCGAATTGTTAAAACAAATCGTGCGCGTCAACGATGACGAGCGCCAAGTCGCCCAAGCGCGCCAGATTATTGAAAACCGGCTCGTTCATCAGCAGGTGAGCCCGGTGTCGAGCCTTGACGAGGCGGTCGATAAGCTGCTGTCCGGGCTGATCATCGTCTTGATCGAGGGCGAATCAACCGCATTTGCCGTCGATGTCCGCAGCTATCCGGGCCGGCAGCCGCAAGAGCCGGACACGGAAAAAGTGGTGCGCGGCGCCCGCGACGGGTATGTTGAAAATATTATTGTCAATACGGCGCTGACGCGGCGCCGCATCCGTGATGAACGGCTGCGCCTTGAGATTTTGCAAGTCGGTGAACGGTCAAAAACGGATATATGCATCGCCTACATTAAAGATGTCGCCGATCCGGGGCTTGTCGAACTCGTGAAAAAAGAATTGCAACAAATCAATGTTGACGGGCTGACGATGGGTGACAAAACGGTGGAAGAGTTTTTAGTCAAGCAGGGGTACAATCCGTACCCGCTCGTCCGTTATACGGAACGGCCGGACGTTGCCGCGACACACTTGCTTGAAGGGCATGTGCTCATTATGGTCGACACGTCGCCGAGCGTCATTATTACACCGACGACGTTTTTTCACCATGTTCAACACGCTGAAGAGTACCGGCAGTCGCCAGGGGTCGGGACGTTCGTCCGTTGGGTGCGGTTTTTAGGGATTTTGTCATCGCTGTTTTTGTTGCCGCTTTGGGTGCTGTTTGTGCTTGAGCCGTCTCTCTTGCCGGAGTCATGGGCGTTTATCGGACCGAACAAACAGACGAACATTCCGATTGTCATGCAAATTTTACTGGCCGATTTTGGGATTGAGTTTTTGCGGATGGCAGCCATTCATACACCGACGCCGCTGTCGACCGCAATGGGCTTAATTGCCGCTGTCCTAATCGGACAAATTGCCATCGATGTCGGGCTGTTTGTGCCGGAAGTCATTTTGTACGTCGCAGTGGCGGCGATCGGTTCGTTTGCGACACCAAGCTATGAGCTCAGTGTAGCCAATAAAATTTCCCGCCTGGCGCTTGTCATATTGGTCGCCTTATTTAAAGTGCCCGGGCTCGTTATTGGAACAACTGTTTATTTGCTTTGGCTGGCGAGCATCCGTTCGCTGAACACGCCGTACTTATGGCCGTTCATTCCCTTTGATCCGGCGGCATTTATGCAAATTGTCGTCCGCCGTTCGGCTGCCGGGGCGAAAGTGCGCCCGAGCATCGTTCACCCGCAAGACCGGCAAAAACAGCCGTCATGATGCGAATCGTATCGGTTTTTCCGTTCACGGTCTAGGCGGCCGTTTCGGTTGGGGCAGATCGGCGGCCGCTTTTTTGCGATGGCGCCAAAGCAACTTTTATCGCAGTCCAGAAGCAACATCCCGCTTCAAACGCGTAAAGAGCCTAGCCCGGCGGTCAGCGGGAGATGAATTTCGGTTGGCGTCAGCCGAAACGCATGATAAAATAAAAGGGTATCCGGTTCTTTAAGAACGGGATACAGACGGCTGCATGGAGAATCTTTAATGCGAAAATCGGGAAAAGCCTTCTATAACGTAAACGATCCGAGGCGCCAAAGAGCGTTGAATCGTCGGATGCCAGGAGTTGGAACGGCCTGAAGCAACGTTCAAAGAGACGAACGGTTGTTTTTGCCGTCGAACGGAAGAGCTTCCACTTCAGGCAAAGCGACGAGGGCGGGTTTACATCATGATGATCCGTTATTTTTGATGTTCCGCATTTTGAAAGTGAGGGATTGATGAACCGTCCGCTTCGTTTGGACGCGCCCGGGAGCTTGGTTGTACGGCAGCCCGTTATGCGGCAGAGCCGATCGCTCTGCGGCGCTATTTTTAGACAGTTACCCGGTTGCGAACTGTCTTTTTTGCTTTTCCTGCACCATTTTGATGAGGAATGAGGGATTTTTATGTTTTTTCATGGGACGAGCCGTGTCAATGAAAAAGGACATTTGGAAATCGGCGGCGTCGATACGGTCGAACTGGCCGAGATGTACGGCACGCCGCTTTATATTTATGATGTTGCGTTGATCCGGACGCGGGCGCGCGCGTTTAAAGAAGCGTTTCACCGCCATGGCGTTCAGGCGCAAGTGGCTTACGCCAGCAAGGCGTTTTCCTCGATTGCCATGGTGCAGCTCGCTGCTGAGGAAGGGCTGTCGCTTGACGTCGTGTCGGGCGGGGAGCTGTATACAGCTTTGGCTGCCGGGTTTCCGCCGGAGCGCATCCATTTCCATGGCAACAACAAAAGCCGAGACGAACTGGCGATGGCGCTCGAACATGGCATCGGCTGCATCGTCGCCGACAACTTTTACGAGCTTGAGCTGATTGAACAGCTGGCTTCCGGCCGGGCGGTCCCGGTTTTGCTCCGCGTTACGCCGGGCGTCGAGGCGCATACGCACGATTATATTTTAACAGGACAGGAAGACTCAAAGTTTGGCTTTGACTTAAACAATGGCCAAGCGGATGAGGCGTTTCGCCGTGTGATGGCCTCGCCTTCGTTTCAGCTGCTTGGCGTTCATTGCCATATCGGTTCGCAAATTTTTGAAACAGCCGGCTTTGTGCTTGCTGCACAAAAAGTATTCACAAAGATGGCTGAATGGAACAAAGCATACGGATTTATCCCTTCGGTTATTAACCTTGGCGGCGGCTTTGGCATCCGCTATACGGAAGAAGACGATCCCATTCCGGTGTCAGCGTACGTCGATTGTATTGTCAAAGAAGTGAAAAGGCAAGCTGAGACTTGCCAGCTTCCGTTGCCAGAGATTTGGATCGAGCCGGGCCGTTCGCTCGTCGGCGATGCGGGAACGACGATTTACACGATCGGCTCGCGCAAAGACGTGCCGAACGTCCGCACGTATATTGCCGTTGACGGCGGTATGAGCGACAACATCCGTCCGGCGCTGTACGGGGCGAAATACGAAGCGGTGCTCGCCAACCGGGTGCTGGGCGAGCGAACAGAAACGGTCTCGATTGCCGGGAAGTGCTGTGAGTCGGGCGATATGCTCATTTGGGATCTCGCGCTGCCCGAGGCGAAGCCGGGCGACTATTTGGCTGTCTTTTGCACCGGTGCCTATGGCTATTCGATGGCGAACAACTACAACCGCCTGCCGCGCCCGGCGGTCGTTTTTGTGGAGAACGGCGACGCCCAGCTCGTTGTCAAACGGGAAACGTACGAAGATTTAATCCAGCATGATTTGCCGTTCAAAGCGAAGGTGAGAAAATAAAAAGCCCGCCTTATGCGGGCTTTTATTGATTCGAGGAGAATGCCGATTTGATGGCATTCCAAATTTCTTTGAGAATATCGACGATATTTTGGATAAACGTCTTTCCTTCTTCCGATTGCAGAAATGCCGACAGTTGTTCTTTCGCCTTGCTGAGCTGGTCGTTCACTTGATCCCAGTTGATATTAGCGTTTTGCATTTTATGAAAGAGGGAAATGAGGCTGTTGATTTCGTCTTCGCTCAGCGTGATGCCGAGGTCGCCGGCGATCCGCTCAATCAAGGCGCGCAAATCGGCGTCTGTTTGCGGCGGATTGGTGGCGATTTCTTCTTTGATTTTCGCCAGCAAGGCGACCGCTTTATCTGCGCCGATCGAATCGGCCAACTTCGCCGTTTGCACCATTTCTTCGTTCGCCACTTTTTTCACAGCGTCCGGAATGGCTTGGTCGGATGAAATTTCATACGCCTTCATCAACCCGGTCAAGGCGGCGGTGCCGGAAACCGGGAACGGGGCGGTGACGTAAATGTCGGCATCTTTCACCCCGGCGGTGATTAAGGCGTTCGTATACATTTCTTTTGTCACCCATGTGATGTTATGCGTCTCGACATTCAATCCGGAGCCCGGTTCACCGATCGTAATCATCGACGAGGAGATGGCGCGCGTGCCGATTTGTGCTTTCGGGATGAGCCCATCCAAATATTTATGCTCTTCGGCGTTTGAGACAGTAATTGTCTGAGCCCCGTCCGGCGCCTTCATTTCTTCAAGCACTTTTTGTTTTTGTTCGGTCGTTAAGTTTTCCCCGAGCGTCACAATGACATCGCCCGGTGCGGCATCGGCTGCCGCCATGCCCGGGAGCGCCAACAGCACCGCCCAAAGCAGCAATGAAGCGATCGTTCGTTTCACACAGCTCGCCTCCTGTTCACCCAACATGCACTATCATTATACCGTATGCTAACTTGATTTTCTATCAGAAAGACATTTTGCCTTCGTCCCCAAGCGGCGCACGAGGAAAAAATGGATAAGCAAAATCAAAAACAAAAGCGGGTACAAAGCAGCCGAGTAGGAAAGCTTCCAAGCGTGATAGTAAAGCAGCCCCGTCCGCAGGGCGGCGATCTCGTAGAGAACGGAAAAAACGGACCATCCGCCGATGTAAGCGGCTTGCTTCCAAACGGGTTGTTGCAGCGGATAGCCGTTTAAAAACAAAAGATTGACGACGACATAAACAAACACCATAAACCAATACGCTGGTCCGTCGACTCCCGGGTAAAAATAGCCGTACAAATGATATTTGAGATCAAGAAACAAATCGGTAGAGAGGCCGAAGCAAATGGCAAACAACGACGTCGTATACATTTCAAGCGATGAAAGCTGTTTCGGCATGAGGATGAACAAAACGACAAATACAATCACGGTTACCGTTATCAACAACATTGCCGGAAGCCCCCTTAACAGTTCCGCTTCATCTATCACTATCATTAGTGTGCCCATTCATCTTTCATACAAAAATATTATATTAAAAAAATAATAACTGTTTGGGTGGAAAGACGTTTTTACTTTCTTTCCTTTTGACCATCATGGTATGATAAAGACAGTTTATGCAGGAAAAAGGAGATGAAGCTTGATGGCGAAAAAAGGATATATTTTGATGGAAAATGGCGGAAAAATCGAATTTGAACTGTTCCCGAACGAAGCACCGGTGACGGTGGCTAATTTTGAGAAATTAGCCAATGAAGGGTTTTATAACGGGTTGACGTTCCATCGCGTCATTCCCGGCTTTGTCAGCCAAGGCGGCTGCCCGCGCGGCAACGGGACGGGCGATGCCGGCTATACGATTCCGTGCGAAACGGACAACAATCCGCACCGGCATGTCACCGGAGCGATTTCGATGGCGCACCGCGGCCGTGACACGGGCAGCTGCCAGTTTTTTATCGTCCATGAGCCGCAGCCCCATTTGGATGGGATGCATACGGTCTTTGGTCAAGTTACATCGGGAATGGAAATTGTTAAGGCGATGAAAAACGGCGATGTGATGAAGGAAGTGAAAGTGGTTGACGAACCGTAAGCAACGGACGGAAGAGGAGGAGCGGACAAGCCGGAACAACTGGCTTTTGTTTTTCATTTTGCTGGCGGCGAGCTTGGTATGGGGAGCGGTGTATTGGCTTTGGATTGCAAAGTGATGATTCCCGGCCGCTCGTGTGGTATAATAAAACATAAGATACAGCTAAAACATCCTTCGGGGCAGGGTGAAATTCCCGACCGGCGGTGATGGGGCCAAAGCCTCTCAGCCCGCGAGCCGCATAGGCATGATCCGGTGCGATTCCGGAGCCGACAGTATAGTCTGGATGGGAGAAGGATGAGGATGTGCGCACAGCGATTTTCAGCCGAGCTGTGCCGGCAAGGGCGGAGTCTGCCGTCCGGCATGGCAACGGCTTCCGTTTCCGCACGGCAGGCGTAACATTCGTGAACGAACAAATGTTCTTGACTGCCGCTATGCGCATCATAAATCATTCTCCCATGTCCAAAAGCCCCGGAGAGTTTCCGGGGTTTTTTATTTTATGGGAAAAGGGGGATACCGTGTACAACGATGAGCATTACATGCGGTTGGCGCTTGATGTGGCCAAGGCTGGAGTTGGACAAACGTCCCCGAATCCCGCCGTCGGCGCCGTTGTCGTGAACGGCGGGGCGGTTGTGGGGCTTGGCGCTCATTTACGGGCAGGGGAGCCGCATGCTGAGGTGCATGCGGTCCGCATGGCCGGTGAGAAGGCGCGCGGGGCAACGGTGTACGTGACGCTCGAGCCGTGCAGCCATTACGGCAAAACGCCCCCATGTGCCGATTTGCTTATTCAAGCCGGCGTCCGCCGCGTTGTTGTGGCGACGACCGACCCGAATCCGCTTGTCGCCGGGCAGGGGATTGATAAGCTGCGCCGTGCAGGCATTGACGTTGATGTCGGAATATTAAAAGAAGAAGCAGATGAGCTAAATCGCATGTTTTTTCACTATATCAAGACGAAAACGCCGTTTGTCACGATCAAGTATGCGTGCAGCCTTGACGGCAAAATCGCGACGGCAACGGGAGAAAGCAAATGGATCACATCAAGCGCGGCGCGTGAGGATGTCCATCGTCTCCGCGCCCAACATGACGCCATTTTAGTGGGCGTCAACACCGTTTTAGCCGACAATCCGAAATTGACAGTGCGCATCGGGCAACAACGAAAAAACTTGCTGCGCATCATTTTGGATACGAAGCTGCATACGCCGCTTGACGCCCACGTCGTCACCGACAAGGAGGCGGAAACGTGGATTGTCACCGGCAGCGGCATCAGCCGGAAAAAAGCGGAGGCATATGAGCGCCTCGGGGTGCGCATCGTGCCGATGGCGAGCGCACACGTTGATGTGCGTGACGTGCTCTTTCTGCTCGGCGAGCAGCGCGTCACATCGTTGTTTGTCGAGGGTGGCTCGCGCATTCATGACAGCTTTCTTCGTGCCGGGGCGGTTAACGAAGTGGTTGCCTATATCGCCCCAAAGCTCATCGGCGGCCGCGAAGCGCCGACGCCGGTCGGCGGTCTCGGTTTCTCGCGTCTCGCCGAGGCGATGGAACTTGATATCCGGCGGATTGAGACGGTCGGCCCGGACATAAAAATCGTCGCCGCACCGAAAAGGAAGGAGGAGTAGCGATGTTTACCGGCATTATTGAAGAGGTCGGTACGGTTGAACAAATGAGGCAAACGGGCGACGCCATTGTGATGACGATTGGCGCCAAGCGGGTGCTTGAAGACGTCCGGCTCGGCGACAGCATCGCCGTCAACGGCGTCTGCCTGACCGTCACCTCATTCACTTCCCGGCAGTTCACGGTCGATGTCATGCCGGAGACGGTGAAGGCAACAGCGTTGCGCGCCTTAAAGCCAGGGGCAAAGGTCAACCTAGAGCGAGCGATGGCGGCCGGCGGCCGGTTTGGCGGCCATTTTGTCACCGGTCATGTCGATGGCGTCGGGCGCATCGTCCGCCAATGGCCGAAGGCGAACGCTGTTTACTACGAAATCGAAGTGCCAGCTTCATTGCGTTCATATATGATTTACAAAGGGTCAGTGGCGGTCGATGGGACGAGCTTGACAATTTTCGGCTTGAGCGAGCGTACGTTCACCGTTTCGCTCATTCCGCATACACGGGAGGCGACGATTTTAGGTGAAAAACGGCCCGGCGACCTCGTCAATATTGAATGCGATATGATCGGCAAATACGTCGCCGCCTTTCTCGCCGAGAACGAAACGCCGCCTTCCGGGGTGACGATTGGATTTTTGGAGCAGCACGGCTATAAATAAGCGGAAAAGGGGGCAAGCTGCCATGTTTGATACGATTGAAGCGGCGCTGGCCGCGCTGAAAAACGGCGAAGTCGTCATCGTTTGCGATGACGAAGGCCGCGAAAATGAAGGCGATTTTGTCGCGTTAGCTGAAAAAGCGACGCCGGACGTTATTAACTTTATGATCACCCACGGCCGGGGGCTCGTCTGTGTCCCGATTACGGAAGAACTGGCAGTGCGACTCGGGCTTGAACCGATGGTTGTCCATAACACCGATGCGCACGGGACGGCGTTTACCGTAAGCGTCGACTACAAAACGACGACGACGGGGATCAGCGCTTACGAACGGGCTGCAACGATCCAGGCGCTGCTTGATCCGGACGTAAAGGCGAGCGATTTTAAGCGGCCGGGACACATTTTTCCACTCATCGCTAAAAAAGGCGGTGTCCTGCGGCGCGCCGGCCATACGGAGGCGGCAGTCGATTTGGCCCGTCTCTGCGGGGCGAAGCCGGCCGGCGTCATTTGCGAGATTATTAAAGAGGACGGGATGATGGCGCGCGTTCCGGATTTGCGGCAAATTGCCGACCAATTTGGGCTGAAGATGATTACGATTAAAGATTTAATCGCGTACCGGAGTCAGCGGGAAAAGCTGGTGAAACGCGAAGTGGAAATTTCGCTGCCAACCGAGTTCGGGGAGTTTCGCGCCATCGGCTACACGAACGTCCTTGACGGAAAAGAGCACGTCGCGCTCGTGAAAGGTGAGATCGTTCCGGACGAAGCAACGCTTGTGCGCGTCCACTCCGAATGTTTAACCGGCGATGTGTTCGGGTCATACCGGTGCGATTGCGGCCCGCAGCTGCATGCGGCGCTGCGGCAAATTGAAGCGGAAGGGGCGGGCGTGCTGCTTTACATGCGTCAGGAAGGGCGCGGCATCGGCCTTATGAACAAACTGCGCGCTTACAAGCTGCAGGAGCAAGGCTACGATACGGTCGAGGCGAACGAAAAGCTCGGCTTTCCGGCTGATTTGCGCGACTATGGCATCGGGGCGCAAATTTTAAAAGACCTCGGCGTGACGAAAATGCGCCTGTTAACGAACAATCCACGTAAAATCGCCGGCTTAAAAGGGCACGGGCTCGAAGTCGTCGAACGTGTACCTCTTCAAATGCCGACGAAAAAGGAGAATGAAAAATATTTGCGCACAAAGCATGAAAAATTAGGGCATATGCTTCATTTTTGATGAAAGGGGAAAGAAACATGAACATCATCGAAGGAAACTTAGTCGGCACCGGGTTGAAAATCGGCATCGTCGTCGCGCGCTTTAACGAATTTATTACCGGCAAGCTCTTGTCCGGTGCCATCGACGGATTGACGCGGCATGGCGTCAGCGATAACGACATCACCGTCGCATGGGTGCCCGGCGCGTTTGAAATTCCGCTCATGGCGAAAAAAATGGCCGAGTCGAAGCAATTTGATGCTGTCATTACGCTTGGCGCCGTCATCCGCGGCGCAACAAGCCATTTCGACTACGTGTGCAGCGAGGCGGCCAAAGGTGTTTCCCATGCGGCGCTCTCAAGCGGCGTCCCCGTCATTTTCGGCGTTTTGACCACCGATACGATCGAGCAGGCGATCGAGCGGGCGGGTACAAAAGCGGGCAATAAAGGATGGGAGGCGGCTGTGTCCGCGATCGAAATGGCGAACGTCCTGCGGACGCTTGCGTAATTTGCGTAAAAAGGCATGAAATGGTTCACAATATCGGTGAGAATGTTTATAATACGTATAGAGAAAATGACAAAACCTTTTCCGTTTCGGAAAAGCGTTTGTCGATAATGAGGGATTTTTATGTTAATCCGTTACCGAAAAAACTATGAGAAAATCGCCATGGGACTGTTGTCGTTTATGCCGACGGAAAAAGACTTGAAACGGCTGCAGCAGACGATCAAACAATACGAAACGAACAGCGATTGGCAATTGTTTTTATGGAAAGAAGGGGATGACATCGTCGGCATTATCGGCGTCCTGCTGCGCGCTCCCGATGTTGTGCAAATCCAACACATTAGCGTCAACCCGTCACACCGCCATCAAGGGATCGGGAAACAGATGGTCAAGGCGTTACAAGAGGCGTACCCTGACCGCCGGCTATGCGCCAACGAGTGGACCGCCTCGTTTTTCGATAAATGTCAAACGTGCTAGCTGAATAAGAAACCCGGCGCGGCGCCGCGCTTTCGCGGGCGGCGGAAGGGAAGGCTTACTTCCCCTCTGCTTTGGCCCGCTTTTTTTGCTCGCGGGCGGCGATAACCCCCGAGCGGTCGCGACGCCGGTGTTTATCGACGAGATCAACGTCAGCGACATCGCTTGCCTGCCCCCAAACGAGCTGCCGCTCGGCGCAGGCGGCCCGGCATTGTTCATAGAGCGAGCGGTCAGCAATCGGCAGTTCGATGCTTTCATACGGTTCGCCTCGGGCGATGCGTCTAGCCGTGTTATCAAGCAAGGCAGCGAGCGTCTGATCATCGAGGCCGAGCTGGCGAACCATCCCCCCCGTTTCTTCAAGCAGTCCCCGCGCCCGTTTAATAAGGCGCAGCGCCCCTGAAATGTTGCCGCGCCGGTAATGATAGAAAGCGACTGCGATTTGGATGAGCACAAGCCATCCTTTTTTTCGGCCGTCTTGTTTCCATTGTTCTTCTAAAATTTCATGGCATTCAAAATAGTCGCGGTCACCATGGAAATGAACTAAATAATCAATATATGCTTTCGGATACATCAACCATCGTTCCTTTCGTAAAGGCCTAACCGGTTGGAAAGCAGCCTTGCCGGCGGTGCGAAGTGGAGACTGCTATCCTTCCTTCTGTCTGACGGCAACGGTTGTCGCGGTGAAGGGGAGGGACTTCTTCTTCATTATACGCCGCGGCGGTTCCAAGGGCAAAAAGCGGTTAGTTTCCGTTCGCTTCATCGTGTGATTATGGTACAATAAATATACCGCAACCGGGAACAGGATGCACGGACGATGGCTGTGGAAAAAATGGTGGGATGGATGTGCAATTGCCGTACAATGTCAAAATTGAGGCGTTTGAAGGACCGCTTGATTTGCTTTTGCATTTAATCAATCGCTATGAGATTGATATTTACAATATTCCGGTAGCGCAAATTACAGAACAGTATATGGCGTACATTCACGCCATGCAAGAGCTCGAGCTGGATATCGCCAGCGAATATTTAGTGATGGCGGCTACGCTGTTGGCAATAAAAAGCAAAATGCTGCTGCCGGCGCCGGAGGAAGAGGCCGATGGCGACATGGAGTTTGCCGAGCCGGACGATCCGCGCGAAGAGTTGATGCAGCGGCTGCTTGAGTACAAAAAATTTAAAGAAGCGGCGCGCGAGCTGAAGCGGCGCGAAGAAGAGCGGGCGCTTTTATTTACGAAGCCGCCGAGCGACTTAAGCGCGTATGCCGGTGAAAAAAAGGCGGCCGTACCGCTGGACGTCAACGTATACGATATGCTCGGCGCCTTATCGAAGCTGCTGCGCCGCAAAAAGCTGCAAAAGCCGGTGCGGACGAAAATTACCCGGCAAGATATTTCCGTCGAAAAGCGGATGGCAGAACTTTTGCATGAACTTAGGCAAACGAAAGGGCGGAAAAATTTTTATGAGCTGTTTCCGTCCTATGACCGTTCGTATATCGTCGTCACCTTTTTAGCGATTTTGGAATTGATGAAGCAAAATGAGATTATCATTGAACAAGAGCGGAATTTCGGTGATTTATTTATTGCGGCCAAACATCCGGCCGTCTAAAGCGGCGCCGGTTTGGCTGCGGCGGGCCGGCTGCACCGTTGACTTGGGGAATGGTGTGAACGTTGCCCCATAGGGATATTCACAGACGGTGCACGCCACCCGTGCGAAGCGGCTGCCGTCTCCGCAGCCATGGGAAACAGACGGAAAGGGGGACTGTTGCGCCAACTAGGAAAGCTTGGTGCAACGAAGCGCGATGGAACACCGGGAAACAGTGAAACAAGATGGTGCCAGCGCGGTGCGCCCGGCAAAGGCGATCGTTGAAGCGCTGCTGTTTGCCGCCGGCGACGAGGGGCTGTCGCTCGCGCAAATCGCCGCTGTGCTCGATGTCGGCGAATCGGAGGCGAAAGCAGTCATCGCGGCGCTGCAGGAAGATTACAGCCGGGAAGAGCGCGGCGTTCAGCTCATGGAGCTGGCCGGCGTGTTTTTGCTGACAACGAAAAAAGAGCACGCTCTATACTTAAAAAAGCTCGTTGAGGCGCCGGGGGCGTCATCGCTGTCACAGGCGGCGCTTGAGACGCTGGCCATCATCGCCTACCGCCAGCCGATTACACGTGCGGAAATTGAGGAAATTCGCGGCGTGAAAAGCGACAAGCCGCTGCAGACGCTGATGGCCCGGGCGCTCATTAAAGAAGTCGGGCGCGCTGAAGGAACCGGCCGACCGATTTTGTACGGCACAACGGCGGAATTTCTCGACTATTTTGGGCTCAACACGCTCGAGGAGCTGCCGCCGCTGCCTGAATGGGCAGATGATGGCGAGCTCGAGCGGGAAGCGGACTTGTTTTTTGAAAAATTGGCTGAAAATTTGAGCGACGAAAGGATGTAATATGGTAAACTAAAGAAAAAACGGCTGATCGGGAAGGGGTGCGCTCATGGACGTTTGCCGCTTGTACGGCGAAGAGCTGCAAAAGTCGCAGTCCAACACGTTTGAAGACTATTTTAACCGCTCGGAAGTCACCTATCGTGACGGCGGTGAAGAGCGGACGCTGTCCGTTTTGTATTTGCGTCATTTTGAGACAGCGCTGTTCGACCTGTTGCCATACGAAGGAGACCCGCTGTTTACTGCCGCCGGACGTGACATCCATTTACGCGAGATCGTCGCCCTCGTTTGCCTATGGAAAAATCCGGCTTACCGGCAGCGCCGGCGCGTCTATATTCGTGATGAAGGCGAACTGTGCCGCTATTTTGCCGCCGTTGATGCCAAAACGTTGCAGGCGTTAGTCAGCGAATGGGCGGCCTCCGGCGCCTGCCGTCTGCCGTTGTCGTCGTAACGGGAGAACGTCCGGAAGTACAGCGCTTTTTACGCTGACCGACACGACCGGTTTGGGGAGCAGCCGGAGCCGGTCGGCGGACGGGCGTTGCTTGCTGCCCGCCAAGCCCCATCACTTATTCCATGGAAACGTTCCATGGGCAACGTTTTGCCCTCCACCCGGGCATGAAAATGACGCATCAAGACGCATGCATTTTCACGAAAAAGCGGTTTCCGTCGGCGGACCGCTTTTTCTCATGTCGGCTACTCTGTCCGCGGCTTCTTCGGGTCGCACGCCGGCGGCTTTACTTCGCCGGTTGTTTCCGCTAGCTTTTGCAAGTAATAACATTCCTCGCGCGCCATATGGTCGGCCATCAGCGGCGACAGCACGCCGAGCACCTCATTGTTCAATTCCATTTCCTCAAGCTCATGCAAAAAGCTTTGGAAAATGGCCATCTCGAGTTCGATTTGTTGGTGGAAGCGGGAAAGCGCCGGGAACTGATGAATGTTGGTCCGCAAGTAGCCGGCCATTTCAATGGCTTTTAAGTAGAACGCCTCCCATTCTTTTGTAAACATATGACTTTGCTTTTTCAATTGTTTTTCCGTATGGTCGAGCCGGTCGTGAATCGCCCCGGCATGGCCGGCAGCGTCAAGCAGCCAAAGCAAATCGTGGTGGAGCGGATGAACGTGCGGCGGCCGCGCGCCTTGGACGTAACAGTTGGCGAGCCGCAGCCATTCATCAAGTTCGTTTACCATATGGTTGACAAACGTCGGTGGCAATGAAAGACGAATTTGTCCAGTCAAATGGCGCCGCAGCACGTGCAGCTTAAACGTCCGCAGCCGTTCCCCGGCCTCTTTTCCGCGGGCGATGAGCGCGGACCACGTTCCGATAGTTTCCGGCCGGCGCGCTTCGGCCAGCAAGTCGTCAAACAGGCGCTGCAGCTGTTTTGCTTCGTTAATTTCCGCTTGCTCCCTTTCGGCGAGCGCTTCAAGAAGAAAACGGCAGTGATCGCCGAGAATTTGCATCCAAAAACGGAGTTCAAAAAGCGCCTCTTGTTCCAGCGGTTTGCTCATCTGTAATTCGCGGAACCGATCGCCCGGGAGAAGCGCGATGATTCCGCTTTTTCCCTCCTTCTGTTTTTCAATGGATATCGCCCCGCTCTTATATGTATGAGTGGCCGGAATTTTGGGTGAATGCGGACAAGAACGATTTCCCTAAGCCGGCATACGATATGGCGAAAAAAGCAGGAGGAGGTTTTTACCAAATGGACGATCAAATGAGGTTCGCCCAATATGCAGCCGGGGTGAACGAATGGGGAGAGAAAGTCAAGCACGTGCTGGCTCTGCGCGGGGCAAGCACTGATGGCGCTTCATCGCTGTTGCAGTTTATCGCTGAACATGACGGCGCATGGACGGAAGAGGCGGTTCGCGAGCTCATGCGCTTTGTTGATGATGTGTACGCCGCCGCGCTTCGTCACTATGCCCTCGAAGCGGCCGAGTGGGGGAAACAAGTAGAGCTCGCCTTGTCCGCGCGCGGAGTGGCGGAGGACGTCGGCCTTTCTTCTTTGTTGGCGTACATTGAAGAACACGGAGACGAATGGACGGAGACGGAAATTGATGAATTGCAGCGTCTTGTTGACGATGTGTACGCACGAGCCGTCCGCCTTGCCGATTCGTCCGCCGATGGGCAGGAGGAAGACTTGTCGCGGCGGGAAGAAGGAGCTGTTTCGCCTGAGCAGGAAGGTGATGACGATGGAAGGGCAATTGTTGAAGGTGTAACCAAACACGAGGGGGATATCGAACAAGAGCCGGCCGTCGCGGTGGAACGGGCGGAGCCGGTCATATCCCCATCAGTGGATTCTCCTGGCGGAGAACAGCCGCACAAGGCGGATGCTGCGGACAGCGAACAGCAGCGGGCGATCCCGCCCGGCAAGCATGTGCTGCCGCCGCTGCCATATAGCTACGATGCGCTTGAGCCCCATATTTCCGAAGAAATTATGCGTCTCCACCATACGAAGCATCATCAAAGCTACGTCGACGGTCTGAACAAGGCGGAGCGCATGATGGCTGAGGCGCGCCGTACGAACAATTTTGAGCTGTTGAAACATTGGGAGCGGGAGGCGGCGTTCAACGGCTCAGGCCACTATTTGCATACAATTTTTTGGCATAACATGCATCCGGAAGGCGGCGGCGAGCCGCGCGGCGAGCTGCGGGCGCAAATGGAACGAGACTTCGGCAGCTTTGCTGCCTTCCGGCGTCACTTTACCGAAGCGGCGAAAAGTGCCGAGGGGGTTGGTTGGGCGCTGCTCGTTTGGGCGCCGCGAGCACATCGGCTCGAGATTTTACAGGCGGAAAAACACCAGCTCATGGCGCAATGGGATGTGATTCCGCTTCTTGTGCTCGATGTGTGGGAGCATGCCTACTACTTGCAATACAAAAACGACCGAGGGGCGTATATCGAACATTGGTGGAACGTCGTCAACTGGCGCAACGTCGAAGCGCGCTTTGTCGAAGCGCGGAAGCTGCGCTGGCAGCCATTTTAAACGGGCGGGGGATCTCCCGCCTGTTTTTTTTGAGCGGGCAAACGCTGCCTGGAGGGCGGTTTTTCCGGAAAGGTGATGCGCTTCATACAGATGATGCGCTCGCCGTACTTCCCCTCTTTTGGCGGGGGTTGCGCGCTTCTATAGCGATATTTTTTCATCATATTTGTCCGATCGGCGCATACACTTGTACAAAGCATGGCCTCCATGCTCAGCCTGTTTCCGTTGCAATGTTTTCTCTGTTGCGCTCATTTCAGCCTAATCGGAAAGGAGGAACAGGCGATTCCTCCCCGCTTGCCGAAGGAGGGGGATCCTCGCCAATATCGGATGAAGAGATGGAAGCGACTCGTTTGGCTCATTGCGCTCGCTGCGGGGATCATGTCATGCATTCCGGGGCGGTTGCACGCCATGGAAGGGGTGAGCGCGAAAAGCGCGATTTTAATAGAGCAGCATTCCGGGCGGATTTTGTTCGCCAAAGATGCCTATACAAAACGGCGCATCGCCAGCATTACGAAAATTATGACCGCCATTTTGGCGATTGAATCCGGAAAGCTTGATGATACGGTCACAGTCAGCGCCCGCGCCGTCCGGACGGAAGGGTCGTCAATTTACTTGCGCCAAGGGGAGAAAATGAAACTGCGCGATCTCGTATACGGACTGATGCTTCGTTCCGGCAATGACGCCGCGGTCGCCATTGCTGAACATGTCGGCGGCAGTGTCGAGGGGTTTGTGTTTTTAATGAATGAAAAGGCGGTTGAAATCGGGATGCGCGATACGGAATTCGCCAACCCGCACGGGCTGGACGATGCGGAAAACCATTATTCGACTGCTTACGATATGGCGCTGCTCATGCAATATGCGATGAAAAATGAAGAGTTTCGCCGCATTTCCGGGACGAAAGTATACCGCGCCCCCGCTCCGCCCGGCGAAGACGGGGCGCGTGTATGGCGGAATAAAAACAAGCTGCTGACAAGCCTTTACGAATATTGCACCGGCGGCAAAACCGGCTATACGAAACGGGCGCATCGCACGCTTGTGACGACAGCGTCCAAAGACGGGGTCGATTTGATTGCCGTAACGTTGGACGCCCCGGATGACTGGAACGATCATATTGCCATGTACGAATACGGATTTTCCAACTACCATATTGCAAAAATCAGCGGCGAGCGGGTCGTGAAGAAAATTTCCGACCCGTTTTACGAAGGACGGCTGCGTGCAGCCCGCGATTTGCAATATCCGGTGACCGAAAAGGAGATGGACGGGCTGCGGGTGAAAGTGTATTTGCTCAAGCCGCGCGACGAATGGAAAGACGACCCGGGCCGCGCGCCGGCGGCGGTTGGGAAGGCGGTGCTTTACTTGCGCAAGAAGGCGGTCGATGTTGTGCCGCTTTTCTACGAGCCGGAGCACGAGGAAAGCGGGCAAGGATTTTTTTTTCATTTGTTCCGGCTGTTAGGTGTGAGAATCGATGGTTAACGTGATTTGGGTGATGATGGCCGTCATCGGCATCGCCTTTGCGGCGGTCAACGGCACGATGGAGGAAGTGAACAAAGCGGTGTTTGAAAGCGCGAAAGAGGCGGTGACGATCAGCATCGGCATGATCAGCATTTTAGTGTTCTGGCTTGGGCTGATGGCGATCGCTGAGCGGGCTGGCTTGCTTACTAAAGTCGCGCGCTTGTTTATGCCGCTTGTGCGCCGCCTGTTCCCGGAAGTGCCGCCCGGCCATCCGGCGCTCGGGTATATCGTCTCGAACATGGTCGCCAACATGTTCGGACTCGGCAATGCGGCGACGCCGATGGGCATTAAGGCGATGGAGCAGCTAAAAAGGCTTAACGGCGGCCGCGATGAAGCGAGCCGATCGATGGTGACGTTTCTAGCCATTAATACGTCAAGCATTACACTCATTCCGGCGACTGTCATTTCAATCCGCATGACGTACGGGTCGGCGTCGCCGGGCGAGATTATCGGCACGACGGTTGTCGCCTCGACGATTTCGACACTCGGAGCCGTATTGATTGACCGGTATTATTATTGGAGACGAATGCGGAAAGGCAGGAAGCCATAATGGCCATCGTCCAACTTTTGTCAGTTTGGCTCATTCCAGCGTTGATCGCGTTTATTTTGCTTTATGGTACAGCGAAAAAAGTGCCGACGTATGAGGCGTTTGTCGAGGGTGGCAAGGAAGGGATCGACATCGCCTTTTCACTCATTCCGTATTTGGTTGGCATGCTTGTCTCCGTCGCCATCTTCCGCGCCTCAGGGGCGCTTGATGCGCTGATGGAGGTGATCAAGCCGTTTGCGGCCGCCGTCGGGCTGCCGGCGGAAGTTGTTCCGCTCGCCGCCATTCGCACGATTTCCGGCACAGCGGCGCTCGGGATGACGACCGATTTGATCGCGACATATGGTCCTGACTCGTTTATCGGGCGTCTCGCTTCCACCATTCAAGGCAGCACGGAAACGACGCTTTACGTCCTTACGGTCTATTTTGGCGCCGTCGGCGTCAAAAAAATGGGCGATGCGTTAAAAGTCGGCATTTTAGCGGACATCCTCAGCTTTATCGTCTCCGTTTTGATCGTTTTGCTTGTATTCGGGCGCTGACCGCGTCCGTTTTTTATTTTCCGAAAACCGGCGGGTTTTTTTGTTTGCAAGACAGGCGGGATATGTTAAAAATAAAATCGGCAAACTTGTATCTGTTAGACGGAAAGGGTAAGATGATGAAAGAGGTGAGGCAAACATGGAACGGCTGCAAAAAGTGATTGCCCGCGCCGGCATCGCGTCAAGGCGCAAGGCGGAAGAAATGATTTTGCAAGGGCGGGTGAAAGTCAACGGCCGCATCGTCACCGAACTTGGCGTCAAAGTCGGGCCGCGCGACGATGTTGAAGTCGACGGCATCCCGGTTGAGCGCGAGGAACCGGTATATTATTTGCTCTACAAGCCGCGCGGCGTCATCTCAAGCGTTAAAGATGAGAAAGGGCGCAAAGTGGTGACCGATTTTTTTAAAGACCTTCACCAACGCATTTACCCAGTCGGGCGGCTTGACTATGATACGTCCGGCCTCCTCTTGCTGACGAATGACGGCGATTTTGCCAACTTGTTGATGCATCCGCGCTATGAGATCGAGAAGGTGTATGTCGCAAAAGTGAAAGGCATCCCGACGCGCGAGCAGCTGAAGCAGCTCGAGAAAGGGGTGCTGCTCGAAGATGGCGTGACGGCGCCGGCGAAAGTGAAACTGCTCTCAGTCGACCGGAAAAAGCGGACGGCGATTGTCGAAATTCGCATCCATGAGGGACGGAATCGGCAAGTGCGCCGCATGTTTGAGGCGATCGGCTGTGAAGTGCTGAAGCTGAAGAGAGAGCGGTACGCGTTTCTCGATTTAAAAGGGCTCCGCCCTGGCGAATATCGCGAGCTGTCACCGCATGAAGTGAAACTGCTGCGGGCGATTGCCCAATCCGGGGGGAAAAAATAGTGATGAACTTTGTCACATAACGTTCATATCCACATGCATAGGGCAAAGTGAAACTTTGCTATAATGGAAAATGGGAGATTGTGAACCGCCATGCAGGACCTCTGCGGCAGCGACCGCAGGGGGGGATGAGAAACTAAAGGGGTTTGAGTGATGAAAAAACAACAGCGCTTAGTGATGAGAACGGCCATTTTGCTCGCATTGCTCGCCGCGCTCGGCTATACGATTTACGCCAACTTTTTTACCGAGAAAACGGCGGTCGCGATCGGCTCAACAGCGCCTGATTTTGTGCTGGTCGACTTGGAAGGGCGCGAACACCGTCTCTCGGACTACCGCGGCAAAGGCGTCTTTTTGAATTTTTGGGGAACGTGGTGCAAACCGTGTGAACGGGAAATGCCGTATATGAATGAACTGTATCCGGTCTATCAAAAGCAAGGAGTGGAAATTTTAGCCGTCAATGTCGGCGAACCGAAGCTAAGCGTCGAAAAGTTTGCCGAACGGTTCGGCTTAATGTTTCCGATTGTCATCGACCGCCAAGACCAAGTGCTGAATGCGTATAACGTCGGGCCGCTGCCGACGACGTTTTTGATCGATAAAAACGGCGAAGTGAAGAAAATCATTACCGGCACGATGACAAAAGAAGATATCAGGCAGCATCTAGAAAGCATTAAACCGTGAGGAGTTTTGCGCGATGGAACACGTGAAATGCGAATGCGGCCACGTTAACCCGCACGGCACAGCGTTTTGCGAGTCGTGCGGCAAGCCGCTTGAGGAGCAGGGAGAGAAACCGCTTTTAGACATGCGCTACGAAGGGAGCGCGCGCCGGTCACAAACGTACAAGCGAACGATCGTCGATCAAATTTGGGCGTTTTTTTCGTCGGTCAAAGTCGGAGTGGCGCTCATCGTCATCACACTCATCGCCTCGGCGATCGGCACGATTTTTCCGCAAGAAATGTACATCCCGCCCAACGCCAATCCGGCCGATTATTACGAAGAGCAGTACGGCTGGGCGGGAAAACTATATTACGAGCTCGGCTTTAACAATTTATACGGCTCGTGGTGGTACATTTTGCTCATCGCCTTGATCGGCGTCTCACTCGTCATTTGCAGCTTGGACCGCGTCGTGCCGCTTTACCGCGCCTTGAAACGGCAAGGGGTGAAGCGCCATCCGCACTTTTTGGAGCGGCAGCGGCTGTTTGGCGTTTCGCGCGTCAGCGATATGGACAAAGCGGTTGCTGTGCTGAAGGAGCGGCTTGCCGGGCAGCGTTACCGCGTCCGGGAAGAAGGCGGCCATCTGTTGGCCGAAAAAGGGCGCTTTTCCCGCTGGGGGCCGTATGTGAATCATGTCGGCTTGATCATTTTTTTAATCGGGGCGATGCTCCGCTCGGTGCCGGGCATGTACATTGATGAAGTGATGTGGATTCGCGAAGGGGAAACGAAAGAAATTCCCGGGACTGACGGTCAATATTTTCTAAAAAGCGAAAAGTTTATTTTTGATACGTACAAAAAAGGCGAGGACAACGAGGTGTTCAACGCCGCCATCGACCGCGTCGGAAATGGAATGATTGCGGAAAACTACCAGACGAATGTCGTCTTGTATAAGCGTGTCGACCCGGCGGTCGCCGGCGCCAAGCCGGAGCTTGAAAAAGTGAAAGAATACCCGATTCGCGTCAATGAACCGTTGAAATTTAATCATTACGCACTCTATCAAGTCGATTTCCGGCTGAACGAACCGAAGTCGATGTCGTTTGAGCTGGCCGACAAATCATCGGGCAAAACGTTCGGTACGGTGACGATAGATTTGTACGATCCGAAAGAATCATACGATCTTGGACAAGGTTACCGCGTCGAACTATTAAGCTATTTTCCTGACTTTGAGTTTGACGAAGACGGCAATCCGTCGACGAAATCGCGCGTGCCGAACAACCCGGCATTCGTCTTTAAAATGTATGCGCCGGACCGGCCGGAAGGGGAAGTCAGTTTCGTTGCCATTCAGCAAACGATCGAACCGTTTGGCGACAACAAATACAAAATGGCGTTTGCCGGACTGGAGACGCGCAACGTCTCCGGCTTAACCGTCCGCCGTGATTTCACGCTTTGGATTTTAGGGGTGGGCGGCGCGATTTTCATGATCGGATTGATTCAAGGAATGTATTGGAACCACCGCCGCGTTTGGGTGCAGCGGGTAAACGGCGAACTATGGATCGCCGCCCATACGAATAAAAACTGGTTCGGCCTGAAAAACGAGCTGCGCCGCCTGCTTGACGGCACCGGCTTAACGATGCCGGCCGATCGGCTCGAAGAAGGAAAACAAGCCGGACAGGAGGGACAAGCTCATGGACATGGCACAGCTTAGCAGCACATTGCTCTATATTTCGTTTGTGTTATATTTGATCGGCACGTTTCTTTTTGGCGGTGCCATTCGCGATAAACGGAAGGAACGGCAAGGAAAGGACCGTTGGTCGCAGCTTGGCATTGCCGTGACGATCATCGGCTTTCTCACCCAGGTCGGTTATTTTGTGACGCGCTGGATCGCTGCCGGGCATGCTCCGGTGAGCAACTTGTTCGAGTTTACGACGTTTTTTGGCATGATGCTTGTCGCCGCTTTTATCATCGTTTATTTCATTTACCGGTTGAGCGTACTCGGCCTGTTTGCGCTTCCGGTTGCGTTGCTGATCATCGCCTATGCGAGCATGTTTCCGCGTGAGATTTCGCCGCTCATCCCCGCTTTGCAAAGCGACTGGCTGCACATTCACGTGACAACGGCGGCCGCCGGGGAGGCGATTTTGGCGATCAGCTTTGTCGCCGGGTTAATTTACTTGATTCGCGTTGTCGATCAGTCGAAGCCGTCCAAGCGCACGTTTTGGCTGGAAGTCGTCATGTTTTGCCTCGTGGCGACGCTCGGCTTTGTCATCGTCTCGACGTCGTTCGGGCTTTCCGGGTATGAGGCGAAGTTTGCATGGGTTGATAAAAACGGCCAGCCGGCTGAAGTCGAGTACCATATGCCGGCGCTTGTCGGGCCGCACGAAGGGAAGCTGATGGAAGAAAGCGCAGACCGATTGACGCCGCTTGTTGAGATGCCGGCGATCATTAACGCGAAAAAGCTGAACACGGTCATTTGGTCGCTCATGGCGGGCGCGGTGCTGTATGCCGCTCTTCGTCTTCTATTGCGCAAGCGCATCGCCGCCGCGCTCAAGCCGCTTGTGAAAAACGTCAACTTGGATTTGACCGATGAAATCGGCTACCGGGCGGTGGCGATCGGGTTTCCGGTGTTTACGCTTGGGGCGCTCATTTTCGCCATGATTTGGGCGCAAATCGCCTGGACGCGCTTTTGGGGCTGGGATCCGAAAGAAGTATGGGCGCTCATTACGTGGCTGTTTTACGCCGCTTTTTTGCACCTCCGGCTGTCAAAAGGGTGGCATGGGGAAAAGTCGGCATGGCTTGCCGTCATCGGCTTTGCCATCATCATGTTCAACTTAGTGGCGGTCAACCTCGTCATCGCGGGGCTGCACTCGTACGCCGGAATGTAAGCGCAAGGCAAACGGATGCCCTATTGGCGGGCATCCGTTTTTTCAGTAAACTAGAAAATGGGGGACTGTTTCTAGCTGATGAAGGAGGGTGTTTTGGCATGGAGAAGCAAGAAAAGCCGGTTCATATTTTGGTGGTGGATGATGAGGAGCGCATCCGTCGGCTGTTGAAAATGTATTTGGAACGGGAACATTATGTCATTGATGAAGCCGGTGATGGAAATGAAGCGCTCGAGAAGGCGTTGACCAACGACTACGATGTCATTTTGCTTGATTTGATGCTGCCGGGTAAAGACGGCATTGACGTCTGCAAAGAAATTCGCGAGCAAAAAACGACGCCGATCATTATGCTGACGGCCAAAGGCGAGGAGTCGAACCGCGTTCAAGGATTTGAAGTCGGCACGGACGACTATATCGTCAAGCCGTTTAGCCCGCGCGAAGTCGTCTTGCGCGTCAAAGCGCTGCTGCGCCGCGCGGCCAATGCCGCTTACGTGCCGGCGGAGACGACAGCGAAAGACGTGCTCGTGTTTCCGCACTTGACGATTGACAATGACGCCCACCGGGTGACGGTTGACGGCCAAGAAGTAAGCTTGACGCCGAAAGAATACGAGTTGCTTCTCTTTTTAGCCCGCTCGCCGGACAAAGTGTTTGACCGCGAGCAGCTGCTGAAAGAAGTCTGGCATTATGAGTTTTTCGGCGATTTGCGCACAGTGGACACCCATATTAAACGGCTGCGCGAAAAGCTGAACAAGGCGTCGGCGCAAGCCGGGAAAATGATCGTCACCGTCTGGGGCGTCGGCTACAAGTTTGAGGCAGTGAGCGACTGATGTGGCTGTTTCGCAGTGTCGTCGGCAAGCTTTGGTTTACGATTTTGCTGCTTGTGGCATGTGTTCTCTTTATTCTAACGATTTTGCTCATTAAATTTTTCGAGGATTACTATGTCCAAGAGGCAGAGAACGATTTAACCCGCCTGGCGACAAAAGTGGCGGATGTGATGCACGATTACCGCGATGAACAGCTCGCCCGTTCGATCGCCTGGACGCTCGTTGACAACCGCTCGAAGGCAGTTATCGTCGCTGACGAGTCGCACTATTGGTATTCACCCGATGGTGCTGACCTGCATGACGTGCCGCTGTCGTTCATCCGCCAAGATGCCGACTTGCGGCGCGTCCTCACCGATCAGACGACGGTGAAAAAACGCCTGTACGCGCCGGAGTGGCAACAAAATGAAGAGCTGCCTTACGACATGATTATCGTTGGCGTGCCGATGTCGATGCCGGACGGCAGCCGCGGCGCCGTTTTCATTTACCAGTCGCTCGAAGCGATCGCTGACGCGACGGAGCATACGAAAGAGCTCATTTTTCTCGCCGCCTTTATCGCCATTATTATGACGACGTTTTTCGCTTTCTTCTTATCGACGCGCATCACCGCCCCGCTCCGGAAAATGCGCCAAGCTGCGTTTGAAGTGGCGCGCGGCCATTTTGACACGAAAGTGCCGATTTTAACGAACGATGAAATCGGGGGGTTGGCGATGGCGTTCAACCAAATGGGAAGGCGGCTCCAATTTAACATCAACGCGTTGAACCAAGAGAAAGAACAGCTCGCCAGCATTTTAAGCAGCATGGCCGACGGTGTCATTACGTTCAACCGCGACGGGGAAATTTTGATTACGAACCCGCCGGCTGAGCGATTTTTGCAGGCGTGGTACTTTGAACAAGGAAACGATGTCGAGGCCATGGCGCCGCTGCCGCCGCAAGTGAAAGAACTGTTCGCCCGCGTCGTCCGCGAGGAGAAGGAGCAATCGATCGAAGTGACGCTGCAAGGGCGGACGTGGGTCATTTTAATGACGCCGTTGTACGGCAAAACGACGGTGCGCGGCGCGGTTGCCGTCTTGCGCGACATGACTGAGGAGCGGCGGCTTGACAAATTGCGCAAAGATTTTATCGCCAACGTTTCCCATGAACTGCGCACGCCGATCGCCATGCTGCAAGGCTACAGCGAGGCGATCATCGATGACATCGCAGCGAGCGAAGAAGAGAAAAAAGAAATGGCGAAAGTCATTTACGACGAATCATTGCGCATGGGCCGCCTTGTTAACGATTTGCTCGATCTTGCCCGCATGGAGGCCGGCCATATTGAGCTGCACTATGAACAGGTGAAGCTCGCTCCTTACATTGAGCGGGTGATCCGCAAGTTTCACGGGTTGGCGAGAGAAAAAGGGATCGAGTTGGCGGCTGAACTTCGCGATGGCGACATGGACATCGCGTTTGACCCGGATCGGATTGAGCAAGTATTGACCAATTTAATTGACAACGCCATCCGTCATACGGAAACAGGCGGCTCCGTCCGGCTGATTGCCGAACGGAGCGGCGACGGCGTGACGATCCACGTTCAGGACTCGGGCTCCGGCATCCCGGAAGAAGACTTGCCGTTTGTGTTCGAGCGGTTTTACAAAGCGGATAAAGCGCGCACGCGCGGCCGCTCCGGCACCGGATTAGGACTTGCCATCGCCAAAAACATCGTCGAAGCGCATAAAGGGCTCATTACCGTTCACAGCAAGCAGAACGAAGGAACGACGTTTTCGCTTTATTTGCCGGCCCGCGGGCCGAAAGGAACTTGACGTTGCGCAAAGGGGGGCGGTTGACCGTTTCCCTCTTTTTTTACGGCGACGTTTGTTTAACTGGTATAGACAACTAGAATATATGATGTTATGATCAAGGTGGAAGGAGAGATGGCCATGAAACGGTGGCTGCTGAAAAACGCTACAGTGTATGCGGAAACGGGGAAAATCGAACAAGGGTATGTGCTGATCGCAGGAGAGAAAGTGGCCGACATCGGTCCGATGTCGTTATGCCCAACCGATATCGATGCGAAAGTGGTCGAGCTTTCCCCGCAGTTTGCTGTCGTGCCTGGTTTCATTGACGTTCATATCCATGGGGCGGCGGGGGCCGATGTGATGGATGCAACGCCGGCGGCGCTTCACACGATGGCCAACACCTTGCCGGCGGAAGGGACGACAAGTTTCCTGGCGACGACAATGACGGCGCCAAGTGAACAAATTGAAGCGGCGCTTCGAAATGTCGCCCGTTATATGGCTGAGGCGAATCGCCCGGGGGCGGCGGAGGTGCTCGGCGTTCATTTGGAAGGGCCGTTTTTGTCGCCGAAGCGCGCCGGGGCGCAACACCCGCGCCATCTCGTCGACCCTGACGTTTCGCTGTTTCAGCGCTGGCAAGAAGCAGCCGGCGGACACATTCGCCTTGTGACGCTTGCCCCGGAGCGGGACGAGGGGCTTGCGCTCACCGCCTATTTAAAGGAAACGGGGGTGATCGCTTCGATCGGCCATTCCGATGCCGTCTACGAAGAAGTGAAAGCGGCCATCGCCGCCGGGGTGACGCACGCTACTCATTTATTTAACGGGATGCGCGGCATTCACCACCGCGAGCCGGGCGTGGCCGGCGGAGTGCTCATGCATGAGGAAGTCATGTGCGAACTGATCGCCGACGGGCTGCACGTCGCGCCGCCAATGGTTCGTTTCGCTTACCGGAATAAAGGAAGCGAGGGACTCATATTAATCACCGATGCGATGCGCGCCAAATGTCTTGGCGACGGGCAATACGATCTCGGCGGCCAGGAAGTGTCCGTCCGCGGCGGGGAGGCCCGGCTTGCCGACGGCACGCTGGCGGGAAGCGTACTCAAGCTTGGCGAGGCCATTCGCCATGTGCTCGACTATACCGGCTGCACGCTCGAAGAGGTCATCCGCATGGCGAGCTGGAATCCGGCTAAGCAGCTCCGTGTGTCTGACCGGAAAGGAAGTTTGCATCCGGGCAAAGATGCCGACCTTGTCATCTTGAACGAACAATACGAAGTGATCATGACGTTTTGCCGCGGTGTGCTTGCCTACAGCAAGCCAATCGGAACAGAAAGGCTAGGAACAGGGGGGAACGGCCATGAAGCTCATCGAAACAGCTGATTACGCCGACATGAGCCGCCGGGCGGCAGAAATCATCACTGGACAGGTCAGGGAAAAGGCCGACGCCGTCCTTGGCTTGGCGACGGGCTCAACGATGCTCGGCGTGTACCGTCAATTGGCCGCCGATCACCGGCAACATGGGACATCGTATCGGCTCGTGCGCACGGTCAATTTGGATGAATACGTAGGCCTTGGCCCGGATCATCCGAACAGCTATCGCCATTATATGAATGAGCATTTGTTTTCAAAGCTTGACATCCCGCTTCATCAGACGCATGTGCCGAATGGGTTGGCCGCTGATCTTGATGAAGAATGCCGCCGCTATGAGCGGCTCATCGACGAATTGGGCGGCATCGACTTGCAGCTTTTGGGCATCGGCCGCAACGGCCATATCGGCTTTAACGAGCCAGGGACGCCGTTTTCATCCGCCACCCACGTCGTCAAGCTCGCCGCTTCCACGCGCGAGGCGAACGCCCGTTTTTTCCCGTCGCTTGATGCGGTGCCGCGCCAGGCGATTACGATGGGAATCGCTACCATTTTGCGAAGCCGCCGCATCGTGCTGTTGGCGTCGGGAGCGGCAAAAGCAGAGGCGATCGCCCGGCTGGTTGAAGGCATCGTATCGCCCGAACTGCCGGCTTCAGCGCTTCACCTTCATCCGGACGTCACCATCATTGCCGACCAGGCGGCGCTCACGCTCATTCCGAAGGAAAAGCGGCGGGTGGATGCGCCATGATCGATAAACAATCGCCAATTCCGATTTACTATCAGCTCGAGCAATATATGAAAGAAAAGATCGAAAAGGGAGAATGGCGGCCGGGGGAGATGATTCCGTCCGAGCGCGAACTGGCCGAAATGCATGCCATCAGCCGGATGACGGTAAGGCAGGCGGTCAACAATTTGGTGAACGATGGCTATCTCATCCGCCGGCGCGGAAAAGGGACGTTTGTCGCTGCGAACAAAATCGAGCAGCCGCTCAAAGGGCTGACGAGTTTTTCGGAAGATATGCGGGCGCGCGGCATGGAGCCGGGCACCGTTGTTCTTGGCTTTGAAACGATCCCCGCCTCTTTGACGCTGGCAGCATGGCTTAGCGTCAGCGAAGGCGCCCCTCTTTACGAAATCCGCCGCCTCCGCCTGGCCGACGGGGCGCCGATGGCGTTGGAGACGCTGTACATTCCGGTCAATCTCGTCCCCGGACTGACGCGTGATGTTGTAAGCGGTTCCGTCTATGAATTTATTGAAAAAACGCTCGGGCTTTCAATCGGCACAGCGGTTCAGGCGCTTGAAGCGTCGGTCGCGCGCCAACTGGAAGCGGAATGCTTGCAGATCAAAGAAGGAGCGCCCGTGCTGCTGCTTGAGCGGCGCACGTGCCTCGCCGATGGCCGGCCGGTTGAAGTCGTCAAATCGGTGTATCGCGGGGATCGATACAAGTTCACGGTTGAAATGGAGCGGCGAAAATAGTAAAAAAGAGGAGGAATAGATTCCTTATGTTAGGATTTTTACAGCGTTTAGGAAAAGCATTAATGTTGCCGATTGCCGTATTGCCGGCGGCGGGGCTGTTGCTCCGGCTCGGCCAGCCTGATTTATTGAACGTGCCATTTATCGCCGCCGCAGGCGATGCGGTGTTTTCCAATTTAGCGCTCATTTTTGCCATCGGTGTGGCCATCGGTTTTTCAAAGGACGGCAACGGTGCGGCGGCACTGGCCGGAGCGATCGGCTATTTTGTGTTGACGAAAGGCGCCGCGGCGATTGATAAAGACATCAATATGTCCGTGTTGGGCGGCATCATCTCCGGGGTGATCGCCGGGCTTTTATACAACCGTTACCATGATATCAAGCTGCCGGATTGGCTTGGTTTCTTCGGCGGCCGGCGGTTTGTGCCGATCGTGACATCGCTTGTTATGCTCGTTCTCGCTCTCGTTTTCGGCTACATTTGGCCGCCGATTCAAGATGGCATCAACGCGGTCGGCCATTGGATCGTTGGCGCCGGTGCGGTTGGCGTCGGCATTTTCGGGTTCCTCAACCGGTTGCTCATTCCGGTCGGATTGCACCATGTATTAAACAGCTTCGTTTGGTTTGTGTTTGGCGAGTATAACGGGAAAACGGGCGATTTAAGCCGCTTTTTCGCCGGCGACCCCGATGCGGGCATTTTCATGGCCGGCTTTTTCCCGGTGATGATGTTCGGCCTCCCGGCAGCGGCGCTGGCGATGATTGCCGCAGCGAAAAAAGAGCGGCGCAAGGCAGTGGCGGGCGCGCTTCTTGGTGTGGCATTGACGTCGTTTTTAACGGGGATTACAGAGCCGATTGAATTTCTCTTCATGTTTTTGTCGCCATTGCTGTACGTCGTCCATGCCGTGCTGACCGGGCTGTCGCTGGCGGTGGCGACGATGCTTGATATCCGCCACGGGTTTACGTTCTCGGCCGGGGCGATCGACTTTTTCTTAAACTACGGCATTGCGCAAAAGCCGTATTTGTTGCTCATTCAAGGACTTGTGTATGCCGTTGTCTATTTCGTTGTCTTCTATTTCCTTATTACAAAGCTCGATTTGAAAACGCCGGGCCGTGAAGATGAGGTAGAGGGCGAGTTTGCCGACAGCGGTGCGGCAAAGTCGGGCGTCAAATACGAAGAGCTCGCGGTGAAGTATATTAAGGCGCTGGGAGGAAAAGAAAATCTTACGCAAATTGACAACTGTGTGACACGCTTGCGCCTAAAAGTAAAAGACATGGCAAAAGTCAATGAAACAGAATTGAAGCGTTTGGGAGCGAAAGGAGTTCTTCGCCTCAACCAGACGGACTTGCAAGTGATTATTGGCACGGATGTCGAATTTTTGGCCAATGCCATGAGAAGACAATGAAACGATGAGGCTGACCCAAAGCATACTCACGTTTTGGGTCGGCCTTTTTTTATGGGAGCGAAATGGAGGGAAACGTCATTTTAGAACACAGATCAGAGAGTTGGAGGAACGGGTTGCTTCCGTGGAAAACAGCTATCATTGCACCGCAGCTTCTGTTTTCATTTTGTGATAAAATAAAGAGCAAAACAGGAGAAAAAACGTTGTGGGTGGCAGGAAAACATGATGATTACCGAGCCATTATTTCACATTATTCTTATTTTCTATGTGTTGTTGCCGCTCGTTTCGTCGATTGTTTTAGCATTATTGGGGGTGGCGGAGAAGGAGGTGGACTATTGGCAGTTGGAACATACACGCATTCGTCTGGAAAAAGAGCTCCAAGAAACCAAGTATATGCAGCTCCACCAACAAATCCGCCCGCATTTCTTTTTTAACGCGTTAAATGCTTTCTTATCCTTGGCTCGTCTAGGAAAAAATAAGGAAATGATTCGGGGGCTCGAACATTTTGCGATGTTTTTACGCGATAGTTACGAACCGAAACAGCCGCTTATTCCATTCGAGCAGGAATGGGCGCACACCAACAACTATCTGGCGGTGCAGCAGCTTCGCTTTGGCGCACGTCTGTCGGTGACAGTGCAAATCGATCCAGGTGGCGCACGCGCCCTTATTCCTTCTTATACACTGCAGACGCTAGTAGAAAATGCATTCAAACATGGCCTTGAGAAAAAAACGGGAGAAAAATGTTTGACGGTCGATTTTCAACGTCAAGGAAACTGGGTATATTTGCGCGTCTGTGATAATGGGAATGAAGGGAAGGAGTTATCTATCGCGAATGGAGGTGTCGGCTTGGATAATTTGCGCAAGCGGTTTGCTCTTTTGTTTGACTTGCCAACCCAGATTGTGTTGCAAAAAGATGAGCGCGGGTGGACAGAGGCTCTTGTCGTTTGGCCATATGTTCCGGGGGATGAACAATGAAGGTGCTGATTGTTGATGATGAATATTTGGAGTTGGAGCAGCTCACGTACTTGGTGAAGCGGAAATATCCACATTGGGAAATATGTACGGCGGAGGATGCCGTAGAGGCGAAACGGTTGGCCGCGTCCCATTATTTTCGGCTGGCGCTGATCGATATCCATCTTCCGGGACAGTCAGGATTGGACTTGGCCCACGAGCTTAAACAAAAACAGCCCGATCTCGCCCTAGTCATTATTACGGCCTATCAAGATTTTGCCTATGCCAAACGGGCAATTCAACTTGAAGTACTTGACTACTTAGTGAAGCCACTCATTGAAAGTGAGTTTGATCAAGCGTTGTCGAAATTTGAACAAAAGCATCCGGAGGTGCTTGTTTCGTCCTCACCCATCCGTGAGGCGCTTGAATACGTGCATCGCCATTATGCACAAAAAATCAGCTTAACCGATGTGGCTGCCGCCGTACACGTCCATCCGGCTTATTTAAGCAAGCTATTTTTTGAGGAAGTCGGCATCCACTTTAAAGATTACGTCAACCGCTACCGAATTGAGAAGGCGAAAGAGCTATTGATCAAAAAGCCGGATTGGTCTATGGCGCGTATTGCAGAAGATACAGGGTTTTCCAGCCAGTATCATTTCAGCCATTCGTTTCGAAAATATGTTGGCATTCCACCCACGAAGTATAAGGAGATTAACGGATAATGGACTGGCATATGCTTTTATTTGTGGCATGTGTATTGTTGCTTGCCGCTTTGCCGCATATTGGCCACGGCAGTTCTGTAAGGGCAGATTCACTTGGATTGAGCAAAGGGGTCAATGCCCTGTTACTGCGTTTTGCATCCGGAGAACTGTTGCTGTTGGGATGCTATGCCTTCATTTATGGCGGAGTGGCGGCGGGAATAGTGGCGGCTATGGCTGTATGGGCCGCCGTTTTTGTGATTTGGCGTTCAGCAGCGGCTTTCCGTTCTTACTCTTTGACAGGGGAACAGGGGCACCGGCTGGACTGTTATTTTACGGCGCGGGCTTTGTTTTTCTTTCGATTTTTTGTTTGTCTTCTTGCTATCGGCCGACTGCTTTCCATTGTTGCGTTATGTGCATATTTATTGCAGCAGCTTTTCCATTTTTCCAAGTATTTTTTGTTCATTTGGCTCATGTATGTGTACGTGTTTACCGTGCTTGCAGGATGGTTGGGGATGCGGAAAGTCGGAACCGTTCTGCTATATACTGTGTATATGGTGATGGGAATCGTTCCATTTGTGTATTATCTAACAGGTGGTGTAGCACAGCAATATGAGGTGCTTGTGCGCGTCGTCCCGGCTTCTCTCAATTTGGATATCGCACTGCTGTGCATATTGTTTGGAAGTGTGCTGACAGCGGCTGCCGGACAATGGTTAGCTGACACGTATGTCTGGGATGTAGTAGCAACGTTGAAACAAGAACGCACTGCGATGGTATTTTCCATGGCCGCCGTCTGCCTTGCTCCACTGCTGTTGGCCATCGCGGCTTTATGCGTCCCCTATGCAGCGGCCGCTTCGACCGCTGGTATAGTGAAACAATGGCTGCTCCATTCTTCTAGCTGGATTTCTTGGCCGCTTACCGTTGCATTGCTCGCGGCTCTGTCACTTAGCTTATCTCTTTCTTTTCATTCCGTTGTGCAATTTTTTTCATACAATTGGAGCAGGCATCTCTCATGGACATATATTATTTCTTTTTTGCTTGTGTTAGCTCTCTTTGTTATTGCTCCCTTGCTTCCAATGCGGATGGTCATGTTTTCGACCGCCTTGATTGCCTCCTCGTGTTTTGGGTTGATTGTTTTACGGACAGAAGCGAACCCGATGGGGGTTATAGGCATGATTGGGTGGATATGTTTGCTCATTATCACTTGGTACTGGGGAATGCGCCATAATGAGATGGAGGCTATAGCGTGGAATGGGGTTGGCAGTTTCTTGTTTACCTATTTTTATCAGTTAATTCAAAAAATAAAGAAATGACAAAAACGGGTCAAAAAAACGCAAAACTGTTTGTTTGCTCCCTGTTATAATGAGACAAAAACGAAAGGGAGGAACACGAACATGTCATTTGTCCCATGTGCGACGGCGATTTACGCGTTTAGCAAAAACCATCAGCCGGTTCGAACAGTTCGGTCGGGAGAAACGTTTGTCATCGAAACGTACGACTGTTTCCAAAATCAGATTACGTCAAGCGAAACACCGTTTGACTCGATCGATTGGAACCATATCAATCCGGCGACCGGACCGATTTATATTGAAGACGCAGAACCTGGTGACGTTTTGGCGGTGAAAATTGAACAGATTCGCCTCAAAGGGCAGGGGGTCATGGCTGTTGGTCCAGGTCTCGGTGTGCTTGGCGACCGGATTTCACAGTTTGAGGCGAAGATCATTGCAGTGGAAGAGAACCAAGCTATATTTGACGAACATCTTTCTATTCCATTAAATCCGATGATCGGCGTCATCGGGGTAGCGCCGAGCGGTGAGGATGTATCGTGCGGGACGCCTGGGCCGCATGGCGGCAATATGGATACAAAACTTATTACAACAGGGGCAACGGTTTATTTCCCTGTATTTGTAAAAGGTGCATTGTTTGCATTGGGTGACTTGCATGCGGCGATGGGGGACGGTGAGATTGGTGTGTCGGGCATTGAAATCCCGGGGGAAGTGACGGTCACTGTCCGAGTGATGAAAGGGCATTCTTTGAAATATCCGCTTTTGCAAAACGATGATGGCATTGCGACAATCGTCTCAGCTAAAACGTTGGATGAAGCGGTCAAACAGTCGGTTGAGGAAATGGTCGATTTGCTGTTGCCGCATGCTCCGTTGACACTTAATCATTTGACGATGGTGCTCAGCGCCGCCGGCCAGACGCAAATCAGCCAAGTCGTCGACCCGCTCGTTACGGCGCGCTTCTTTGTACCGCGCTTTGTGCTTGAAGCATATGGCATCCGCCTGTTCGAGGATTGAGGAGGAAACGGCGATGGCACAACTTGAAACGAAGACATCAGTCGAGCAGCTTGGTTATAAACAGGAATTGAAACGGTCATTAACATTTGTTGACCTGTTAATTTACGGAATGGTGTTTATGGTGCCGATTGCCCCTTTCGGCATTTACGGGTATGTAGCGGAAGGGTCAAAAGGGATGGTCGCCTTAGCATACTTAATCGGAATGGTGGGGATGATTTTCACCGCCTTGAGCTACGCCAGAATGGCCGAAGCGTTTCCAATCGCTGGTTCCGTGTATTCTTACGCCCAGCGGGGAATGAATGAATATGTCGGTTTTATGGCAGGCTGGGTCATTTTGCTTGATTACATTTTTGTTCCGGCTCTTCTCTATTTGGTCAGCGCTGCTGCCTTAGCCGATATTGTGCCGCAAGTGCCGATTTCCGTGTGGCTCATTCTGTTCATTGGCATGAATACGATCATTAATATTCTTGGAATCGAGATGACGGCCAAAGCGAACAAAGTGATTGTTGTTTTAGAGCTCATCGTCCTTGCAGTGTTTGTGATCACAGGAATGATTGCGATTATAAAAGGCGTCAATGGAGCGCAGTTTACGTTCAAACCGCTGTACGATCCTAATCATTTCAGCGCGGAGACGGTGATGGGGGCGGTGTCGGTGGCCGTCTTGAGCTTCCTTGGTTTTGATGCGGTGTCGACGCTGGCTGAGGAAACGAGGGACGGGAAATCATCGATCGGCAAAGCGATCATTTTCGCTTTGCTCGTTGTCGGTGCGCTTTTCATCGTGCAAACATGGGTCGCCGCTCTCATTTGGCCTGATTATACGACGTTTAAAAACGCAGATGTGGCGTTTTATCAGATTGCGGAGCTGGCAGGCGGACCATGGCTGAAATGGACAACGATCATCGCCACTGCGCTTTCATGGGGGATCGCGAACGCGCTCGTCGCCCAGGCAGCCATCTCCCGCATTTTGTACAGCATGGGTCGCGACCGTAAACTGCCCAGTGTGCTAGCCAAAGTGCATCCGAAATTTCAAACGCCATACGTCAGCACATTGCTTGTAGCTGTGATTTCGCTCATTGTCACGACGGTGTTCGCCTCACAAATTGATAAACTCGCTTCGCTTGTCAACTTTGGCGCCCTGACGGCTTTCCTCTTTTTGCATGTATCAGTGATGAACTATTTCTTGCGCAAACAAAAGAGTAACGATTATATCAATCATCTCTTGTTTCCGCTCATCGGTTTTGTTATCATCGGCTATGTATGGATGAACCTGGACCCGCTCAGCAAAAAGCTAGGATTGATTTGGATCGCGATTGGACTCGTTTATCTGGTCTTTTTGCGACTCACGAACAAAGACTCCCGTCTAAGCGGGGAACTGTAGTCGCTTGTAAGGCCTGACGCCGTCATAAAAGGCGTTGGGTCTTTGATTTTTAGAGGCGATGAAACGTTTTTCCGATCTCGACGTATTACATAGATGAAAGGTATGAGATTACGGCGCCTTGTTAAGGCAAAACGCCGTTCATCCGCCAATAGGCGAGCGCCGATAAAACGTGGAAGGAGCCGGAGGAACATGAGCATGTTTGGAAAAGTCGCCGCCGATGTGCTTGGGTTAAGCGACATCGGTGCGGTCATTCAACCGAAAGACTATGACAAAGTCGATGCCGATGATTATGTGATGCACGAGGATGGAGAAAAAATCTATTTTCTTATCAAATCGAAATCGGATGAGTATTGCTTCACCAACCGCGCGCTCATTCATTTGGACGGCACGAGCGCCGCGAGCAAAAAACGGACGCTGCGCCGCTACGATTACTACAAGCATCCGATTTCCGACGTATCGCTCGAAACGGCCGGGACGGTCGATTTGGACGCGGAAATTAAATTTAAAATTGGATCACATTCCTACTCCATTGATGTGCATAAAAAGCATATTGAGGAACTGAAAGATTTGTATAAATCGTTGATGGCGATCGCGGACATTTGCCATGAAAACGAAACGAAGTTCAACTATGCGGAGCGGAGTTTGGAACTGGCGGCCAAGGTGTTGGCCAACATGCGCGGTGACGGCGCCAATGTGTCGGCGGATTTTCAAGCCGTGAATGAATACGCTTTTCGCTGGCTGACGGAAGCGAAAAAGAACTATACAGTCAAAGATTTTGGCTTTGTGTTTGACAAATATATTCAACAGTGACGAGATGAAGGTTGTATCGGGGAAAGACGCCGTGCCAGAGGCGAGGTATCTTTCCTTAACCCGTGGTGCTAGATAAACTTGAGCAAGCATAAAAATAGCCCTTGCTGGCGGATCTCCTGTAGAATGAAAGTGCGACCTGCCATTCGAAAGGAGAATCCCCATGCAAGAGCACTTTCATTTTACTACAGATCGAGCCAAGATTCAAAAGCAATATGCCGCCATTTTCGTTTTTGTTTCTGCCCAACTTTCATGCATTCAGGTGCATCTTCACCGTCGAAATCGCCATTTGGTAAAGCAAGAGGACGCTGTCATCATCGCCATTCATCTTTTAGGAAAGCTGCTCGGTTTTACATCCGAACGGGCATGGCATCGTTTTGTCACGGGAAATTTGTTCACAAACGGCTCGTTTCTTGAACGCTCCCGATACAACCGCCGTTGCCGGGCGCTTGGTTTCGCCATCAAATGGATCCGTCATGAGCTGGCAAAACGCGGTCAACATCATGCCTATGCCGTCGTTGACAGCTTGCCGCTCCCGTTGTGCCATACGGCAAGAATGCATCGCGTCAAACAATTTCAAGAGATGGCAGACATCGGATATTGCGCTTCCAAAAAGCAATGGTACTACGGATTGAAGCTGCACCTTCAAGTGACTGATCAAGGGCTGCCGATGGGATATGTTGTCACCGAAGCGTCTTGTCACGACCGGGTGGCCGCTGAAACCGTCATGACGCAAATTCCACATCCGTATAACTTCGGTGACAAAGGGTATATCAGCCAAACGCTGCGAAAGAAGCTGTACGAAGAGCACCGAGTCGCGTTTTGGACGCCCGTCCGAAACAATCAGCGAATTCGCCAATCGGATGCATGGAAACAATGGATGAAGCGAAAACGTAAAGTGGTGGAAACCGTGTTTTCGATTTTAGTCGATTCGTATCGGATCACCAAGATTCGCGCGAACTCGGTTTCTGGATTTGAAACGGCACTGGATGGTATTTTACTGGCTTACTCACTTGTTGTTCTCGGGCTAGTTGAGCGCTAGCGCTCAACTAGCACCACGGGTTTAAGGTATATAAGCTGTAATAAAGAATTTCCACGGTTTTGTATTAATGTTCAAGCCAGTATATAATGCCGAGTATGCCGAGAGTCTGGTGGATAAACACTTTTTTGAATTAAGTGTTTTAAGACACAGAAGGAATATTAAAATATATATAGGTTGTAATAAAGAATTTCCGATCTCCATGTCCCGTCTTTATCACCTGACAAGCTGGCACGGTGACAAGAAGAGCGAACAATACCATGGAAAACAAAATGGCAACTTATATAGGTATAGAAAGGGTTGAGGAATTTGAAGATTAAAGATGTATTTGGGGATTTGCCTACACTTACTACTGAACGTTTAATATTAAGAAAATTAACGTTAGATGATGCATATGATTTATTTGATTATGCGTCAAATCCGGAAAACTGCAAATATTTACCTTGGAGACCTCATCATACCATTGAAGATTCAATTCAATTTTTAGAATTTGTAATTAAGTCTTATAAAGAAGGTAGTTTAGCTCCGTGGGGAATCGTTTCAAAAGCAGACAATAAAATGATCGGGACAATTGATATAGTTAAATGGTTACCCAATCATCATAAAGCTGAGATAGGTTTTGTTTTATCGTATAAGTATTGGGGGAAGGGATTAGCAGTTGAAGCGGCTAATAAAATCATTGAATTTGGTTTTGACAAGATGGAATTAAACAGAATTGAGGCATTTGCTATGATTGAAAATGTTCAATCTTTAAGAGTTTTACAAAAGTTAGGGATGCAATTTGAAGGGGTTATGAGAGAACATTGGTATATTAAAGGTAAATTTAGGGATATGGCTATATACTCTATTCTAAAACGAGATTATTTTAAATCAAGGAACGGGTTGCAAAACGCATAACGGATGAATAAAGGGACACAAAAAATCCACTCTTATTGGGAATCATATACAGTTACTAAAAAACTTCAAAAGGGTGACACTATCAAGAGTTCCAATTCTTTGATCGAATACACCGATGAAATCGATCCTCTTTTAGAGGCTTTATTTCGATGCATCGATCAACTTTTTTCTGGAAATACCTTATGTGGCGGGAAGACCACAGGTGTCTAAAAAGGCAATTGATTAAATGTTTATTTTGGAAAACGTGCTTTACGATCGATTCTTTGTAGCAGTTGATGAACATCTTCCGCTGTTTTTGCTATTTTTGATGTATTTATGAGTCTCTCATCTGTCCACCTTTTCAAGGACCAGCCGATGCTTTCAAAAGCAAGAATTTTCTGACGTTCATCATCATCTCTTAAACGATGTATGTGTTTAATCTCTGAAAGTGATCATGGTGGATGGTACGGCCCTTTGAAACATTCTTGTAGTATGATCCCCAAACAAAATGGGTCATTTCAACTCGGTATTACTAGTTTAAAGGTATAAAGAACGGTTGAACAAGTGAGAATTCTTTTTGTTTTCTCGATTAACCGCTGGAATAGTGGAGAAACAAAAGGTGCCTATGGTTATGTGATTGCTGTCTTCTTGAAAACTGGATTTGAAAAGTGTCTGTTTGATCTCCATAATGCGTTGAATGGGTATTTGATCAATTAAAGATTAACGGGGTAGAGCAGCCGCGTTGGTATAGATTTCATTGCTATCTGTTACATGTACAATTATAAATCATTATTGGAAATTTTTAATTTACACTCTATTTTTACCGCGTTATCAATTATAAGAAGAAGTTAAATTCTGAATATATATAGGTTGTAATAAAGAATTTCCGATCTCCATGTCCCGTCTTTATCACCTGACAAGCTGGCACGGTGACAAGAAGAGCGAACAATACCATGGAAAACAAAATGGCAACTTATATATATAAAAAGATATGTATTGCATGATGTTTAGTTACCCGTGGTGCTAGATAAAATCAGACGAGCATAAAAATAGTCCTTGTATGAAAATCTCCTTTATAAAATGAAAGTGCTCACCTAACATTAGAAAGGAGAAATCCCATACAAGAGCGTCTTCATTTTACAACGGATCAAGCGGAAATTCAAAAGCAATATACGGCGATCTTGTTCTTGGTATCAGCGCAACTGTCTGGCGGCTCTAAATGTATTGTAGCGCTGAAATCGTCATTTGTTAAAGCAAGGAAATGGGGCATAATCGCCATTCATATTCTTGGAAAGTTGTTTTGTTTTACTTCGGAACGAGCAGGGTATCAGTATGTCATTGGAAACTTATTCACTAGGGAGATGTTCCCTGAACGCTCTCGATATAACTGTTGTTGTCGGTTGCTCCGTTTTTCCGTTAAATAGAGTTTTTCTAATAGATCCGTCACCAACTAGCGAGGCACGGACAACATCATGCCTATGCTGTTGTGGAGATCTTGTCCCTCTTGCGCTGTGTCATCACGTGAGGCGTTAATGTTCAACTAGCACCACGGATTTTCCTTATTTTTTTCAAGATGGCAGTATAGATGGGGCAGCTGCTTTTTTTCTGCAGGAGAGGGCTAGGATCATTCCGCGATGTAGGAGGAGAGCTTGATGGATAAACACCAACAAGCCATTATCAGCGTTTCAGCCTATATTACGAATGACACGGGAGAGGTTTTGCTTGTTAAAAGCTATGACCGCTCCGATACGTGGGAAATGCCGGGCGGACAAGTTGAACCAGGCGAGCCGCTCGATCGGGCCGTTCATCGTGAGGTGCATGAAGAGACTGGCGTTGACATCCGTCTCATCGGGGTCAGCGGCGTGTATTACAATGAAACTAAAAATATCATAAACATTGTATTTAAAGCGACATATGTGAAAGGAAACGTTTCTCCCCAGCCTGAGGAAATTCAAGAGGCGAAGTTTGTGTTGATCGATGAGTCGAATATTGATGAATATGTGACATGGCCGCATTTGAAATCGCGGGTGCTCGATGCGATGAAAAGGGGATGCTCTGTTCCTTATGAAGCATGGGTCATGAATCCGTCTCGATTATCTGCAAGAGTGGGAAGGTGAAGTGCTGTAAATTCATAGTTGTCAAATGCTAAACGCTGCATTATTATAAAAATGTCCATATCCCATAACTGAATCCATTCGCAGCAAGGTGCCGAAAAGGCTTAATAGGGAATCCGGTGGGAATCCGGAACTGTCCCCGCAACTGTCAATGCGGACGAAATGAAATCGCCACTGTGCGGCCTGATGGCTTGCGCCGTCTTCTGCATGGGAAGGCTTCAGAGTAGGATGAAGCATGAGTCAGTAGACCTGCCTTGCTTGCCGCAGTTTCCGAATCTTCGGGGGGTGAGACGCGGAAACAGTCGCATAGGGCATTGTTGTGCCCATTGGCGGTCTGTTTCGCGCTCATTCCCAGATTTAGGCGGAATGGGCGTTTTTTATTGTACATACATCACTGAAGGGGGAATGACGGATGAAACGTTGGACATGGCCGGCGGTGGTGGCGGTGTTCTTCCTTTTGGCCGCCGTGCTCGTCGGCTGCGGCGGGGCGAATGGCAGCACCGAGCCTGCGAAAAAAGAAGAACCGAAAACGGAACAAACGGCGTTTCCGGTGACGGTGAAAGACGGGCTTGGGGAAGAGGTGACGATCAAAGCAGAACCGCAAAAAATCGTCTCGCTCATTCCAAGCAATACGGAAATCGCCTACGCGTTGGGACTTGGCGAGAAAATCGTCGGCGTCAGCGATTTTGACAATTATCCAGAGGATGTGAAAACGAAAACGAAAATCGGCGGCATGGAATTTAACGTCGAGAAAATTATTTCTCTGAAGCCGGATCTTGTTCTCGCTCACGCATCAAGCGCCCATAACTCGAAGGACGGCCTGCAGCAATTGAAAGACGCCGGCATCACCGTGCTCGTTGTCCATAACGCCGCGTCGTTTAACGATGTGTATGCGTCGATTGAACTCATCGGCAAGGCGACCGGAACGGCGGACAAAGCGGAGCAAGTCATCAATGACATGAAGGCGAAACTGGCGGAGGTGAAGGAAAAAGCCAAACAAATTCCGGCTGACAAGCAGGCGAATGTCTGGATTGAAGTGTCGCCGCCGCCGCAACTGTATACGACCGGCAAAGGAACGTTTATGGACGAGATGCTTAAGGTGATTTCTGCCAAAAATGTTGCCGGCAGCTTAGAAGGCTGGCCGATGGTGACCGAGGAACAAGCGGTCGCATACAAACCGGACGTCATCATCACGACATACGGGGGAGCGAAACAAGTGCTTGAGCGCGCCGCTTGGAAGGACGTGCCGGCCGTGAAAAACAAGCGGGTGTATGATGTCAACACCGACCTAGTGAGCCGGCCGGGTCCGCGTCTTGTCGAAGGGGTCGAGGAACTTGCCAAAGCCATTTACCCGGATGTGTTTAAGTAAAACGTGGATGTATATCGTGGCCGCTGCTGCGGCTGTCTTTTCACTGCTCGTGGGGATATCGACCGGGTCGCTGTCGATTCCCTTTTCTTCTATTGTCCGGATTGTTGCTGCTGAATGGGTTGGCGTGCCGCTTCCAGCCGACATTCCGGCGGATTGGGTGCCGATTGTGATGGCGATTCGCCTGCCGCGCGTGGTGCTTGCCTTTTTGGTCGGGGCTTCCTTGGCGCTGGCCGGAGCGGCGTTTCAAGGATTGTTGAAAAACGCGCTCGCCGACCCGTATACGCTCGGCGTCTCGTCCGGCGCGTCCGTCGGGGCGGTGCTCGTTATTTTTCTCGGCTGGCAATGGCCGCTGCTCGGCACGTTTACGCTGCCGATCGTGAGCGTTTTATGCGGCATGGCGACACTTGCCGCTGTCTTGACGTTCACCCGCATGGTTGAACGGCGAATGTCGGTCGAGACGATCATTTTAGCCGGCATTATTTTCGGCGCCTTTTTCAGCGCCTTCATTTCGCTCATGATCGCCTTGACGGGCGAGGAGCTGCGGCAAATCATCTCCTGGCTGATGGGGAGCGTGGCGATGCGCGGATGGAAGTATAGCGGGCTATTGTTGCCGTTTTTTCTCGTTGGTGCGGCAACGCTTATCGCCAACGGCCGCGAACTGAACGCGTTCGCGTTCGGCGAGGCGGCGGCGCTTCACGTCGGCGTCGATGTGACACGCCGCAAAATCATCATTTTAACGGCGGCCGCGCTGCTCACCGGCGCGGCAGTGTCGGTGTCGGGAACGATCGGCTTTGTCGGGCTTGTCGTTCCACACATGGTCCGGCTTGTGTGCGGGCCGAACTATCGGGTGCTTTTGCCGCTGTCGCTCTTGTACGGCGGAGCGTTTCTTGTGCTTGCCGATGTGGCGGCACGGACGATCATTGAGCCGCGCGAGCTGCCGATCGGCGTCATTACATCGCTCATCGGCGCCCCGCTGTTTGCCGCCCTATTTTTCCGAAAAACGAAACGAAAGATGGGATGACCATGCTCGACGTGCGTGCCATATCGCATCGGTATGGACAGAAACAAGTGCTTGACGGCGTGACATTTTCCGTGGAAAAGGGCGAAATATTCGGCATTTTAGGGCCGAACGGCAGCGGGAAGACGACATTGCTCAAACTCATCAGCAAAGAGTTGCCGCTGACAAGCGGGGAGATCGTCATCGATGGCCGATCGCTGATGGCGCTTTCGGCGAAACAATGGGCGCGGTTGGCCGCCGTCCTGCCGCAAACAGTGGAAACGGCGCACGGCTATACGGTGAAAGAGATGGTGGCACTCGGACGCTACGCCCATCAGCATGGCTTGTTTCCGACGTGGACGACCGAGGACGAAACCGCGGTTCAACAGGCGCTTGCCGCTGTCGGCTTGGCCGGCAAAATCGATGAGCCGCTTGAGCGGTTGAGCGGCGGCGAGCGGCAGCGCGCCTATTTGGCCCGCGCGCTCGCCCAAGAGCCGCAGCTGCTTTTGTTGGATGAGCCGACGAACCATATGGATATGAGCGGCCAAGTCCGGCTTCTGAACCAACTCGCCCGAGCCGCACACGCGCGCGGTTTGACAGTTGTCGCTGTCTTTCACGATATGAGTGTTGCCAGTTTATATTGCGACCGGGTGCTCGTTTTAAAAGAGGGGAAAACCGCTGCGCTCGGTGCACCGGCGGACGTCATGACGCCGGGGTTGCTGAATGAAGTGTTTGCCGTCCCGGTCGTGCGCCAGGCCCATCCGGCGGCGGCCAAGCCAGTGTTTTCGTTTGTGCCGCAACACAAGCGCGAGGAGACATTGCTCACCGGCGGGCTGCGCCCGTCATTTCTCGATGACGCGGTTGTTCTTGCCGCCCGCCAACCGCTGCGCGTCTTGTCTTCAGCGCTCGTGGGCGCCGGGTTTCAATGGGCGACCCATTTCGTCAACCGCCATGTCGGCCTCGACTATGATTGCCGCGACGCGGAAGAGGAAATGCGGCGTTATTTGGAACGGCATCGGTTTCCCGTCGCCCGGACGGTCGGGATGATGACGGCGGTCGATGTGCGCGATGCCGTCTGGCGTCGAGAAAACGGGGAAGCCTTTTCTGTTTCGGTTTTGGCGACAGCCGGCGTCGGCAATGCGGTCGACGCCGCCCGCGCTTGGCAGCATCAGCCGCTCGCGGTCAAGCCGGGGACGATCAATCTCATCATTGTCATCGATGGCACGCTGACCGAGGCGGCGTTCGTTCAGGCGGTCATGACGGCGACAGAAGCGAAGACAAAAGCGCTTGCTGACCGTTTGATTGGCGATCGGGAAACGGGAACGATCGCCACTGGAACATCGACCGACTCGGTGGCGGTGGCGGCCACGCAAACTGGTCGGGTCTTTGCCTATGCCGGAACGGCAACGGAGCTTGGGCGGGAGATCGGCCGGCTTGTGTATGAGGCGACGGTTGAGGCGCTTGACCGTTGGGAGAAGCGGGGGAAACGGCGGTGACCCATTTGGCTGCATTAACGTTGGCGTTGTGTCTTGATGCCCTCATGGGCGATCCGCGCTGGCTGCCGCATCCGGTGCGCGGGATGGGATGGTTGATCACCTATTTTGACCGGCGCTGGAACGGTGGAAATGGCCGCCGCCTGAAAGGAGCGGCGGCCGTGGCAGCGGTGCTCGTGATCGTCTATGGACTCTCGGCGGCCGTTGTCCAGGCTAGCTACGCCTTATCGATGTATGTTGGAGTGGCAGTCGAGGCAGTGCTCATTTTTACTGCCATTGCGCCAAAAAGTTTGGCGGAGGCGGCGGAAGACGTGCGCCGGCCGCTCGAAGCGGGCGATCTCCTGTCGGCGCGGCGTGCGTTGTCGATGATCGTCGGCCGCGACACCGAGCGGCTTGATGAAGCCGGCATCGCCCGCGCCTGCGTGGAGACGGTGGCGGAAAATACGAGTGACGGTGTTACCGCGCCGCTCTTTTATGCGGCCTTGGGCGGCGCGCCGCTCGCCTTGCTGTACCGGGCAGTAAACACGTGCGATTCGATGGTCGGCTATAAAAATGAAACGTATCGTGAATTTGGCTGGGCGGCCGCCCGGCTCGATGATATGCTTAACTACATTCCGGCGCGGCTGACGGCGCTCGTGATGGTGCTCGCCTATGGCGGCCGCCGGCTTCGCCGCTCTTTGGCGGTTTTGTTTCGCGACGCCCGCTGCCATCCGAGCCCGAACAGCGGCTGGCCCGAGGCCGGGATGGCGGCATTGCTTGGCGTACAGCTCGGCGGAACGAATACATACGGCGGCGTTGTCTCAAGGCGGCCGACGATCGGCGACCCGGACGTCCCGCTTCGCGCCGCGCATATTCACCAGGCGACCCGCATCATGATTGGAACGGTGCTTATGTTTACGCTATTGCTATGGATCGGGGGGATGATCGTTGCGTTGGCCGGCGCATGGGGCGAATCCGCGCGCACTCTATGAGCAGTGCGGGATAACGCCCCCAAATGAGTATATTGACTTCAGTGTCAATACGAACCCGTACCGGTTGCCGCCGTCGGCTTGGCCGGACGATGAGAAGTGGGCTCACTGGGCCGGCGAGTATCCGGATCCGGAAACGCGGGCGCTCAGGGAGCTCGTCGCCGGGCAGGAGCGGATTCGGCCAGGGCAAGTGCTCCCCACCAACGGGGCGGCAGAAGCTATTTATTTATTGGCGTCGCTGTTTGCCGGCCGCCAGGTCGGCGTGTTCGAACCGACGTTTTCCGAATACCGGCGCGCCTGCCTCACCTACGATTGCGAAGTGGCCGTGTTTATGGCTAGGAAAGAATGTGGTTTCTCATATGACATTGATGAAGCGACGGCGTGGGCGGCAAGCCAAGACATCATTTTTTTATGCCATCCGAACAACCCGACCGGAACGGTGATGCCGGAGCATGAACTTCGGTCATTCATTGATGCGGCGGATCAAGCCGGTACGTATATCGTGGTGGATGAGGCGTTTTATCCGTTTTGGCGCGGCGGGTTTACGGCAATGCGCTGGCTGGGGCGCTATCCGCGCCTTATCGTGCTCCGGTCGTTGACGAAAATCCACCATTTGGCCGGGGTGCGCCTCGGTTATGTCGCCGCCGATGAGGAAGTGATTTCCGCGCTGAAAACACGGCAGCCGCCTTGGAGTGCGAGCCAAGTCGCCCAACAGTTGGCGCTTCGTTTTTTGCCGATGGCATCGTTCGTTGACGAAACGAGAGAGCGGATCGCCGCCGAGCGGGAGCGGGTGTTCCGGTCGCTTCCGGCCGGGCGGTACGATGTCTCATTATCGGTCGTGAACTTTTATTTGTTGCGCCCGCGTTCAGGACGGACCGAAGCGCTGTTTTTTCATTTGTTGAAGGAAGGGATTGTGCCGCGCCATACGATGAATTTCCCGGGGCTTGACGGCCGCTACATCCGGCTTGCCGTCAAAACGCCGGCCGAAAACGACCGGCTGCTTGAGGCGCTTGAGAGGTGGGATGGATGATCGTGTTTGTGAGCGGTGCGGTGCGCAGCGGCAAAAGTGAAGCGGCAGAGGCGTGCGCCATCCGGCTTGCCGCTGGCGGGACGCTTCATTATGTCGCTACCGCCCGGGCCACCGATGCGGAAATGAAAGAGCGCATTCGCCGTCATCAAGCGCGGCGGATGGCGATGGCGGCATCTTGGACGGTGTGGGAAGCGCCGGAAGGGCCGGATCGGCTGTCAGCGGCGCTTCGTCCGTCTGATGTGGTGCTTGTTGACTGCTTGACTGTGTGGTGGGCCAACGCGTTATTTGCCGGCGATGAATGGAAAACGGAGGAAAGAGCATTTGCCGCCGCCCGTCGCCTGCTCGACCAAGTGCGGATGTGGGCGGCGGCGTGCCGCGCTGTTGTCGTTGTGTCCAATGAGCTGTTTTCCGGCGGCGTGCCGGATGACTGTGGCACGTTCCGCTACATGAAAACGCTCGGCTGGCTTCATCAACAGTTGGTTGCGGAAGCGGCGACGGCCGCCGTGGTCGAATGCGGCCTTCTTCGCGTGAAGAAAGGACGGTGGCCGCAATGAAGCGGGCATGGAATGGATGGCTGCTGGCGCTGCAGCTGTTTACGATCATCCCGGTCCGACGGCCGATCGAATGGAGCGCTGCCCATGTTCGCTGGCTTGTGCGCACGATGCCGCTGGCTGGGGCGCTGCTCGGCGCGCTGGTTGCCGGAATATATGCTTTATGTGCCGCGTTTTCACTCGGCGCGCCGCCCTTTTTGGCGCTTCTTCTTCTTTGGCTCGGCATTTGGCTTGCCGGCGGGATGCACGCTGACGGCTTTATGGATGTAAGCGACGCCTTTTTTTCGTACCGTGACGCCAAGCGGCGGCAAGAGATTATGTCCGATTCGCGCGTCGGCGCGTTTGCTGTGTTGGCGCTCGTTTGTTTGTTATCGTTTCGATGGCTGTTTTTGTATGAAGCGATCAAAGCAAACATTTCTGCTGCGCTGTTTATCGCCATTCCGCTGTTGTCAAGGGCCGGGGCCGTCTGGCTTCTTTCCGCCGGCAAGTTGGCGAAGCCGACAGGAATGGCGGCTTCGCTGCGCGAATATAGTTCATGGCGCGACGCGGCATGGGCGCTCGGATTGGCGTGCCTCGTGCTTTTGCTTCTTCCGGCGGCGGGCGTTCCGCCGGCGGCGGTTGCGGCGCTGGCTGCGGTGATGGCGCTTTGTTCCCTTGCGGCAAAGCCGTGGGCGGAAAAGCAGTTTGGCGGCGTAACCGGCGATGTGCTTGGCGCGCTCATCGAAGGAGGAGAGACGGTGCTATGGGGCGTCCTTTGGCTCTTACACTCATCCGTCATGGGATGACGGAACTGAATCGGCGCAACGCATATATCGGCTGGACGGACGCGCCGCTTTCGGCTGCGGAACATAGCAGGCTGCGCCGTTTGCAGATCAAGTGGCCGGGCCGGGTTGACCGCATCGTGGCAAGCGATCTTCGCCGCTGCCGGGAAACGGCGGCCCTGCTGTTTGGCAGCCGCGGGCCGGATTGGTGTACGAACGGATGGCGCGAGCTTTTTTTCGGTGCCTGGGAAGGGAAAACGTTCACCGAGCTTAAAACAGATCGTGCGTACAATCGATGGCTCGAAGCGCCATTTTCGACGGCGCCTCCCGGCGGGGAGAGCTATGCCGCGTTTCAAGCGCGCATCAAACGGGCGCTCGCCGAGACGATCGCGTTGGCTGAGCGAACGGGCGCCCGTCATGTGGCGATCGTCACCCACAGCGGCCCGATCCGTTTCGTGCTCGAGCAATATGCGCCGGTTTCTCGTCCGTTTTGGGAATGGAAGGTGCCGTTTTCCGGCGGGTATACGCTGGAATCGACGATCGAGCGCTGGAAAGGGGGAGAGCGATGCATTTCGTTGTCGGCGGTGCGTTCCAAGGAAAACGAAAATGGGTGCGGGAACGATACGGAATAAGCGATGGCGTTCATATAGTATGGCATGACGGTTATCAAGAGCCATACGGGTGGCCGGATGGCGCCAAGACGGCGAAAACGGTTGTCTTGGACGGGCTCGAAGCCGCCATTCGCCGCCTTCCGGATCCGGAGGAATGGGAGCGGTTTTTCTGCGCTTGGAAGCAGTGGGAGGAAGGAGCAGGCGGCCGCACGGTCGTCTGGATCGGAACCGACGTAACGCAAGGTGTCGTTCCTACCGATCGGGAGGATCGGCGTTGGCGCGATGCAGTTGGGGTATGTTACCAGCGGCTTGTTGCCATGTGCTGCTGCGTCGACCGGCTTTGGTGCGGGTTGGCGGAACGATTAAAATAAGGGGGAGAGGACGAATGAAGCTGTATACACGAACGGGGGACCAAGGAAAAACGAGTTTAGTCGGCGGACGCGTCGACAAAGACCACTTGCGGGTTGAGGCGTACGGAACGATCGATGAGGCCAATTCGTTCATCGGTTGGGCGCTCGCTTTATTGGCAGACGATGCGCGGTTTCGCGACCTTTGCGCTGAGCTGCAAAAAATCCAACACGAGCTGTTTGACTGCGGCGGCGACTTGGCCATTGTCAACGGCAAGCTGCCGTATAAAGCGACCGAGGAGATGGTCACGTTTTTAGAGGGGCGCATTGATGCGTACGTGCAGGAAGCACCGCCGCTTGAGAAGTTCATTTTGCCGGGCGGCTCGAAGGCGGCGGCTGCGCTTCATTTGGCGCGTACGGTGACAAGAAGGGCGGAGCGGTGCATCGTTTCGTTGCAAAAAGCGGAGCCGATCAATGATGTCGTGCTTAAATACATGAACCGTTTATCGGATTATTTGTTCGCTGCTGCGCGTGTCGTGAACGCCCGCCTGGGGGTGGGCGATGTCGAGTACGAGCGGAGCGCCATCGTGTTCCGCGACAAGGAGGAGAAGCAATGAACCGCCGTTTTGCCTGGCTGGCTGTTTGTTTGGCGCTTTCTATCATCGGATCGTTCATCAAGCTGCCGACGTTTGTCGGCAGCATCGCGTTAGACAGCGCGCCGGCGCTCGTCGCTGCTGCTGTTCTCGGCCCGCGCGCCGGCGCAATGGTCGCCGGGCTTGGCCACTTCATTTCCGCCTATGTCGGCGGCTGGCCGCTCGGTCCGTTCCATTGGCTTATCGCCTGTGAAATGGCGGGGCTTGGCGCTTTGTTTGCCGCGATGTATGAGCGGGGCTGGCGCTTCGCGGGAGCTGCCGCCTTTTTTGCCGGCAACGTGTTGCTGGCGCCGCTGCCGCTTGTGATTCCGTTCGGCTGGCCGTTCGTTATCGCGGTCATTCCGCCGCTGTCGGCGGCCGCTGCCGTCAATGTATTGGTGGCAATGACGGTTATGCCGTCTGTCACCCGTTTGGCTGCGAAAGCAGGGGTGAGAGCGCCGCATGCGTGATGTGCTCTTTCTCCCGCTCACCGATAGTGTTGAACTAGCGATTGCCGCCGACGGTTCAGCGGCAGTAGGAGACAAACCGGGCGACGCTGTTTTTGTTCCGGCCGAGACGACCGCCTATTTTGCCGCCCGCGTCGCCTTGATGGAGTTAGTAAGCGTGGGGGCGGAAGCGAAGGCGATGGTGCTGCAAAACTTTATCGCCGATGAATGTTGGGAAGCGCTGTGCCGCGGCATCGGACGGGCGGGCAGTGAGCTGGGGCTCGCCCTCCCGATCACCGGCAGCAGTGAATCGAACTTTGCCACCGTGCAGTCGGCGCTTGGGGTGACGGCGATTGGAACGGTGGCCAGCGGACAAAAGCGAATGGGCATCACGCCGGAAGAGGCCAAGTTTGCTGTCATCGGCCGCCCGCTCGTCGGTCCGGCCGTGTTGGCGCACCCGGATTGGATCGCGCCGCTTTCACTGATTGCCGAACTTCTCGCTTCGCCGTATGTTTATGAGTTGATCCCGGTTGGTTCAAAAGGCATTTATTATGAATATACACAGCTGTTGGCCGCCAATGGCCGCCAATGGCGCGCCTGTGCGTGCCCGCTGCCGCTCTTTGTCTCCGGTGGTCCGGCGACATCTTTGCTCATCAGCTATGACCCGGCCGGAGAGCAAGTGTTAAGGAAACGGGCTGGCCGTCTTTTTTTTCCGCTGTTTGCCGAGCTGTAACCGCCTGTCGTTTTTAACGCAATTTCCGAAAGAAATCTCCCACCTCAAGGACCGTGAAGGGTGTAACCCGGTCAGTAGGTGGGAGAGGAATGTCGGCTGGCGTCAGCCAAAACGCATGATACAATCCATATCGATCATGTTCGTTGTGAACGGGAGATGAAGGGGGTGCATGGAGAACATCCGATGCAAAAACTAGGCAGCGCCTTCCATGTGGAAAAGATCCAAGGCGCGAAAGAACCCCGAATCATCGGATGCCTAGAGTCGGAACGACCCGAAGTCGCGCTCAGGGAGACGAAAGGTTGCGTTCGTCGTGGAATAGAGAAGCTCCCGCTTCAAGCGTTCGCTAACCGGTGAGTCGTTCACCGAAAAAACAGTTCCCTTTTCGCTTTTCACCCGTTATCATGAAGATAATGGGATTTTTTTTGGCTGCAGTCCATGGAAAGAATAGGGGGAGAGACGATGGACCCCGTCTTTGAACAGTTGTATGAAAAATATCATGATGATTTGTTTAATTTTTTGTTTTACATGGTGCGGAATCGAGAGCATGCCGAAGATTTAGTCCAAGAAGTGTATGTGAAAGTACTGCGTTCGTATAAGCGGTTTAAAGGGCAATGCAGTGAAAAAACGTGGCTGCTGTCCATTGCGCGCCATGTGGCGATCGATTTTTTCCGCCGGCAAAAGCATCGGCGCAAATGGGCCGGTCCGCCGGAATGGAGTGCGGAATCGATCGGTGCGGATGAACCGATGCCGGAGGAGGTCGCCATTCAAAAGGAGGAAATTCAACTTATGTACCGCTGTTTGGCGCGCTGTACGGTTGATCAGCAGCTTGTGCTCGTCCTCCGGTTCATCCAGTCACTGTCGATCGCGGAAACGGCGGCGGCGCTCGGCTGGACAGAGAGCAAGGTGAAGACGACGCAACATCGTGCGCTAAAAGCGCTGAAGCAATATATGGAGGAAGAGGAAGAACGAGAGGGGGGGCAACATGAAAAAGCTCAACTGGAATGAGCGATGCATCCAACACGGCCTTAGACAGTTGCCCGTCGTCAAAGACCGCCGAGCGAAAGCGGACGTTTATGAGCGGCTGGAGCGCGCCCGGCGGGCCGCGCGTTGGAGGCGACGCTGGCTTCCGGCGGCCGCATCGGCGGCGGTGTTGATTGTCACTGTGTTTGCCGGTTCCCGTCTAATCATTCCAGAACGGGTAGACAAACAGGAAGCCTCTTCATCCGCTGTCCAGACATGGGAGAGGAAGGACGCTTCTTCCCGCGCCGAAGTGATGATGGCAGCTGACGTGGCGCCGCTCATGGCGAATGAAGCGGCAAGCACAGCGGTCATCGCCCTGCCTGACCGGAAAATCGGCATGGTTGTACCGGTGGCCGTCCCGCTTTTCGGTCGTTTTGCCCCGGGAGAACGGCTGGCCGCAGCGCTGGATGAACTCAGCCGCTCGGCGCTGCGGGGCGCAGCCAAATGGCTAGATGGCGTCACGATGGCGCCAGAAGCAGGCAACGGGCGCGTGTGGGCGGTGCACGTTCCGGCCCGCCATCGCATATTTACTGCCGATCGCGAGGAGCAGCGGCTGTTTTTAGTGGCGGTGGCGGAAACAGTGAGGCAGATGGGCGGGCAGAACATCCGCTTTTTCACCGGAGCGGAGGAAGGCCTTTACCTGTCGGCGTCCGGACAGCTTAAAACGACAAAAGTGGATCAGCAAAAACGAATTTATTATATAAACCGCCTTTCTTCGTTCGGCCATGCGGTACTCATCTCGGCCCCGAGCAACGCCCGCTCGTTTCCTGAGGCGGTGCAGCGGATGAAAAAATCGGGCGGCCGCGGACTTGAGCCGGCCATTCCACCGGAAGTGGAGGTTGAGCGGGTCGATGTCAACGGACGGTATGCCGCCGTGTCGCTTCGCTTTTCCGCCTCGCCTGACACAACGGATGCAGCGCGCATGGCAGAAGCGATTTTATTGACAGCGAAAGAGTTCGGCTTGCTTGAGGTGACGTTGGCGGCCAATGACCGCTCGGCTATCGGTCCGTATCCGCTCGGGAAGGCGATCAAAGTGCCGGCCGGTCCGAACGCCGGGCTGCTGACAGCCGCCGGGCCATAGCGTTCGGTGCCGCCCTCGCCCGCTTTCCGGCCGTGCATTTTGTTACAGTTTTGTTAATGTCGTCGCGGTGTTGTTCTATCGGCCATCGTTTTAACATAAGACATATATGGCATGAAGAAGGCAAGGAGGGGTGAAGAATGGACGATGTCATGAGAAGGCTCTTGGCGGTCGCCGGTGTGGCGGTATGTGTCGGGTTGTTGTTTCTTGTTGGCGCTAGCGGATGATTGGATGAATATTCGCAAAACGGTTGTCCTCTTTTGCGGTGATGCGTTATAATGAGGAAAACATCAGGAGAGGAGAAGGGCAGATGTTGACCGACTACCATAACCATCTCGAACGGGGGACGCTGACGCTTGATTATTTGCGCCGGTTTACGGACGAAGCAGCGAGAAAAGGGATTAGACATTTCGGCATTTCCGAACACGCGTATCATTTTTACCAAACAAAAAACATTTTGTCCAATCCATGGGTGGAAGCGCGCCGCTGCTACGATATGGCTGACTACGTCCGGCTGTTCCATGAAGCGTGGGATGCCGGCATCGATGTAAAAATGTCGATCGAAATGGATTATACGCCAGGCAAGCATGAAGAGATGGCGGCGTTCATCCGCGCATACGATTTTGACTATGTGATCGGTTCCATTCATTGGGTGGACGATTTCGGCATCGATTTAGTCGAATATCGCCGCGAGTGGGAACGGCGCGATTTGTACGATACATACCGCAAATATTTCGATCAAGTCGTGACGCTAGCCGAATCGAACTTATTTGATATTATCGGGCACCTTGATTTGGTGAAAATTTTTAAATATGTCCCGGAAGATGAGGAATTTTTGCTCGAACAATACGACCGGGCGACGACGGCGCTTGCCAATTCGAAAACGTGCGTTGAAATCAGCACGGCTGGACTGCGCAAGCCGGTCGGCGAGCTGTACCCGGATCCTCGTTTGCTGAAAATGTGCTATGAAAAAGGCATCCCTATCGTCTTCTCCTCTGACGCGCACGTGCCGGAACATGTCGGTGCGGACTTTGACAAGGCGATCGAATTCGCCCGCAGCGTCGGCTACACCGAGCTGATGACGTTCTCGAAAGGGGAGCGGAAAGCGGTGCCGCTCGGCTGAACGGAACGATAATCACGAGAAAACGCAGGCTTCGAAACAGGAAGCCTGCGTTTTTATGATTACGCCTCAAGCCGTTTGACGGTTTCAATGTCCGCAATTTGGGTCAATGCTTTTAATACGGCATCATCAACCGGCTTGTCAAGCGAGAGGATCATCATGGCCTTTCCACCCGCTTCTTGCCGGCCGACTTGCATCGTCGCGATGTTGATATCATGCGCCCCGAGCACGTTCCCGACTTTGCCGATCATCCCAGGCCGGTCTTGGTGCTGAATGTAAAGGAGATGGCCTTCCGGGGCGAAGTCGATGGCGACACCGTCAAAGTGGACGATGCGGTCGCCGTAGTTCGGCACGTGCGTTCCTTTGATCGTGAACGTTTTGTTCTCGCCATGGACGGTGAGCGAAATGGAGTTCGCATACCCATGCGTTTCATCGGAAAATTTTTCACCGTACGTAATGCCGCGCTCTTTGGCAACCATGGCGGCGTTGACCTCATTGACGGTAGAGGCGACGCGCGGCTGCAAGAAGCCGGCTAGCAAGCTGCGGGTGATGTATGTTGTTTCCAAATCGGCGACCGTACCAGCATACGTGACGGACAACTCTTGCACCGGGATGTTCATAAACTGCGAAGCGATTAAGCCGAGTTTCCGTCCTAAATGATAGAATGATTGAATTTTTTCATAGACGTCTTTCGACAAAGCCGGCAAGTTGATCGACGAGGTGACCGGCTGCCCTTCGAAAAAGTGGAGCAACTCTTCGGCCACTTGGGTGGCGACGTTTAGCTGCGCTTCGACCGTCGACGCCCCTAAATGCGGCGTAACGATGACATTATCAAACGCCAAAAGCGGATGGTCGCCCGGCGGCTCTTGTTCAAAGACGTCGAGGGCGACGCCGGCGACATGGCCGTTTTCCAAAAACGGAATGAGCGCCTGCTCGTCGATGATGCCGCCGCGGGCGCAGTTGACTAAATACACTCCTTTTTTCGTTTTCGCCAAATTTTCCGTGCCAAGCAAGCCCCTTGTTTCTTTCGTCAACGGTGTATGGACGGTGATGATGTCGGCAGAAGCCAGCACGTCATCGAGCGAATGGATCGAGACGCCGAGTTTTTCCGCCCGCTCCTTTGTCAAAAATGGGTCGTAGACGTGCACGGTCATGCCAAACGCGCGCGCCCGCTTTGCGACTTCCGATCCGATGCGGCCGAAGCCGATCACGCCGAGTTTTTTGCCGAGCAGCTCGTTGCCGACAAACGCGGAACGATTCCATTCCCGCGATTTGACGGAAATGTGCGCCTGTGGAATGCGACGGACGAGCGCTGCCATCATCGCGAATGTATGTTCGGCAGCCGAAATCGTATTGCCGTTCGGTGCATTAATGACGACAATGCCGCGTTTTGTTGCCGCGTCAATATCGATGTTGTCGACGCCAACCCCGGCGCGGCCGACAATTTTCAAGTTCGTCATTTTCTCCAATAGCTCTTCTGTTACTTTCGTCGCGCTGCGTACAAGCAGGGCGTCAAACGTATGCAATTGTTCCTCCACTTCACTCACTTTTTGCTGCACGATGTCAATATGCGCTGATGTGCGCAACGGCGCCAAGCCTTCTTCGCTAATGGCGTCAGAAACGAGTACGCGAAACACAGTCGGTGCCCCTTTCTTTTTCGGAGATGTTAAATTTCTGATAATTTAACATACGAAAATGGGTTCTGTCAATGGGGTCTGAAGAGGTTATACAAATGAAAGCGCTTTTTTGTGTAAGAATGTTCGGGTTTAGAAAAAGAAAAACGCCCATACCAAAAGATATGGGCGAGATAGTTCGGAAATCAACAAGGTTTGCGGTCTCGATGGTGATGAGTGTCTAATGTCAATTACTGATTTTTTTGCTCATTGTAGCGGGCGATGCACTCTTCAATCAGTTTCGCGGCGGCTTCCGGCCCTTCCCATGTGCCGATTTCCGTCCGCTTGCCTTGCAAGTCTTTATAACGTTCAAAGAAGTGGGCGATCTCTTTCAGTTTGTGCTGCGGCAAGTCTTCGATCGAGCGGACTTCATCAAAGCGGGGATCTTCAACCGGCACGCCGATTAGTTTCGCATCTTCCTCCCCGCTGTCGATCATGTTTAAAAAGCCGATAACGCGCGTATCGATGACACAGCCCGGGAACGTCGGGTTCGTCGTAATGACCAAAATGTCGAGCGGATCGCCGTCAAGCGCCAATGTATTTTGCAAGTAGCCGTATTCAGCCGGATAAAACATCGGCGAGTACAAGACGCGGTCGAGCTTGAAGATGCCCCGCTCTTTGTCGAACTCGTATTTGTTTTGGCTGCCGGTTGGAATTTCGATAAACGCTTCGACAATTTTATTTTCGAATGCCATAACCCG